>DDKN01000100.1 GCA_002339725.1 Thiobacillus sp. UBA2597
GCGGGGAGGGCAGGGGTGGGGAGCAAGCTTTCCGCCCTCCATCGCCCGTGCCTTCCCCTCCCGGCCTCCCCCACCAGTGGGGGAGGGGCTACCCACCATCTCCCTCTCCCCCTTGGGGAGAGGGGCGGGGTGAGGGGCGCGGGGCAGAGCCGAAGCGAAAGTGCGGCTTATGCCTTGCCCGCGATCCAGTCCTGCACCGAGGCCAGCGCTGCCGCCAGCTTGTCCGGCTGGGTGCCGCCGGCCTGGGCCATGTCCGGTCGGCCGCCGCCCTTGCCGCCCACCTGCTGGGCGACGTGGTTGACCAGCTCGCCGGCCTTGATCTTGGCCGTGAGGTCGGCGCTGACGCTGGCGATCAGGGTCACTTTCTCGCCTTCCACGCTGGCCAGCACCAGGGCGCAGGATTTGAGCTTGTCCTTCAGCTTGTCGGCCAGTTCGCGCAGGGCCTTGGCGTCGGCGCCTTCGATCTGGGCGGCGAGGAACCGGATGCCCCTCACCTCCTGGACCTGGTCGACCAGCTCATCGCCCTGCGCAGCGGCGAGCTTGGCCTTGAACCGCGCCAGTTCTTTTTCCATGGCCTTCACCTGGTCCTGGATCTGCGCCAGGCGGGTGGCGACTTCCTGCGGCTGGGCCTTGAGTGCGCTGGCCACCTCGCGCAGGGTCTCTTCCTGTTCCTGCATGTAGGCCACGGCGGCGGGACCGGTCACCGCCTCGATCCGGCGGATGCCGGCGGCCACGCCGCCCTCGGCCACGATCTTGAACAGGCCGATGTCGCCCGTGCGCTTGACATGGGTGCCGCCGCACAGCTCGGTGGAGAATTCGCCCATGCCCACCACGCGCACCTCGTCGCCGTATTTCTCGCCGAACAGTGCCATGGCGCCGGCCTTGATCGCCTCATCGTGCTTCATCAGGCGGGTTTCCACCTTGCTGTTGCGGCGGATCTCGGCGTTGACCAGGCGCTCGATTTCGCGGATCTGCTCCGGCGTCAGCGCCTGGGGGTGCGAGAAATCGAAGCGGGTGCGCTCGGCCGTGACCAGCGAGCCCTTCTGCGTGACATGCTTGCCCAGCACGGTGCGCAGGGCGGCATGCAAGAGATGGGTGGCCGAATGGTTGTAGGCCGCGCGGCTGCGCGCCTCGGCGTTCACCTTGGCGTTGACCGTGTCGGTCACCGCCAGCCGGCCGGTCTTGAGCCGGCCCTTGTGGCCGAACACCTCGGCCTGAATCTTCTGGGTGTCCTCCACCACGAACAGGCCGTGTCCCGACGTCAGCTCACCGATATCGCCGACCTGGCCGCCCGACTCGGCATAGAACGGCGTGCGGTCGAGCACGATCACCGCCTCGTCGCCGGCCTGGATTTCGGTGACCTGACTGCCCTCCTTGTAGATGGCGACGATGCGGCCCTCCATCTCCAGGGTGTCGTAGCCGTGGAACTCGGTCGGCTCGCCGTTGAACTCCAGACCCTTGCCCATGGTGAACTTGGAGGCGGCGCGGGCGCGCTCGCGCTGCAGTTCCATGGCGGCCTCGAAGCCGGCGAAATCGACGGTGATGCCACGCTCGCGCGCGATGTCGGCAGTCAGATCGAGCGGGAAGCCGTAGGTGTCGTAGAGCTTGAACACGGTCTCGCCGTCGAGCATCTTGTCCTCCGAGGCCATGGCCGTCTCCAGCACCGCCATGCCGTGTTCCAGCGTCTCGGCGAAGCGTTCCTCCTCCTGCTTGAGAATGGCGCTGACGTTGGCCTGGGCGGCGCCAAGCTCGGGATAGGCCTCGCCCATTGTCTTGACCAGATCGGGCACCAGCTTGTGGAAGAAGGGCTGCTTCTGGCCCAGCTTGTAGCCGTGGCGGATGGCGCGGCGGATGATGCGGCGCAGCACATAGCCGCGTCCCTCGTTGCTGGGGATGGCGCCGTCGACGATGAGGAAGGCGCAGGCCCGGATGTGGTCGGCGATGACCTTGAGCGAGTTGTTGGCCAGATCCTGGGCGTGGGTCTCGCGCGCGGCGGCGCGGATCAGATCCTGGAACAGGTCGATCTCATAGTTGCTGTGCACCTGCTGCATCACGGCCGAGATGCGCTCAAGGCCCATGCCGGTATCGACCGAGGGCTTGGGCAGCGGGTGCAGCACGCCGTGCTCGTCGCGGTTGTACTGCATGAACACCAGGTTCCAGATCTCGATGTAGCGGTCGCCGTCCTCGTCCGGGCTGCCGGGTGGGCCGCCGGCCACTTCCGGGCCGTGGTCGTAGAAGATCTCGGTGCAGGGGCCGCAGGGGCCGGTGTCGCCCATCTGCCAGAAGTTGTCGCTGTGATACTTCTGACCTGCCTTGTCGCCGATGCGGGTGATGCGCTCGAGCGGCACCCCGATCTGTTTCGCCCAGATGTCGTAGGCCTCGTCGTCGTCCTGATAAACCGTGACCCAAAGCTTGTCCTTGGCAATGCCCAATTCCCGGGTCAGGAACTCCCAGGCGAACTCGATCGCCTCGCGCTTGAAATAGTCGCCGAAGCTGAAATTGCCCAGCATCTCGAAGAAGGTGTGGTGGCGCGCGGTGTAGCCGACGTTCTCCAGATCGTTGTGCTTGCCGCCGGCGCGCACGCAGCGCTGGGACGAGACGGCGCGCACATAGGGCCGTTGCTCGCGGCCGAGAAACACGTCCTTGAACTGCACCATGCCGGCGTTGGTGAACAGCAGGGTGGGGTCGTTGGCCGGAATCAGCGGGCTGGAGGGCACGATGGTATGGCCCTTGGCGGCGAAGTAATCGAGGAAGCGGCGGCGGATTTCACTGCTTTTCATGGCGCGGGCAGAGGGGGCAATGGGAAAACCCGTGAATTCTAGCCGCAACGCCAGGGCTGGCATAGCGTCGGCTGTGTCGTGGCAGGCCGAACGGCAAGGCCGGCAGGCCAGGCGGCTGGACAGCTTGGCGCGAATCGCCCGGTTGCCAAGCCGGGCGCGCCTCTATATATTAGCGGCCGCTTATAAATTGAACCATCTTGGGCAAAGGGCGCATTCATGTTCGGTGGCTACGGTTTCAAGGAAGTCGATGTCGATTATCTGGCGAGCGTCGATCCCGCCAGCATCCATTTGCTCGACGTGCGCACCGATGCCGAGGTCGCGCGCGGCGTGATCGAAGGCGCCGTCCATCTGCCCCTGCATCTGCTGCCGATGCGCGAGCACGACATTCCCAAGGACAAGCCGGTCATCATCTACTGCAACTCCGGCGCCCGCTCGGCCCAGGCCTGCGCCTTCCTGGCCGCCAAGGGCTACACCAACATGCACAATCTGGCCGGTGGCATCATGGCCTGGATGCGCGCCGGAAAACCCCTGACCACCTTGGGTTGATTCCTTATCCCCCAAGGCTTTGGCTCTGGTTGCAATCTACCAACAACTGGTTTAATGTAGCCGGGCTTTTTTTAGCACATGCTGATTTTGTAAAGGAGCAGAAATGAACTTCGATAAAGAGCTCGATGCGCGCGGCCTGAACTGCCCCCTGCCCATCCTCCGTGCCAAGAAAACCCTGGGTGAACTGGCCGGCGGCCAAGTCCTCAAGATCATCGCCACCGATCCGGGTTCCGTCAAAGACTTCGCTGCGTTCGCCAAGCAAACCGGCAACGAGCTCCTGTCCACCGCCGAAGCGGGCGGCGAATACACCTTCTTCATCAAGAAGAAGTAAGTCAAGAAGCAACCCGGGCAAGGCACGGCATTTAGGGTGGAGGAGACATGGACGACCAAAAGAAGCTAGCCATCATCGCAACCAAGGGGACGTTGGACTGGGCCTATCCGCCCTTCATCCTGGCGTCCACTGCAGCGGCGCTGGGTTATGAAACCCAGATTTTCTTCACCTTCTACGGTTTGCAGATGGTGCGCAAGGACCTGAGCGGCTTGAAGGTCAGCCCCCTGGGCAACCCGGGCATGCCCATGAAGATGCCGTTCGGCCCCAAGTGGTTCCGCGGCATCAACTGGAACATCCCCAACGCCATCCAGGGCATCGTGCCGGGCTTCGAGTCGCTGGCCACGGTGCTGATGAAGCAGACCATCAAGAACAACGGCGTCGCCACCATCCCGGAACTGCGCAGCCTGTGCCAGGAGGCGGACGTCAAGTTCATCGCCTGCCAGATGACGGTCGAGCTGTTCGGCTTCAGCCACAGCGACTTCATCGACGGCCTGGAGTACGGTGGCGCCGCCACCTTCTTCGAGTTCGCCGGCGAATCGGACATCTGTCTCTTCATCTGAGCCACCAAACTCAACGCAAAGGCCGCCTCCGGGCGGCCTTTGCGTTTGGGGTCGCCCAACCATGGTCGAGTAAATCGCTCGGGTGCTTGTTGCGCGACGGACAAAAACGGAAATCCACGTCACCAAACTGCAAAAATGCCTTGCCCGGTCTAAGTAGCTTCCGCTAGGATTCACGTACTTTCCGATTGGTACATGCGAACCACTGCGGTGGTTGGGCGAAGGGAGTCGCCCGGCATCCCGGCTAATCGATCAACTGGTTTTTTCGTGGAGGAGACCACTCAAATGCAACTCAAGAAACTCACCGCCGCGCTCGCTTTCACTGGCCTGGCCCTGTCCGGTTCCGCTTTTGCCACCAACGGCATGGTGCTGGAAGGCTACGGCCCCATTTCCCTGGGCATGGGCGGCGCCGCCACGGCCTATGACAACGGCACGGCTGCCATGATGAACAACCCCGCCACGCTGGCGCTGGGCGGTCAGGGTTCGCGGTTCGATTTCGCTTTGGGTACGATTGGCCCGCGTGTTAACACGAACGCACTGGGTAGTTCCGATGCAGGCCAGTTCGCGATGCCGGCCTTCGGTTACACCAACACCTCGGGCAATCTGACCTACGGTATCGGCATGTTCGCCCAGGGTGGCATGGGCACCGATTATGATCCCGCGCCGGCGTTTGCCGAAGTTTCCGTCGGCCGTGTGATCCTCCCGCTGGCCTACAGCATGGGCAACCTGACCATCGGCGGCAGCATTGACTATGTCTTTGCCGCTATGGACTTGGTGTATGACATGACTGGTGACGGTGATGCGCTTGATCCTGCTGACATCAATTTCAAGGACAACACCAAATACTCGGGCAAGACCAAGGCCAATGGCTTCGCCGGCAAACTTGGCTTGACCTACAAGGTGAGCGATCAAGTCACCTTGGGCGCCACCTATCAGACCAAGGCCAACTTGAGTGATCTCAAAGGTGGCGGCTACAAGATGACCGGCTTCGATATGCCTGCCATCGCCGCCATCGGTGTGGCCTTCAAGCCAAGCGACAAGATGATGATCGCGGTCGACGTCAAGGATGTCATGTGGGATGACGTCATGGACATGCCGGTTGTTTATAAGAACGGTGTTGACATTACTGGTAATGGCTTCACCCAGAAGTGGGATGATCAGACCGTCATTGCGATTGGTCTTTCCTACAAAATCAACGATGCCCTGACCGGCCGGATCGGCGCTAATTTGAGCGAGAATCCGATTCCCAATCAATATGTCAGCCCCTTGTGGCCGGCCATTGTCGAGAACCACTACACGGCAGGTATCGGCTATGCTCTGAGCAAGACGTCTAACATTGATTTTGCTGTCTCCTATGCGCCTGAGGTGAAAGTCACGGGTACGGGTGCGGGTAACTTGGGTCTTGAAATCAAGCACAGCCAGCTGAACTGGCAGTTGATGTACAGCCACAAGTTCTAAGCTGGACTTGTTGCCCTGAAAGGGTTGCGGGCTCCGGCCCGCAACCCTTTTTTCTTGCCCTTCATTCCAGGTGGCCTGAGTCGTGCCAGGCATCCAACGTGCCTGGCGCAATCGCCCAGGATC
>DDKN01000130.1 GCA_002339725.1 Thiobacillus sp. UBA2597
CGGCATATGGTCAACCTCTGATGTGTCGTGTTGGCCAATGGCCGTCCTGGGGATGGCGGGGCACGGCACGCGGCCGCTGATCAGCGGGCCTCGTTATAGGCGATGATCAGTTTTTCCACCAGTTCGTCCAATTCGATCGGTTTCAGGCAGTAGTCGCTGGCACCGTGTTCCAGACCCTGCAGGCTGGTCTGCACCGAGGCGTGGCCGGTGAGCATGACCACGGGCAGGCTGGGGGCGCGCTGCTTGATCAGGTTCAGGCAGGCGATGCCGTCGGTGTCGGGCAGCATCACATCGAGGACCACGACCTGGGGCCAGCCGGCGGCCACCTCGGGCAAGGCCATGGCACAGTGAGTGGCCGTTTTGACCTCGAACCCCCGGCGCATCAGCCGGCGCGCCGTGGTTTCCAGGAAATCCTCTTCGTCGTCAATCAGCAGTATGTTGCGCGGGCGTTCCAAGCGTTGTTTCTCCTGTCTGCCTGATCAGGTCCTGGCGAATGCGGGCGATGTCCGCGTGCAGCTTATCCACATAGCGGCTGATGAAGGCCTCCTCGTCCATCACCATGTCGACCTGCCGGGTGTGGATGATCAGATAGCCCAACACCACCAATCGCTCCCTGAGATACGGCACGGGCCGCTTCTCGATCCGGGCGGTGAGCGAATCGCCCTTGATCTCCACCCGAAAGTCGATCTCACGCAACATGTCGCCGAGCAGGCGCACCCGCCGTCGGCGCCGGCGCTCGTCGGCGGCGCCGCCCTGAAAATGGAAGTTGACGTAGGACTCGGTGAGCAACTCCGAGAAGCTGGCCTCGGCCAGGGCGAAATGGTAACCGAGACGCACGCTCAGGTTGCAGTAATTGCGCGAAAGCAGGAAGTAATTGCGCCCGGCCATGCGTGAACGCACCGCCGGTTCGAGCTGGGGATTCATCGCCGACTGGGCGATGATGGCACCCAGGCCACGCAGGCTGACCGGCGGCGGCCCTTCCCAAGGCACGGCGGTCATGCCCTGCCAGATCGCGAGCATGGGTTCGGAAACGATGTCCTCGATGCGTATGAATGGTGTGGAAAGATCGGCGTCCTTTCGGAACCCGTCGTCGAGATTGATCACCCACCATTGGGACGGCATGTTGACCACCACCAGCTGCTTGGCCGACTTGTCGCGCGAACCGTAGCGATGGCCGAAATTGAACATTTCGGCCAAGGCCTTCTCGTGACAGAAGCGGGTGATGTCATGCAGCGTGCGGCAGGAAGCCGGCTTGAAGAAAGGCGAGTCGGGGTCGGTCAGGTGCAGCGGGGTGATATGGCTCAAGGCATCCTTGAGCAGGCGCTGCACCGGGCTGCCTTCCATCAGATTGGGACGGTGACGGGCAGCTTCGAGCAGGGATTCGATCCGGCCGTTGTAAACCCGGCGCGCCGTGGCATCGACGGTCACCATCTGACCATTCTCCAACTGCTTCATGGCATCAGGCAGGTCGAACAGGGCCGGGATGCCGAACTCGCGTGCCACCGTGGCGAGATGGGTGGCCATCTGGCCTGATGCGCTGATCACGGCAGCCGCCTTGTTCATCAGCACGGCCCATTCCGGATAGGGCGTCTCCACCACCAGCACGGCATCCTTGGGGAACTGAAGCACATCCAGGGCGCAGGTGACCTTGAACACGGCACCGGCAGCCACGCCCCGGCTTGCCGTCACGCCGCCCGCCAGCAGCGGTGCCTGGCCCTCGAGTTGGCCGCGTGCCGCCTGCAGCCTGGGGGGGGAGGCCTCGGTAGTCGGCAGCTTGATCGGCCGTGCCTGCAAAATCACCAGCCGGCCGGCGCCGTCGAGGGCCCATTCGATGTCCTGGGGGCCACCGAAGTGCGCCTCGATCAGCAGGGCCTGGCGTGCCAGTTCCCGCGCCTGGGCTTCATTCAGGCAGGGCGCGGCCGGGTTGGCCAGATGGATGACCTCGACCGTGTGCGGGGCCTCCCGCAAAACATGCAGCTGATCATAGGCAGAGCTGCCATCGACGATGTGCTTGCCCAGACCCAATGCGGCATGAATCACCACCCACGGGCTGCGCACGTCCTCCGGGGCGTGTGAGTACACGACGCCGCTGCAAACCGCGTCGACCATGGCCAGGCAGCCCACCCCCATCAGCACGTCCTGGTGCCGGTAGCCGTGCTGCTGGCGATAGACGATGGCCTGGCTCTGGTATTTGCTGGCCACGATGTCCTTGTAGACCTCGGCAATCTTGTCGGCGGCGACGTTGAGCCGGGTGCGGTATTGACCCGCGAAGGAGCCGTGTTGGCTATCCTCGCCCGAGGCGCTGGACCGCAGCGACACCGAGGCAGCGCCCAGCTGCCGGCAATGCCGGTTGATCAGGGCCTCGAGGTCGGCCGGCAGGGGGGCGGCGCGAATCAAGTCCTGGATGTCGGCGCTGACCGTGTACAGGGCTTCCAGATCCTCGATGTCGAGGGTTTTCAGGCGCCGGTTGATCTCGTCCTGGACATGGCTGGATTCCATGAAGTAGCGTGCCGCGGCGGCGGTAATGGCAAAGCCGTCCGGCACCAGGAGGCCCAGGTGGTTGCGGATCTCGCCCAGGTTGGCCATCTTGGCACCGACCTGATCGAGCACGCTGCAATCGATGGCGTCCATGGTCAGCACATAATCGGAGCCGGCCACCTCGGGCTGACGCGAGAGGATCGCCTCGATCTGCTCGGTGATGAGATTGAAGCGGTCTTCCAGCTCGCGGTAGCGGCCATCGGCCAGAGCGATCAGGCTGTGCACCATCTTGTAGACGTTGACGGTCAGCGCGGTCAGCACGCCGCGGACGAATGCCATGCCGAAGGGTTTGCCCGAGTGCAGCATCTCCTCGGCGGTCGACATCAGCTCGAGTGCGTTGTTGTTGGCGGTGAGCAAGGCGCGGAAATTGCGATAGTGCTCGCGAAAGGCCGATTGGATGGCCTCGGGCGGGAGCTGCGCCCGGGGCCGGAACAGGCGCTTGAGGAATTCGAGCATCGGGCCAGGATATCTTGTCGCTGGCCTGGCCGCCAGGGCGGCCAGGCCAGGCTCAATGATCGAGCTTGATGCCCCAGCCTTCGAACAGGAACAGGATGGCGAAGCCGTACCAGATGGTGTAGAGCACGTAGCCAACCAAAGCCGCCAGGGCGACCCAGATCATGCTGCTCATGGGCACGGCCTCGATGTCGTAATAATTGTAGGCCGGCTCCACCGCTTTGGTCTGCACATCGCGCAGGATCTTGGCTTCCTTGAATTTCTCCTGTTTGGTCAGATCCTTGCCCATGGCCGTGAGGGCCTGATGCCAGTCATACAGCGCGCGTTTTGCCTCGAACGCATACTTGGCGGAGACTGCCTCGCCATCGTTCTTGAACATGAGGTCGGCGTCGGTCAGAGTGGCATGCAGCATCCTGCCCAGGTCGCCGCTGACGCTGAGCTTCACCCCATCCCTGGTCACGGTGGCGCCGGCAGTGGTGAACAGCTTCGCCATGCGTTCGGCCTGACCGGCGTCCGCGGCTTTCAGGGCGAGCGTGACGTGGTTGCCGTCCAGCGCCCGGGCCTTTTCGGTGACGGCAGGGATGTAGTAGGCCGAGTCCTTGGAGATCGAATTGAACATGCCGTCCAGATAGTCCAGGGTGTTGCGCCCCCCTTCGAGCAGCGGGCTCAGGATGGCGAACAGGGCCAGGAAGAAGCTCGCGATCAGGGCGAGTCCGATGCCGAATTCCTTTTTGTCGTGAATCATGATCAGGCCTCCTCGACTTTCAGTGCCCTGAGATTGGAGATGAAGGTCCAGACCACCCAGACCGCAAAACTGCTCAGCGCGATGAAGAAGATGCCGATGCCGATGGTTTCTATGGTGGCGGCGGT
Organism: Thiobacillus sp. UBA2597; assembly: GCA_002339725.1. Taxonomy (GTDB): domain Bacteria; phylum Pseudomonadota; class Gammaproteobacteria; order Burkholderiales; family Thiobacillaceae; genus Sulfuritortus. The sequence goes on from DDKN01000130.1 coordinate 3,862, forward strand.
CTCTTTGGTCAGGGGGATGTAGTCCATGGCGGCCAGCTTGCCGGGCAGGGCGAACACCCGGTTGATGAAGGCCGACATGACTGCCAGGGCGAAGAAGCCGCGAATGGTCACTCCGGAGACGACCTTGGTCACCAGGGTGCCAATCTGGATGCCGATCAGCGAGCCCAGCAACATGCCCATGGCCAGGGTATAGAAGATGAAACCGTAGATGGCGTATTGACCGATACCGGCATAGCCTGCGGTGAACACGATCTGCAGGATGTCGGTGCCCACCGTGGTGGAAGCGGAGACGCCGAGCACATACACGAAGATCGGGAAGGTGAGGAAGCCGCCGCCCACCCCCATAATCGCGGCGGCGATGCCGACGATGAAGCCGGACAGGACCAGAAAGGCGGCGGAGATCCTGCGGCCGCCGGGGACCACGCCCTCGTCGAAGTGGACCATGGGCGGCAGGTTGATGGCTTGCAGTTTCTGCGCCAGGCCGGTGCGGTCATCGAAGACGGCAGGGCTGCTGGCTTTGGCGGCGGCGGCCGGCGCGGCGACGGCCTTGCGTGACTTCAAGAAGTCGGCCATGCCATAGAAGGCCAAAAAGCCCAGGATAAAGACATAGATCGTGGTGATGAAGGCGTCCGACAGCACAGGGTTGATCTCGTACAGGGTACGGTTGATGTAGCCGCCCACCGTTGCGCCGATGATGGAGCCGATCAAAAAGGTGACCGCCAGCGCGACCGAGATATTGCCCAGTTTGCGATGCAGCACGCTGCCCATGATGGCCTTGGCGAAGATGTGGAAGAGGTCGGTGCCGACGGCCAGGATGCCCTTGACCCCCGCACTCATCAGCGCCGGGGCGATGATGAAGCCGCCGCCGGCGCCGATGGCACCGGTGATCAGCCCGGCCACGACGCCGACGGCGATGGAGGCCAGGAAAATGGTCGTGGTGTAATGGGCCGGGCCATAAGCCTGCTTGCCGCCGAGGATGTCGGGCAGGGCGCTGCCCACCTCGTCGGCAAAGGCGACGCCGATCACGGCAATGGGCAGGAGACAAAGCAGCAGGACCATCAAGCGTCTACGTTCACGCAGGATGCGCTGAGAGGTCTCGATGTCCCATTGCGCATAGCTGCGCGCGCCTAACATCATCAAGTCATACAGATGTCTGGGCAAGCTCATGGTCTGGTCTCCTGTGGAGGTTGCGATGAATGGCGAGGATTCGGCTCAGGCATGTTCCGTCACCTCGCCGCTTGGACGGGTCAAGGGCAGGCGCAGCGTGAAGAGGGCGCCTCCGCCCGGCTGATTGCCGGCGCTCAGTTCACCGCCCAGGCGGCTCATGATGTCGCGGCAGACATAGAGCCCCAGGCCGGTGCCCTTGCCTTTGGGCTTGGTGGTGAAGAACGGGTCATATAAGTGCGCCATCACCTCGTCGCTGAGGCCGGGGCCGGTGTCGGCGAATTCCACGACGATGCTGTCGTTCTCACGCCGGCTGCGGATATCGATGCGCCCATCCTGCCCGATGGCGTCGATCGCGTTGTGCAAAAGATTGAGAATGACCTGTTGCAACTGGCCGACATCGGTGTGGATGAGGGGTAAATCGGGCTGATAATGGCGTACAAGCTCGATCCGATGCCGCTTGGCTTCGTGTTCCAAGAGGGCGGCGGTCTCCTCGATCGCCTGGTTGATGCGGGTCGCCGATGGCTCATAGTCCTGGTTGCGGGAAAAACCGAGCAGACGGCGCGTGATGGTGCTGGTTCGTCCGATCTGGGTGCGAATCTTGCCGATCGCCTGGCGATAATCGGCCAGGTGGTGGACCCGATCCGGCTGTTCCTCGTCCAACAGTTCGTCGATCAAGCCGGCCTGGTCGGAAATGATCTGCAATGGGTTGTTGATCTCATGGGCCACACTGGCCGACAGGCGACCGATCAGGGCCAGCTTCTCCACCTCGCGGACCTGATGCGCCAGTTGGCTGCGTTCCTGTTCGGCCCGGGCCAGCCGGCCGATCATGGAGTGCATGAGCAGGACGGCTACCAGTACGATGACCGCCGAGGCGGAAACGGCGAGCGCGGTATCCAGCCGACGGGCCTTGTTGTAGGAGGCCAGGGAGGCGGCCACGTCGGTCTCCAGCACCAGCAGCCATTGCCGGTTGTTCAAATGAACCGCGCTGTAGATCTGGTCCCCCCGGCGTGTCGCCGTGCCGGCGTTGTCGGCCAGGCTGGTGAAAAAACGCATCTCTTCCGGCGTTATCATCGTGTGGCCGTGTCGGCTGGGCGTCTGCAATTCGCCCCGGCGGTTGACGATGTAGGCATCGCCCCCGGGCCCCACGTTTGCACTGGCCACCAGATTGTGGAACAGGGCCGAATTGATGGTCGCCCGCAAAATCCAGGTGCGATCGGGATCGGCCACGGCCACGATGAGATGGGGCACCTTGCGATAGCCGGTGAACACATCACTGACGTAACGGCCGCTGCGCATCACCTCGGCGAACCATTCGGCCTTGGCGTAGTTTTTCCCGGCCAATTCCTTTTCGAACGGCCCCTGATAGGCGAGGTGATTGCCCGCGCGGTCGATGACGCCAAGATCGGTGATCACGCGATTTCGGTTCATGGCCTGAAACACTGTGGCCAGGCGCGTGTTTTCGCTCAACATCCGGGGGCTGGCCAGGGCCATGAAACCGGCCAGCTGGTCTTCCTGGTTTTCCAGAAACTGATCGATCAGTGCGCGCCGGTCGCCGGCCAAGGTGGCCAGCTCAAGCGAGGTGCGTTCCATCCAGGATTGCTGATAGAAACGCGAGGCGTTGTAGTTGAGGATCAGCAGCGGCACGATCGAAACCGCGATGAATACCAAGGCGAACAGGTATTTCTGGCGGGTGTAGTAGGCTTCCTGGCTTCTCATGCGCTGCGATCGGCTAATGGGTGGCGGCCGGTCGGACCCTGCCCTGTGAGCGGTCACTTGGTGCGGACCGCTGAAGGCTCCAGCCCATCTCAGGCAACCTGCGCCTCATCATGACCCCGTAATATCAGAAATACAGAATATTCGGAGTTCAATGTAGTAAATCTTCCCCGGGCAGGCAATCCGGTCATTCGGCCTGCCCTTGGGCGGGGGATAAGGCATCCAGCGGCGCAGTGGTTTGAGTGAGCGGCCGGTGGGTTGCCCGACCGCTCACAAATGGCCGCGCGTGTCGGCGATGTCCCTGGCTCCGGCCGCCTTGGCCACCAGCACAGGCCGGCCGGCCTGGCTGAGCAGGGGTTCGACGACCCGGCTGGGCAGGGCACGGTGCAGGCCGCCCGGGCGCATCCCGACCACGATGAGATCGGCCCCGAGTTCCTCGGCCTGAGCCAACAGGGTCTCGGTCACCGGGCCCGAGACCAGGCGGGCATCGGCCTTGATGCCTTCCAGCGCCAGCATCTGTGTCGCCTCGTCCAAAGCCGCCTGCAACACGCTGCTGCTGGTGTGGTTGGCGACCGAGACCAGGGTAACCGGTACTCCGCTGTGTTTGGCAAGCGTGGCCGTGATCTCCAGGGCGGCCCGGGCACTGGGCGAGGCATCGAAGCAGACCATGATGCGACGGTGCCACAGGCGCGCGGCCTGCGGCACCACCAACACATGGCAGGGTGCCTCGCTGATGATCTTGGCCGCATGCAGGCCCAGCATGCGATCGGCCGGGCTTTTGGGCGGCCGTCGGCCGATGATCAAGAGATTGCTGTCGGCCTCCCCGGCGGCGGCGACCACCGCCTTGACCGGATCGCTGCCATGGCGGAGCACCCCGTTGCAGGGAACGGCCGTCTGCTGGCAGGCCTGGCGCACCGTGGCCAGGCGCGCCTCGGCCCGGTCGGCCGCCTCCTGCGGCGTGGCCATGGTCATGACATCCAGGGTCAGCCCCATGTGCCTGGCCAGGTCGAGCGCCACGCTCTGCGGTCCCCGGCTGTATTCCGAACCGTCGGTGGCAAGCATCAGGCGCAGGCGGCGGTGGCCGTCGGGCAGCACGTCGCCATGGCATTCCTTGAAGATGCGGGTCTTGCAGCTGCGGCAGACGTCGGGGTCCAGGGTCCAGTAAATGGCGCCAGAGATATTGGACTTGACCGGGAAAAAGCCCCCTTCGCCGATGTCCTTCAGGTATTCGCCCTGGCGCAGGAAGCGGTAGACCGAGTCCTTCAGCCGGTAGAAATACAGGCCGCCGCCCAGGCGCCGGCGCCGGCGCGCCTCCTGGGCCAGCATCTCGGCCCCGGCGACGTCGACGAAGTTGATCGCGGGGGCGACGATGACCGCGCTCTTCTGCAGCGGATTGTCCTCGTCGATCTGCTGCAGGGCGCGCTGGATATGGTCGACCGCACCGAAATAGATCGAACCGTGGATGCGCACGAAGCGCACCTGCGGGCATTCCGGTTTGCCCTTGGCGTTCTCGAAGTGATAGGCGCCCGCCTCGCCGGCCGGCACCACCGGCTCGATCACCGGCCGCGAACTGCGGTAGAGGTACATGATGAGCGACAGCAGCACGCCCATGAAGATGCCCTCTTCCAGGTTGATCAGGGTGCCGATCAGGGTGACCCAGAGGATGGCGGCCTCCGGCTTGCTGGTCTGCCAAATCGACTTGATGTGGTGAAAATCGATCAGGCCCCAGGCCACCAGGAACAGGATGCCGGCCATGGCCGCGGTGGGGAGAAACGCGGCGAGTGGCGCCACCAGGAGCAGGATGACGACCAGAAAGACCGAGGCGAACACCGTGGCCATTGGGGTGCGGGCGCCGGCCTCGTAGTTGACGCCGCTCCGGTTGAACGAGCCGCTTGACGCATAGGCCGAGAAGAAGCTGCCGACCAGGTTGGACAGGCCCTGGCCGACGAATTCCTGGTTGCCGTCGATGCGCTGCTCGGAGCGGGTGGCGATGGCACGCGAGATCGACACCGCCTCGGTCAGCGCCAACAGGGTGATGATCAGCGCCGGCCGCGCGGTATCGCGGATCGCCTGCCAGGAGAAATCGGGCACGGACAGCGGCGGCAGCCCGGCGGGCAGGGCGCCCACGGTCTTGATGCCGGTTGCCGCCTCGCCGCCGAGCAGGCTGTTGAGGATGAAGGCGGCAATGCTCCCCACCAGCATGGCGGCGATCATGTAGGGAAATTTCGGCAGCCAGCGCTTGGCTGCCATCCCGCTGACCAGGGTGATGACACCCACCGCAGTGACCCAGGGATTGCTCTGGAAGAACTGGCTGATCAGCTGGTGGATCACCTCGTAGAACGGCGTGCCGCGCGGGATGGGCAGGCCGAAGAAGTTCTTGATCTGGCTGGCCGCGATCAGGATGGCGGCGCCGGCGGTGAAGCCGATCACCACGGTGTGCGAGATGAAATTGACCAGGGTGCCCATGCGCGCCAGGCCCAGCACCAGTTGATACAGCCCGACCAGAAAGGTGAGGGTGAGCACGAGCCGGATGTATTCCGGGCTGCCGGGCTCGGCCAGATTGTGCAGGGCGGCGAAGATGGCAATGGAGATCGCGGTGGTCGGGCCCGAGACCAGGTGCCAGCTGGAGCCGAACAGGGCGGCGATGATGGCGGGCACCATGGCGGCATAGAGGCCGTATTGCGGCGGCAGGCCGGCGATGGTGGCGAAGGCCACGCCCTGGGGCAGCACCACCATGGCGCCGGTGAGGCCGGCCATGGCGTCGTCCTTCAGGGTGGCGCGGTTGACCAGGGGCCACCAGTGGCGGAAGGGGGTGAAGGTTTCGATCCAGTGGGCGGCGGCGAAGGGGCGGGTCATGTTCGGCTTGATCGGGTGTAGGGCAGGAAAATCGGCTGGGTTGGCAGGAAATTGGGCGGACGCGGGCAGGCCGTCAGCATCGAGTCCGCCTCTGCGTCCGGCTCTCGCCAGTATAGCGGCCGGCAACGACAACGGCCGCAGCGGTTCGGTGGCGCGAAAAGTGCTACAATTTGCAACTTAATTTCTACGCCCCTTTCTGCAATCGATGAAAACGGCCATCCGCGATGGCTGTTTTTTTGCCTGAGCAAAACGAAAGCGCCGAAATGAAAGCACTGAGCCGTTTCTTCCCCTTCCTGCGCTGGTTCCCCCTGACCGGGGATGTGATCAAGGCCGACTTCATGGCCGGCTTGACCGTGGCCCTGGTGTTGATTCCGCAGTCCATGGCCTATGCCCAGCTGGCCGGTTTGCCCGCCTACTACGGCCTCTATGCGGCCTTCCTGCCGGTGGCGGTCGCCTCGCTCTGGGGCTCCTCCAACCAGCTCGGCACCGGACCCGTGGCGGTGGTTTCGCTGCTGACGGCCTCCTCCCTGGCGGTGCTGGCGGCACCGGGTTCCGAGGATTTCATCGCCCTGGCTATCATGCTCGCCTTCCTGGTCGGCCTGGTGCAGTTGACTTTGGGCGTGTTCAAGCTGGGCGTGGTGGTGAACTTCCTGTCCCATCCGGTGATCGTCGGCTTCACCAACGCCGCGGCCATCATCATCGGCCTGTCCCAGGTCTCCAAGCTGTTCGGCGTGCCCATGGGGCGCAGCGAATCCTTCATGGCCGACATCTGGGGCGTCCTGCAGCAGATCGGTGACACCCATCTGCCCACGCTGGCCATGGGCATCGGCGCCATCGCCATCATGTGGGCGATCCGCAAATACAAGCCCCAATGGCCCGGGGTGCTGATCGCGGTGGTGATCACCACCACCATCAGCTGGGCCATCGGCTTCGAGAACAACCTCAAGGGCCATCTGGAGCAGGTGGCCGATGCCGATCTCAAGGCCATGGTCAAGCACGTGGCCGACACCGACCACCAATTGAAGGTCCTGAACCAGGAGATCGCCGACAAGACCACGGCCTTGTTGGCGGCGGAAAAGGAAGAGGGCAAGCACAGCCAGAACGTGGTGGCCCAGGAGGCCGACCTCACCCTGAGCCGGATGACGGCCAGCACGATCGAGGCGGAACTGAATGCGCTCAAGGCCCGGCTGCGCCACATCCAGGTGGTGCGCGCCGTCGACGCGGCTGGTGAGACGGTGGGGCTTTATGTCGCGGGCAAGGCGCCGGCCGGGGTCAAACTCGATGGCTATACCTACCGCATCCGCAAGGTCGACGGCGACAAGTTCCGCCTGGTGGGCGGCGGTGAGGTGGTCGGCAGCATCCCGGAAGGCTTGCCGCATTTCAGCCTGCCCCCCTTCGACATGAGCAAGCTCGGCAGCCTGCTTTCGGCCGCGCTGGTCATCTCCCTGGTCGGCTTCATGGAGGCGATCTCCATCGCCAAGGCCATTGCCGCCAAGACCAAGCAGCGCATCGATCCCAACCAGGAGCTGATCGGACAGGGTCTGGCCAATGTGGTGGGCAGCTTCTCCCAGTCCTTCCCGGTCTCGGGTTCCTTCTCCCGTTCGGCGGTCAACATGAATGCCGGGGCGAAGACCGGCCTGAGCGCGGTCTTCACCGCCGTGATCGTGCTGGTGGTGTTGCTTTTCCTCACCCCCCTGCTCTATCACCTGCCGCAGGCGGTGCTGGCCGCCATCATCATCATGGCGGTGATCGGTCTGATCAACGTGGAGGCGATCAAGGAGGCCTGGCGCGCGCACAAACACGACGGCGCCGCCGCCATCGTCACCTTTGCCAGCACCCTCCTGTTCGCGCCGCATCTGGACAAGGGCATCATGGTCGGTGCCGGCCTGGCCATCGTGCTCTTCCTGTTGCGCAGCATGACTCCGCGTGTCGCCATTCTGGGGCGCTACAGCGACGGCACCCTGCGCGACATCAAGGTCAACCCCAACCTCGCCACCAGCCGTCACGTGGTGGCGATGCGCTTCGACGGCTCGCTCTACTTCGCCAACGTGTCCTACTTCGAGGACGCCGTGCTGGAGGCGATGTCCGACCATCCCGAGGCCAAGTACATCCTGATCGTGGGCGATGCCATCAACCAGCTCGACGCCTCGGGCGAGGAGGTGATGCATCACCTGGTCGAGCGCCTGCGCGAGAACGGGGTGGAGCTGGTATTCTCCGGCCTCAAGAAACAGGTGCTCGACGTCATGCGCAACACCCACTTGCTCGATCTGATCGGCCCGCAGAACATCTTCGCCACGGAGAACCAGGCCCTGGCCGCGATCTACGAGCGGCTGGGCGCCGAGGCGGCGGACGACCTGCTTTGTCCGGTGTTGCCAAGCCGCGCATGAGGCGGGCATGTCGGCTAAGAGGCTGAGCATGACGGGCAATCCGGCCGTGTCGAGGCAAGCGGGGGGCTGATGGAGGCGGCTTCGCTACTCAGAAGCCTCCTCTTCATCCCCTTGGCAGGGGTCTTGCTCATCGGGCTATTGCCCGGCCGCCGCATGGCCCTGGTGCGCGGCATCGCCCTGGCCACCACCAGCGCCAGCCTTGGCTACGTCATCTGGCTCTATAGCCAGTTCGATCCCAATTTCGCCGGCGTCCAGTTCTATCAGTCCCACACCTGGAACCCCCGCCTGGGCAGTGCCTTTGTCCTGGCCATCGATGGCATCTCGCTGATCATGCTCTTGCTCGCCAGTCTGCTGGGACTGGTGGCGGTGCTGGCCTCGAGCGGCATTCGGCAGCGGGTCAAGGCCTACTACATGCTGCTACTCATCGCCCAGGGGCTGATGCTGGGGGTCTTCCTGGCGCGCGACTGGTCGATGTTCTACGCCTTCTGGCAGTTGAGCCTGATTCCCCTGTTTTTCCTGATCAGGCACTGGGGCGGCGCCGACCGGCACCGGGCCGCCTTCAACTTCGCGCTCTACCCCCTGGCGGGCTCGTTGTTCATCCTGCTGGCCCTGCTCATGCTCTACGATATGGTGCCGGGACAGACGGTGTTCGAAATGACCCTGATGCGCGAGAGCGGGCGCGAGTTGCCCGAGTCGATGCAGATCTGGCTCTTTCTCTGTTTTCTGGTCGGCTTTGGCGTGACCATGGCGATCTTTCCCCTGCATGGCTGGGCCCCCTTGGCGCAAACCGGAGCGGCCGGGCCGGTCGCCATCCTGCTCGCCGGCGTGGTGTTCAAGATGGGCACCTATGGCCTGATCCGCGCCGCCAGCATGTTGCCCGAGGCGATGGCAGCCCTGCAGGGTCCGCTCAGCGTGCTGGCCTTGGCCGGATTGATCTACGGCGCCGTCCTGGCCTGGAACCAGCGCACGTTCAAGGCCATGATCGCCTATGCCTCGGTGTCGTCCATGGCGCTGGCACTGCTCGGTCTGACCACCCTGAACAACGCCGGCATCACCGGTGCCGTGCTGCAGCTGGTGGCACATGGGCTCGTGGTCGGCGCCCTCTTTCTCTTGGCCGAGTGGCTTGAAGGGCACGGCCGAGGCCGGCCCGGTGTTGACGAGGCTGCGCTGATGCGGGCGATGCCGCGCTTCGCCGTCGTCACCGTGCTGGCCCTGTTTACCGCCATCGGCCTGCCTGGCACGGCGGGTTTCATCGCCCTGCTGCATGTCCTGATTGGCGGCTTCCAGGCCTGGGGCGGCTGGATCGCCCTGCTCAGCCTGACGCTGCTGATCAGCGCCAGCTATGTCCTGCGCAGCGTCGGCCGCCTGCTCGCCCCCCCGCCCGCCAGCCGGGCGGGGTCCCTGCCCGACCTGACGCTGACCGGGCTGGCCACCGCCGTGGCACTGATCGGCGCGAGTCTGCTGATCGGCCTCTACCCGACGCCGCTGCTGGAGCTGATGGGCTCCTCGGTCAGGCGCCTGGCGCAGCTGTTCGCATGAGGCCGCAATGAGCGCCAGCTGCCCGGCCCCGAACCAGGATCTGCGTGCCGCGCTGCGCCAGGCGGTCGAACGGCTGACGCATGTGTTGCCGACCCAGGCACCGCTCAGGGACTTCGTACCCCAAAATCCTCTGCACGGTTTCCGGCATCTGCCATTCCGTCAGGCGTTGGCCGAGGCGGGGCGCCGGCTCGGTGGGCGGGGTTACCTGCCGGCCGAGGCCTTCGTCGCGCATTACCTGCAAGGGCGCATCGATCAGGGCGACTTGCGCGCCGCCTGCGACAGCCTGCCCGAGCTGGCGGCCGATGAGGTGTTGCTGGCCACGCCCTCCGGCCCGATCAGACGGCGCGCGGTCTACCAGGTCGTCCTGCTCGCCGGTCTTTCCCCGATCACCCCGAGCGAGCTCCTCTGGCGCATCGACGAGGAAGGCGCGCTCGAGCGCTTTCAGGACGACGTCGACGCCGTCAATCGTCAGCGTCTGCTGGCCGCGGCCGGGGATGTGAGCCCAGCCCGGGCCATTGCGGAACTGTGGCAGGCCTGTTTGTCGGTGCTGGGCATCGGGCAGGGCGTACATCCCCCGGAGGCGCCAATGGAGCCGGGCAGCGAACAGTGGCGCACGCTGCCGGATGAGCCGCCGGCCGAGCGCCTGCCCGGGGCCGACGAAGCCGGGACGGCCCAGGCGCTCGAGCGCGAATCGAGCCTGCTGCTGGCACAGCTGTTGGATCGGATCGGCAGCGACTGGACCCTGCGCAGCCTGCTGCAGGCCCTGACCGGGCACGACCTGATGGAGGCGTTGCGTCCCTATCTTTTGCGCCATCTGGCCGCCCATCTCGACCAAGGCATGGCCGCCTGGCACAACCCGGCGCGCGGTTTGGGTTTCTATATCGCCTGGCGCACCAGCGCCGAGCAGGACCTGGGCTGGTTGCTCGGTGACCTGCCAACGTGGCGCCAACAACTGGAGCGGCTGCCGGACGATCCGCTCGATGCCTTGCTCCAGGAGCTGCAATCGCTTGGCCTGAAGCCGGAACACTGGGACGCTTACCTCGAGCGGCTGGCCCAGGAACTGCCCGGCTGGTCCGGCATGTTCCTGTGGCGCCAGCAGAACCCGGACTACGCCCCGGCCGGCGGCATCCCGGTCGACATGCTCGATTACCTCGCGGTGCGCCTGGTGCTCGAGCGCCTGTTCGCCCAGCGCCTGTGCCATCGGCACTGGCGCATCGAGGCGAGTCTGCCGGCACTGCAAGGCTATTTCCAGCGGCATCCGGCCGAGCTTTTGGTGCGCGCGGCCCTTTATCACGACCCCCTGCCCGAACACCTGCAACAGTTGGCGCAGCGTCGGCTGCGTGATGCGACCCGTCGGGAAGACCAAGCGCACGCTGCCGACTGGTACGACCTCGCGCAGGCGATCCGGGCCTGGCGCCAGGGCGCGCTGTCCGGGCGGCCGGAGGCCGTCTCGCCCGGCCGCACCGCCTGGCCGCTGTTCCGCCTGGCCCAGCACCTGGGCCTGGCCGCGCCCGAGATCGAGCGCCTCGGCCGCGCCGGTGTCGAACGATTGCTGGCCTGTGCCGCCGCGCTCGATGAGGAGCGCGCCGGCTATCTCTGGCTCAACGCCTACGAGGGGCATTACCGCGAGCAGATCTTCGCCGCGCTCGCCGCCAACCATGGCCGCAATCCGGTGCGCCGGGCAGGGCGGCCCGAGGCGCAGATGATCTTCTGCATGGACAGTCAGGAAGAGGGCATGCGGCGTCATGTCGAGGAGTTGAACCCGGCGGTCGAGACCTTCGGCGCTGCCGGCTTCTTCGGCCTCGCCATCCACTGGCGCGGCCTGGACGACGAGGGCGTGACCCCGCTTAGCCCGGTCACGGCGACCCCGGCCCACGAAGTGCGGGAGCTGGCCGCACCGGGCGCAGAGGCCCTGCATGCCGAGCACAGCCGGCGGCGCGCGCAGCGCCTCAAGTACCAGGCCTGGTTGCATCAGGGCAGCCGGCGCGGTCTGCTCGGCGCCACGGCGATCACCCTGGCCGCGGCGCCGCTGACGCTGCCCATCCTGGCGGGCAAGCTGCTGCTGCCGGCGCGCCTGGCCAGGTGGAGCCAGCGCCTGCGCGAACGGTTCGACCGGGTGGTGCCGAGCCGGGTCGCCATCACCGCGCCGGCCGACAGTCCGCCCGCCCGTACGGCAGCCCCGCGTCCGGGCTTCACCGATGCCGAACAGGCCGAGCGGGTGGGCGAGTTTCTGCGCAGCATCGGCCTCACGGACAATTTCGCCTCCTTCGTCGTTCTGGTCGGCCACGGCTCGCACAGCCAGAACAACCCGCACCTGGCGGCCTATAACTGCGCGGCCTGCTCGGGCCGCCACAGCGGCCCGAACGCCCGGGTGCTGGCGGCCATGGCCAACCGGCTGGAGGTGCGCGGCCGGCTGGCCGAGCAGGGCATCTTCATCCCCAACGACACCTGGTTCGTCGGGGTCGAACATGACACCTGCGACGACCAGATCGCCTGGTACGACGAGGACCTGGTGCCGCCGGTGATATACAGTCGATTCGTCGAACTGAAGGCGCTCTTGCTCGAGGCCGGCCAGCGGCACGCCCAGGAACGCTGTCGCTACTTCGCCGCGGTCCCGGCCGGGATCACCCCCGAGCGGGCCGTGCGCCACGTGGCCGAGCGCGCCGCCGATTTTTCCCAGACCCGGCCCGAACTCGGCTATGCCGCCAACGCCGCCGCCTTCATCGGACGCCGGGCCATGAGCCGCGGCGTCTTCCTCGATCGCCGCGTCTTCCTGATCTCGTATGAGCCGGCTCAGGACACCGATGGCAGGATCCTCGAGCGCGTGCTGCTGGACAACGTCCCGGTCGCGGCCGGCATCAATTTGGCCTATTACTGCTCGACGGTGGACAACGCGCGTTACGGTTGCGGCAGCGCGGTCGTGCATAACCCGACCGGCCTCATGGGCGTGATGGCGGGCGCCGCCTCCGATCTGGGCACAGGCCTGCCGCGCCAGATGATCGAGCGCCACGAGGCCATGCGCCTCTTGATCGTGGTGGAGCAGAGGCTCGAGCTCCTCGATGCGATCTACCGGCGCCAGCCGCCGCTGCAGGCGCTCATCGGCAACGGCTGGGTGCAGCTCGCGGCGAAGGATCCGGACAGCGGTGTCATCCACCGGTTCACCCCGCAGGGCTGGCAGCGCTGGCAGGGCGAGGCGCGCCTGCCCAGGGTCGCCCGCTCGGTCGACTGGTTTTTGGGCCAGCGCGGGCCGCTGGCCCCGGCCCTGATCGACAGCGTGGTCGAAGGGGGCGCGCGATGAGCGGCTTTGGCTTGATCGCCCTGGTGCCGCTGCTGCCGCTCGTGGCGGCCGGGCTGATCGCCCTGCTGCATCTGGCCGGCGTCATTCGGGGCGAGGCGGGTGAGCCCTGGACCGCGCGCCTGGCGCTGTGGCCGGTGGCGCTCAGCCTGCTCATCCTGCTCGGCCTCGACCTGGCCGCGCTGGCCGGCGGCACGCCCGGTTCGGTCACGCTGGGCTATTGGCTGGTCAGCGGCAACTTCGAGGTGGCCGCCAGCTTCCTGCTCGATGCCCTGGCCTTGGGGCTCGGCACCCTGGTCGGGCTGATCACCTTCCTCACCCTGCGCTTCTCGGTCAACTACATGCAGGGCGAGCCGGGCTTTCACCGCTTCTTCATCGCGCTGTGTCTGTTCGCCGGCGGCATGCAGCTCATCGTGTTCGCCGGCAATGCCGCCTTCACCTTCGTCGGTTGGGAGCTGACGGGCATCAGCGCCTATCTCTTGATCGGCTATGCCTACGACCGCACCACCGCCAGCGGCAATGCCCTGCGCGTCCTGCTCACCCAGTACATCGGTGATGCCGGCTTCGTGCTTGGCATCGCCCTGGCCTTCGCCTGGCTGGGCAGCCTGGAGTGGCCGGCGATCGCGGCCGGCTCGCAGCAGCTGACCTCGCTTGCCGCCGCCTTGCTCGGCTTCGGCTTCGTCCTCGCCGCCCTCGCCAGATCGGCCCAGTTGCCGTTCGCGCCCTGGCTCGCCCGCGCCCTCGAGGGCCCGACCCCGTCCTCGGCCATCTGCTGCGGTGCGCTCATGGTGCACGCCGGCATCTATTTGCTGATCCGGCTTGAGCCCGTGTTGGAGCAGGCGCCTGCCCTCATGGGGTTGCTGGTGCTGCTGGGCGCGCTCACCGCTCTCTATGGCGCGCTCGTCGGCCTGACCCAGACCGACGTGAAGTCAACGCTGATCTTCGCCAGCACCACCCAACTCGGCCTGATGGTGCTCGCCTGCGGCCTGGGCTGGTTCGAGTGGGCTGCCTGGCATTTGGCCCTGCACGCGGCCTTCCGCGCCTGGCAGTTCCTGGCGGCGCCGTCCTATCTGCACCTGATCGGCGGCCCCATCAAGCCGGTACCGGAGTGGCTGGCCCAAAGACAGGGCCTGTACACCGCCGCGCTCAACCGCTTCTGGCTGGAGCCCATGACCGACGGGCTGCTGCTGCGACCGACCCGGGCGCTGGCCCAGGACATGCGGGTGATCGACGCGCAGGTGGTCAGCCGCCTGGCCGGCCTGTCCGAGCCGGCCAGGCAGGGTAAGCAGGAAGTGGCGCGCGACCACGGCGCCGCCGGCAGGCTGCTGGCGTGGGTGGCCGATCGCCTCGAGCATTTTGAGCGCCGCCTGGTGCTGCAGACCGGCGGCGGCCGCCTGGCCTGGGTGCTGGATCAGCTCGGCCGGTGGCTGGTCGCGGTCGAGGGCCTGCTCGAGCGGCCGCGTTATCTCCTGGTGCTGATCATGGCGACCTTGATCGTGATTCTTTGAGGGACGGGGATGACGGAAATCTACTGGTGGAACCATCCCCTGCAATTCCCGCTGCTGGGCCTGATCCAGCTTTTGCCCCTGCTCGGTGCCTGGCTGCTGCTCTGGCTGCGCGACCGGCCGCTGGCGCTGCCGCTCGGTCGCCTGTTCGCCCTGGCCGAGCTGGGCCTGATCGTGCTGCTTTACCAGCAGTTCAACGCGGCCTCGCCGGCCTTCCAGTTCGCCGAGTACGGCGAGCTGATCGGCCCCTTCGCCTACCACGCCGGTGCCGATGGTCTGACCGTGCTGTTCCTGCTGATCGCCGCCCTGATCACCGTGCTGATCAGCCTCTACGGCCTGGTGCGCGGCCTGGCCGATCCCGGCCGCCTGCTGGCGGTGGTGCTGGCGATCGAGGGCGTGCTCGCCTCCATGCTGGTCAGCCTCAACCTGCTCTGGTTCGTGCTCGCCTCGGCTGTCGAGGTGGGTCTGATCAGCTATCTGCTCGGGCGCTGGCCTGCGGGGGCCGAGCGCAGCCTGGCCATGCGCCGCTACTACCCGTTCCAGGTCACCGGCCTGTTGCTCCTGCTGGCGGGCGTTTTAATGCTGGGCTGGAGCCACGGCTACACCACGGGCCGCGGCCTCAGCTTCGATCTGCTCGACCTGGCTGCCCATCCCGTGGTCGCGCAGTTGCAGACGCTGGTGTTTTTCCTGTTGTTCTATGGCATGGCGCTGCGCATGCCCCTGTTCCCCCTGCACGGCTGGCTGCCGGTGGTGGCCCAGCACGCCCACAGCGCCATCGCCCCCAGCCTGCTGCTCGGGATCAAGGTCGGCATCTACGGCCTGCTGCGCTTCGTGCTGCCCATCGTGCCCGAGGCCGCCATGCAGTGGCAGCCGGTGGTGGTCGCCTTCGCTGTGGCCGGCATCTTCTATGCCGCGCTGATCGCCTTCCAGCAGAGCAACCTGCCCCGGATGCTGGCCTTCGCCGTGATCAGCCATTCCAGCCTGATCGTGATCGGCATCTTCAGCCTGGATCAGGCCGCGCTGCAAGGTGCCACCCTGCTCGCGATCAACTTCGGCCTGGCCACCACGACCATGCTGTTCATGATCGGCTTCATCAGCCGGCGTACCCATACCAGCGAGCTCACCGCGCTGGGCGGCCTGTTCGGCCGCATTCCCTTCATCGGCATCGCCTTACTCATCGGTGGCTTCGCCCTCGTCGGCATGCCGGGCACCCCGGGCTTTGACGCCGCCCATCGGGTGCTGGAAGGCGCCATCAACCGCCTGGGCGCCCTGGTCACCGTCGCCGCCGCGCTCGGCAACCTGGTGGCCGCCGGCTGCCTGCTCTGGGCCTTTCAGCGTGCCTTCCTGTCATCGCCGGACGCGTTGCCACCCACTCGTCTGCAAGTCCTGCAGGCGGTCGAGCCGACCAGCCGCATGGAATACCTGGTCGCCGGCACCGTGGTCAGCGTGCTGCTGGCGACCGGCTACTACATGACGCCCTGGCTCCACCTGGTTGCCGCCTCGCTGGACGCCCTGAGCCTGAGGTTCGGACACTGATGGATCTGTCGCTGCTAAGTCTCCTGCTGCTCACCTTCCCCATCGGCGCCGGCCTGATCTGGCTGCTGCCGCGGCCCGAGTACGCCCGCAGCGTGGCCCTGGCCACCAGCCTGGCCGGCCTCACCATCAGCCTCCTGGTGCTCGCTGCCTTCGACCCGAACGCTGCGGGCTTCCAGCTGATCGAGCGCATGGCCTGGATTCCCACCCTGCGGGTGAACTACCTGGTCGGCGTCGACGGCATCTCGGTGCTGTTCCTGCCCTTCACCGCGCTGCTCTTCGTCGGCGTGGTAATCGCCTCCTGGACCCGCGTGCGCCAGTTGCCCCGGCTCTATTACAGCCTGCTGCTGTTCCAGGCCGCCGCCACCCTGGGCATCTTCTGCGCGCTCGACCTGGTGCTGTTCTTCCTGTTCTGGGAGCTTTCGCTGCTGCCGTTCTATTTCCTGGTCAGCCTCTGGGGCGTCGGTCCCAACCGCCGCTCTGCCGCGACCCAGTACACCCTGCTCATGTTGGCCGGCGGCGTGCCGCTCCTGTTCGGCTTTCTTGCCCTGATCTTCGGTCAGGCCGAGGTCACCGGCCTGGCGCCCGCCTTCGACCTGCCCACTCTGCTCAACAGCCATGTGTCGCGCGAACTGCAGCTGCTGGTCTTCGTCCTCCTGCTGCTCGGCTTCGCCGTGAAGACGCCGATCCTGCCGCTGCATGGTTGGCTGCCGCTCTTGGCGATGGAAGGGCCGGTGGCCGTGGTCGCGCTGCTCACCGGCCTGAAGTTGGGCGCCTATGGCCTCATCCGCTTCGCCGTGCCGCTGGCGCCGCAGGCCGCGCAGGAACTGCATGGGCTGCTGGCCGGCCTCGGTATCGCCGGCGTGCTCTACGGCGCGCTTGTGGCCCTGGCCCAGACCAATCTGCGCGCCATGCTCGCCTATGCCAGCCTGTCCCAGGTCGGCCTGGTCCTGCTCGGCATCGCCGCCTTCAACCTGCAGGGCCTGCAGGGCGCGCTGCTGCAGCTGCTCAACTTCACCGTCGCCGCCGGCGGCATCTTCCTGCTGGCCGGCTTCCTTCAGCATCGCCTGGGTTCGACCGATGTGGTCGCGCTGGGTGGTGCCGCCAAAACCATGCCCTGGTTGGCCAGCTTCTTCCTGCTGTTCGGTCTGGCTGGCCTGGGCATGCCCGGCACCAACGGCTTTCCGGCCATGCTTCTGATCTTCTCCGCCACCCTGCAGACCCACACCGGCGCGGGGCTGGCCGCTCTGTTCGGCATGGTGTTCGCCGCCGGCTACTTCCTCACCCTCTACCGCCGTGTCTTCCTCGGCCCGGTGGTCAACCCGGCGGTTGCCTCAGCCCGCGATCTGCGCCCGCGCGAACGGATTTTGGTCAGCGTGCTCGCTGTGCTGGTGCTCGCCGTCGGCTTCTTCCCCGCCCTGGTGCTCGACCTCATCCGCCCCGCCGCCGGGGTTTGGCTCGCCCGCCTGGGCTGAGCGTCCTTCCCAAGCAGCCGGCACGGCCCGACAATGCGGGCGATGGATCACCTCGCCCGCTACCTCGCGCTGCAAGACCTGCTGAGCCGACACCAGGCGTTCTGGCGGCCGGCGCCGTTCCACATTGAGCGGCCGGCGTGGTGCGCGGCTTACCCCGAGTGGACGCAAGCAGCACTGCAACTGGATGACGCCGAGGTCGAGCGGCTCAATGCCGATAACGCAGCGCTCATCGATTGGGCCGGGGCATTCGCGCCCGAGCTGCGCGCGCTGCAAACGCTGATCGAACTGCCGCGCCTCGAATGGCCTGCCGACGGTGAAGCCATTGCCGGCCGCCTCGCCTGGGGCATGCCCGGCCGCAAGCAGGTCCAGGCCGAGGCCTTCGCCGAGGCGGTCGATGCAATCGAGCATCCGATTCTCGAATGGTGTGCCGGCAAGGGCCACCTCGGCCGCCTGCTCGCCGCGCGCTCGCGCCAGCCGGTGCTGAGCCTGGACATCGATGCCACCCTCTGCCGCGAAGGCAAGCTGTTGGCCGAGCGCGCCCAGGTCGAGCAGCGCTTCGTCTGCGCCGATGCCCTGGCTGCCGACGCCGCCATCCATCTCGCCGGTCGCCACGCCGTCGCCCTGCATGCCTGCGGCGATTTGCATCTGGCCTTGCTGCGCGGCGTGGTGGGGCAGCAGGCTGCGGCGGTCGACCTGTCGCCCTGCTGCTATTACCGCACTCAGGACACGGTGTATCGCCCGCTCAACCCCGAGGGCACCCTGCATCTCAGCCGCGACGAACTGCACCTGCCGGTTACCGACACCGCCACCGCCGGTGCGAGAGACCGCCGCCTGCGCGATCGGGCCATGGCCTGGAAACTGGCCTTCGTGAAACTGCGTGAAGACCTGGCGAACGTGCCGAGCACGCGCACCTTCAAGCCGGTGCCGTCGAGCTGGCTGGCGCTGGGCTTCGAAACCTGGTGCCGCCGGCTGGCCGAGCGCGAGGGGGTCGATGTGCCGGCGCACCACGACTGGGCCGCGCTCGAAGCGCATGGCTGGCAGCGCCAGCGCGCGGTGATGCGTCTGTCCCTGGTGCGCCACGTCTTCCGCCGGCCGCTGGAGGTTTGGCTGGCGCTGGATCGGGCCTTGTATCTGGAGCGGGCGGGGTATCGGGTGCGGCTGGCGGAGTTTTGCGGGCGGGCGCTGACGCCGAGGAATTTGTTGATTTCGGCGCGGAGGTGATCCGCTCCTTCGTCATTCCCGCAGAGTTTGGAATTCAAGGGTTATCCACGGCACTACTGAACAGGTGGGACTTTACTTACTCGGCGGTCGTTGGCCGGGGGCGCCCGGCAGCGGGCATACTTTCTTTGCTCGTGCAAAGAAAGTAGCCAAAGAAAGCACGCCCCGCTTCGCCGGCCTTCGGCTTCCCGATCTTGAACCAAATGATTGGGCGGCTGCGTAACTCGCCCTTCGGGCTCAGACAGTACTCGCCGACATCCCCCAATCATTTGGCTCAAGATCGGCGGCTCAGAGGGGAGGGGTGAGTCAACTAACTAGTTGAATTCCCGCGAGCGGGAATGCCGTTTGTTTTGAGAGAGGGTCGGCGCGGTGCGCCGACCCTCTGTCTTTGGTCTTTAGGTTTTTTGTTTTGATTTTAATGTCCCCTCTGACGCCGCCGGTGACGCTGGCGTCATGCAGGGAAGCCGAAGGCCGGCGAAAGCTGTCTGAGCGAAGCGAGTTCTTTCGCCGCCTGCATGACGGCAGCGGCGCCGGGGTTTCGGCGGAAGCGGGGCGTGCTTTCTTTGGTCACTTTCTTTGCACGAGCAAAGAAAGTGACCCGCTGCCGGGCGGCCCCGGCCAACGGCATCACGCCAACCAAGTAGCCCAATGCTCTGTTGGTATTGCAGCCTGGATTCCCGTTTTCACCCGCAAGGAGTAGGCCGTGGTTGTATAGCCGCTAAAGCGGCAACAACCACGCTCCGCGGGAATGACGAAAAAAGCTGGATTGCCGCGTCAGTCTTGCGCCCGACTCGCAATGACGTCAAAAGGCGTTAGGCCTTTTTCCTTCTCGCCACCCAATTCTCCACCAGGGAATACACCGCCGGCACCACCACCAGGGTCAGCAGGGTGGAGGAGAGCATCCCTCCGATCACCGCCACCGCAAGCGGGCCGTTGGTCTCGGCGCCGGCGCCCAGGCCGAGGGCGGCGGGGAGCAGGGCGAGGATGACGGTGAACGAGGTCATCAGCACCGGGCGCAGGCGGATCGGGCAGGCCTCGAGCAGGGCGGCGTCGATGCCCATGCCCTCCGCCCGGCGCTGGTTGGTCAGGTCGACCAGCAGGATGGAGTTCTTGGCCACCAGGCCGATCAGCAGGACCAGGCCAATCATGGAATAGATGTTGAGGGTGTGGCCGGTGAGCCAGAGCGCGACGACGCCGCCGATGATGGCGAGCGGCTGGGCGACCATGATGATGAGCGGCTGGAGGAAGGAGTTGAACTGGCTGGCCAGCACCATGTAGAGCAGGACCAGGGCCAGGACGAAGGCGAAGGCCATGTTCTGCGCGGTCTTCTGGAATTCCTCGGCCTGGCCGACCATCTTCACCGTGTAGCCGGGCGGCAGCAGGCCGGCGGCGACCTGCTGGATGCGGCTGACGGCCTCGCCCAGCGGGATGCTCGGGCTGCCGAAGAACTGGGCGGCGTATTGCAGGTCCATGCGGCCGATCACCGCCGGGCCGAGTGTTTCCTCGAACCGGGCGACGGTATCGAGGCGTACCAGTTCCCCACTCGCGCTGCGCAGGTAGATGTTGTTCAGGTCGGTCGGTCGGGTGAATTCGCCGTCTTTGGCTTTCAGGCGCACGTAGTAGCGTTCGCCGTCGCCCGGCTCGTCGTTGAAGCGGGCGACGTCGATGCCGCCGGTGAGCAGGTTGACCGCCAGGGCGACATCGTTGGCGGAAAGCCCCAGGCTGTTGGCGCGGGTGCGGTCGAGGTCCATCTTGATCTGCGGCAGGTCGAGCTGCAGGTTCATGTCGAGCCGGCCGATGCCGGGGTCGGCCGAGAGCTTCTCCTGCATCAGCTTGGCCAGGCGGCCGACCTCCTGCAGGTTGGGGCCGGCGAGCACGAACTGCAGCGCCTCGCCGCGCTGGCCGCCGACGATCGGGATCGGCGCCGGGAAGACGCGGGCGCCGGGAATCTGGGCCAGTTCCTGTTTCAAAATCGGAATCAACTCGTACTGCTTGAGTTTGCGCTGGTCGGGCGGGACCATGCGTACCGAGGCGAAGGCCTCGTTCACCTGGCCGGCCTGGCCCAGGCCGATGGCGGCGAAGTAGGTGTTGATCTCGGGGTGGCGGGCCAGCACCTTTTCCACCTCGGCCAGGCGGCTGCTGGTGTAGTCGATGCTGGAGCCGAGCGGCGTCTTGACGAAGACCAGGAAGCGGCCTTCGTCCTCCTCGGGCACGAAGGTCTTGCCGGTGTTGGCGAAGAACCAGCCGGAGGAGAGCACGATCAGAATGGTGGCGATGACGATCTTCCAGCGGTGGCCCATGGCGTAGCCGAGCAGGCCCCGGTAGAGCTGGTCCATGCGCTGGAAGGCGGCATCGAGCGCCTGGTAGGCGCGGCCGTGCTGTTTTTGCACCACGAGGTAGCGGGCACAGAGCATGGGGGTCAGGGTGAGCGAGACGAACAGCGAGACCAGCACGCCGAAGGTGACCACCACGGCGAAGGACTGGAAGAACATGCCGATGATGCCGCCCATGAAGATGACCGGGGCGAAGATGGAGACCAGCGACAGGGTGGCGGCGAGCACGGCGAACACCACCTCGCGGCTGCCCGCGAGGGCAGCGCTGACCGGGTCGGGGTCAATGGCCTCACGATGGCGGTAGATGTTCTCCAGCACCACGATGGCGTCGTCGACCACCACGCCGATCAGGAGCAGCAGGGCGAGCAGGGTGAGCGAGTTGAAGGTGAAGCCGAAGAAATAGATCACCGCGATGGCACCCAGCAGCGAGACCGGGATGGCGAGCGAGATGATCAGGGTGGAGCGCCAGCTCTTGAGGAACAGCAGCACGATCAGTGCCGCCAGCACCGTGCCCTCGATCAGGTGGTTCATCAGGGAGTCGACCATCTGCTGGATGAAGAGCGAGTCGTCCGAGGCGATGGTGAGGGTCATGCCTGGCGGCAGTTGCGGAATGATCTCGTTTTCCAGCTTGGCCTTGATGTTCTTGATGATCTCCACCGTGTTGGTGTTGGCCACCTTGACGATGCCGATGCCGACCGTGGGCTTGCCGTTGAAGCGGGCGAGCTGGCGGTAGTCGGACAGGCCATCCTCCACCTCAGCCACCTGCTTGAGTTTGATCGGCGCGCCGTTGCGGTAGGCCACCACCATCTCCTGCAGGGCGTCGGTGGTGTGGAACTCGAGGTCGAGCTTGAGCAGGTATTCGGCGCTCTGGCCGGTGACGAAGCCGCCGGGCAGTTGCACGTGCTCGCGATTGAAGGCATTGACCAGATCCTGGGCGGTGACGCCGAGCGCGGCCATGCGCGTTGGATCGAGATTGACCCGGATGGTGCGGTCGCGCCGGCCGCCCAGGCGCACCTCACCCACGCCGGCCACGGTCTCCAGCCGCTTCTTCACCACGTTGCGGGCGTATTGGTTGAGCTGCTGCTGGGTGCGGTCGCCCTGCAGGGCGACCCAGAAGATCGGGCTGGCATTGGTCGCCACCTTGGCCACCACGGGCGGGTCGGCGTCCTGGGGCAGGCTCCTCAGCACCTGGTTGACCTTGGCCTGGACCTCGTTGAAGGCGACATCGATGTCCTTGTCGAGGTCGAAGGTGATGGCGACGATGGAGACCCCGGGCGAGGAGGTCGAGTTGATGTGCTGGATGCCCGGCGTGCTGTTGACCGCGGTTTCGATGAGGCTGGTGATGCTGGCGTCGACCACGTCCGGGTTGGCGCCCTTCTGGGTGGTGGTGATCGAGATGATGGGAAATTCGATATAGGGAAAGCGGTCGATGCCGATGCGCAGGAAACTGATGATGCCGAACAGCACCAGCACGCCCGAGAGCATCCAGGCCAGGACGTGGCGCTTGATCGAGAGCTCAGGCAGGGTCATCGGCCGCTACCCGGCTGGGTGCTGCTGGTGGCCTGCACCTGGACCCTGGCCTGGTCCGACAGGAAACCGGCGCCGTCCAGTGCCACGGTTTCGCCTGCCTTGAGGCCCTCCAGGATCTCGATCTGGCCGCCTTCCTTGATGCCCGTGCTGACCACGCGCTGGACCGCCCTGCCCTCGGCGACGACATAGACCACCTTGCCGGCCGGACGCAGCACCACGCTCTGCTCGGGCACCATGACCGCCCGGGGATGGACCTCGACCACCACCCGGCCGGTGACCGAGGCGCCGGGCCGCCAGTCGCCTGGATTGGCGACCTCGACGATGGCGTCGAAGGCGCGATTACCGCTGCCGACCATGGGGCGCACTTCGCTGACCCGGCCATCGAACGGTTTGTCCGGCGCACTGGGGCTGATCAGATGCACCGCCTGGCCGGGCCGGATGCGCGGCGCCACCGTCTCCGGGAAGGGCAGGCGGATGCGCAGGCGCTCGCTGCTGGTGAGCTGGAAGACGGGCTTGCCCAGGTCGACCCAGTCGCCCTGGGCGATGAAACGGGCGTCGATGCGGCCTGAAATCGGCGCGACGATGCGGGTGCGCGCCAGGTTGCGCGCGGCGCGGGCATAGAGTTCCTGGGCGGCGATGTTCTGCGCCTCGACCTCTTCCAGCTTGCTTGATGAAACGAAACCCTGGCCGGCAAGATCGCGATAGCGCTCGGTCAGCTTTTGCTGGGTGACGGCCTGGGCCTGCAGGCGCTTGGCGTCGGCCGCATAGTCGCCGGGATCGAGTTCGGCCAAAACCTGGCCGCGCTTCACCGCGTCACCGACCTCGACGTGAACCTTGAGCACACGCCCGGCCACCTCGGCGGCGACCTTGGGCGCCGTGGCGCTGTCGGCCTCGCCCACCGCTTCCTCGATGATCTCCAGGTCGCGCGCCTGGGCCTGGGCGACGGTGATCAGGCTGGGCGGGGGGCCTTTCTTCTCCTCCGGTTTCTTGCCGCAGCCGGCCAGGCCGAGGGCGACAATGAGGATGAGCAGCAGGAGCGGGCGCATCGGCTGAATTCCTTTTTTCTCTGGCTTGTACCTGGCCGGCCGGGGTTCGGCGACCGCAACGCCGGTGGCTGGGCATTATCCCGGCCGCCTATGTGATATGCAAAGCCGCGGGCGGTCAGGGGCGCGCCGGTAAGACCCCAACGGCATGATAAAATTCAATTTTTTAGACTCATTGGGCTGCCAACCATGTTCTCCGCCGACCAGACCATCCAGAAGACCGATCCCGAGCTGTGGGCCGCCATCCAGGGTGAGGCCCGCCGCCAGGAAGACCACATCGAGCTCATTGCCTCCGAGAACTACACCAGCCCGGCGGTGATGCAGGCCCAGGGTTCGGTGCTGACCAATAAATATGCTGAGGGCTACCCGGGCAAGCGCTATTACGGCGGCTGCGAATATGTCGATGTGGTGGAACAGTTGGCGATCGATCGGCTCAAGAAGCTGTTCGGTGCCGAGGCGGCCAACGTTCAGCCCAACTCCGGCTCCCAGGCGAACCAGGCGGTGTTCATGGCCTTCCTGAAGCCGGGCGACACCATCATGGGCATGAGCCTGGCCGAGGGCGGTCACCTCACGCACGGCATGGCGCTCAACATGTCGGGCAAGTGGTTCAACGTGGTGGCCTACGGTCTGAACGAGAAGGAAGAGATCGATTACGACCGGATGGAGCAGCTGGCGCACGCGCACAAACCCAAGCTGATCATCGCCGGGGCCTCGGCCTACAGCCTGCGCATCGATTTCGAGCGCTTCGCCAAGGTGGCCAAGGCGGTCGGCGCCATCTTCATGGTCGACATGGCCCACTACGCCGGCCTGATCGCCGCCGGGGTCTACCCCAACCCGGTGCCGCATGCCGACGTGGTCACCTCGACTACCCACAAGACCCTGCGCGGTCCGCGCGGCGGCGTGATTCTGATGAAGGCCGAACACGAGAAGGCGATCAACTCCGCCATCTTCCCCGGCCTGCAGGGCGGGCCGCTGATGCACGTGATCGCCGGCAAGGCGGTGGCGTTCAAGGAAGCGGCCGCACCCGAGTTCCGCAAGTATCAGGAGCAGGTGGTGGCCAACGCCCGGGTGATGGCGCGCGTGCTGTCCGAGGAGCGCGGCCTGCGCATCGTCTCCGGCGGCACCGAGAGCCATGTCTTCCTGGTCGACCTGCGGTCCAAAAAGATCACCGGCAAGGAGGCCGAGGCCGCTTTGGGGCGTGCCCACATCACGGTGAACAAGAACGCCATCCCGAACGACCCGGAAAAGCCCTTCGTCACCTCCGGCATCCGCATCGGCTCGCCGGCCATGACCACGCGCGGCTTCACCGAGATCGAGGCCGAGCAGCTGGCCCACCTGATCGCCGACGTGCTCGACGCGCCTGCCGACGAGGCAATGGCCAAGCGGGTGGCCGGTGAGGTGCAGGCGCTGTGCGCCAAGTTCCCGGTCTACGGCAACAGATGACAGGTCTCAGGAATCGGGGATCCGCCTGAACCGTTTTTGCTGATGCCTGATACCTGACCTCGGATGCCTGAAGCATGAAATGCCCTTTCTGCGGCGCCACGGATACCCAGGTGGTCGAGACCCGGCTGTCGGAGGACGGCGCCAGCATCCGCCGGCGCCGGCGCTGCACCAGTTGCGACAAGCGCTTCACCACCTACGAGACGGCCGATGTGCGCATGCCGCATGTGGTGAAAGGCAACGGCACGCGCGAGGAGTTTTCCCTCGACAAATTGCGTGAGGGCTTCCGCCGCGCCCTGCACAAGCGGCCGGTGCCCTCGGCCCTGGTCGACGCCGCGGTGGAGCACATCCGCCAGAAGCTGCTGGCGCTGGGCGAGCGCGAGATCGGTTCGCGCCAGATCGGCGAGATGGTGATGGCCGAGCTGTACAAGCTGGACAAGGTGGCCTATATCCGCTTCGCCTCGGTCTACCGCAGCTTCCAGGACGTCGAGGACTTTCGCGACGTGATCCGCGACATCGAGAAGAAATAAGGCGCCTTGTTCACGGCTGAAGACCACGCCCACATGGCCCGTGCCCTGCAACTGGCGGCACGCGGCCTCTACACCACCACGCCCAACCCGCGGGTCGGCTGCGTCATCGTCAAGGACGGCCAGGTGCTCGGCGAGGGCTGGCACGAACGGGCCGGCGAGCCGCATGCCGAGATCCACGCCCTGCGCGCGGCCGGGCCGGCGGCGCGCGGTGCCACCGCCTATGTCAGCCTGGAGCCGTGCAGCCACCACGGCCGCACCCCGCCCTGTGCCAACGCCCTGATCGATGCCGGTGTGGCCCGCGTGGTGGCGGCGATGCGCGACCCCAATCCCCAGGTGGCGGGCAACGGCATTGAACTCCTGACCCTGACTGGAGTGCGCGCCGAGGTGGGGCTGATGGCGGCCGAGGCGGAGGCGCTCAATATCGGTTTCGTCTCGCGCATGACCCGCGGCCGGCCCTGGTTGCGCTTGAAGACGGCGTCCAGCCTGGACGGCAAGACCGCGCTCAACAACGGGCAGTCGCAATGGATCACCGGCGCGGCGGCACGGGCCGATGTCCAGCGTTGGCGCGCCCGCAGCTGCGCGATCCTGACCGGGGTGGGCACCGTCCTGGCGGACGACCCGCAGATGACGGTGCGCGGCCTCGACATCGGACGCCAGCCCTTGAAGGTGGTCCTCGACAGCCGCCTGCGCACACCGCCGACGGCCCGCATCCTGGCCGGCGGCGCCCTGGTGATCGGCGCGGCCGACCTGCCGGAACGGCGCGCCGCCCTGAGCGCGGCGGGGGCCGAGGTGCTGCTGCTGCCCGGCGCCGATGGCAGGATCGACCTTGAGGCCCTGCTGGCCGAGCTGGGCCGGCGCGGCGTCAACGAGCTGCAGGTCGAGGCCGGCAGCGTGCTCAACGGCGCCTTGCTGGCGGCCGGCCTGGTCGACGAGTGGTTGGCCTATGTCGCGCCCAAGGTCATGGGCGATGCCGCGCGCGGCCTGTTCGGGCTGCCGGAACTGACCGAGATGACGGCCTGCCGCGACTTTCGCCTGCATCAACTGACCCAGGTCGGTGCGGATCTGCGCCTGCGGCTGCGGCCCTGCTGAAATCGGCGTGCGCCCGAGTCGGGGCGGATCGGCTAAAATGGCGCTCCTTTCAGGTCAGGTCTGACGCGAATCCCTTCCATGTTCACCGGCATCATCCAGGCCGTAGGCCACATTCAGCATCTGGTGGAACGACCGGGCGGCGATGCCCGGGTGACCATCGCGGCCGGCGGGCTCGACCTGTCCGACGTGGCCCTGGGCGACTCCATCGCGGCCAACGGGGTCTGTCTGACCGTGGTGGAAAAGGGGCCCGGGCATTACAGCGTCGATGTCTCGGCCGAGACCTTCAGCTGCACCATCGGTTTTGTGCCGGGCGAGGCGGTCAATCTGGAGAAGGCCCTGCGCCTGGCCGACCGCCTGGGCGGCCACATCGTCTCGGGCCATGTCGACGGGGTCGGCGAGGTCGTGCGCTTCGAGTCGCTCGGCGGGAGCTGGCGCCTCGACATCCGCGCGCCGTTCCGGCTGGCCAAGTACATCGCCGCCAAGGGTTCGATCGCCGTCAACGGCGTGAGCCTGACCGTGAACCGGGTGGCCGGCGAGGAGTTTTCCGTCAACCTGATCCCGCACACCCTGGAGCACACCGCCTTCAAGGCCCTCCAAGCCGGTAGCCGGGTGAACCTGGAAGTGGACCTGCTGGCCCGCTACGCCGAGCGCCTGCTGGCCTACACCGACGCAAGCGATAAGGATTGAAATGAGCCTGGCCCCGATCGAAGACATCCTCGCCGACTTCAAGGCCGGCAAAATGGTCATCCTGGTCGACGAGGAGGACCGCGAGAACGAGGGCGACCTGGTGCTGGCGGCCGACTTCGTCACGCCCGAGGCGATCAACTTCATGGCCAAATACGGCCGCGGCCTGATCTGCCTGACCCTGACCGAGGAACGCTGTCGCCAGCTGGGCCTGGGCCTGATGGTGGACAAGAACCGGGCGCCGCTGGGCACCGCCTTCACCACCTCGATCGAGGCGGCGCACGGGGTCACCACCGGCATCTCCGCCGCCGACCGGGCGGTCACCATCCGGGCCGCGGTGGCGCGCGACGCCAAGCCCAGCGACATCGTCCAGCCGGGTCACATCTTCCCGCTCATGGCCCAGGCCGGCGGGGTGCTCAAACGCGCCGGCCACACCGAGGCCGGCTGCGATCTCGGCGCCTTGACCGGTCTGACCCCGGCCGCGGTGATCTGCGAGATCCTGAAAGACGACGGCACCATGGCCCGGCTGCCCGATCTGATCGAGTTCGGGCGCGAACACGGGCTCAAGATCGGCGCCATCGCCGATCTCATCCACTATCGCAGCCAGACCGAGAAGCTGGTCGAGCGCGTGGCCGACAAGGCCGTGCAAACCGCCTATGGGCCGTTCCGGCTGGTGGCCTTCCGCGACAAGACCGCGGCCGAGACCCATCTCGCCCTGGTCAAGGGCCAGCCGCAGCCCGGCCAGGAAACCCTGGTGCGGGTGCACGAGCCGATCTCGGTGCTGGATTTCCTCGACACCGGCACCGGTCATTCCTGGACCATGGATGCCGCGCTGAAGACCCTGGCCCAGGCCGAACGCGGCGTGATGGTGCTGCTGCACCGGCCGGAGACGGGCGACGACCTGCTGGCCCGCCTGTCGAGCGAACCCAAGCCGGCGGCGAAATTCGATTTGCGGAACTATGGCATCGGCGCCCAGATCCTGAAGGATTTGGGCGTCGGCAAGATGCGCATCATGGCCCACCCACGGAAGATGCCCTCGATGACGGGCTTCGACCTGGAGGTGACGGGATATCTGGAGCAAACGGGAGACTGACATGGCTCGCTACGACAACATCTGCGAACACGATATCAACCTGGACGGCAAAGGCATCCGGGTCGGCATCGTCATGAGCCGGTTCAACATCGACATCGGCGAGGGGCTGCTGTCGGCCTGCACCGCGCAGTTGATCAAGCTCGGCGTGCGGGAGGCGGACATGTGCATCGCCACCGTGCCGGGCGCCCTGGAGCTCCCCCTCGCGCTGCAGAAAATGGCCGCCACCGGCAAGTACGACGCCCTGATCGCCCTGGGTGCGGTGGTGCGCGGCGAGACCTACCATTTCGAGGTGGTGTCCAATGAGATGGCCAGCGGCATCATGCAGGTGACCCTGGACACCGGCCTGCCCATCGCCAATGGCGTGCTCACCACGGAAAACGACGATCAGGCCCTGGCGCGCATGTCCGAGAAGGGCGCCGATGCGGCCCGGGTGGTGGTCGAGATGGTCAACCTGCTCAAGGTCATTTGATGGCTCAGAGCCGAGGCAACCGCCGTATCGCCCGTGAACTGGTCCTGCGTGCCCTGTATCAGTGGCAGTTGACCGGCGACGACTTCGCCAAGCTCCTGGTCCAGGCGGAGGAGGCGGAGGAGTATGCCCAGGCCAACGCCAGCTTTCTCAAGGTCCTGCTCGAGGGCATCCTGAAAGAGTCGGCGGCGCTGGATGCGGCCCTGGCGCCCTGCCTCGACCGCAAGGTCGGGGAGCTGTCGCCGATCGAACACGCCGTGCTGCTGATCGGCGCTTACGAGCTGAGCCACAGTCTGGACGTGCCCTACCGGGTGGTGATCAACGAGGCGGTGGAACTGGCCAAGCGCTACGGTGGCACCGACGGGCACAAATTCGTCAACGGCGTGCTCGACAAGCTCGCCAAGACCACCCGGCAGGTGGAAATTCAGGCCCGGGGCCAGTCCTGAAAGGCAGGCGCGTGGCCTCCGAGTTTGACCTGATCGCGCGCTACTTCACCCGACCCACTCCCTCGGCCCGGCTCGGGGTCGGCGACGATGCCGCCCTGCTCGCCCCGGAGCCGGGCTTCGAACTGGCGGTCTCCAGCGACATGCTGGTGGCCGGCACCCATTTCTTTGCCGATGCCGATCCGGTTGCGCTGGGGCACAAGGCCCTGGCGGTGAACCTGTCCGACCTGGCAGCGATGGGGGCCCGGCCGCGCTGGGCCTTGCTGGCGCTGGCCCTGCCCGAGGCCGACGAGGCCTGGCTGGAGCAGTTCAGCAGCGGCTTTCTCGCCCTGGCCGACGCGCATGGCGTTGAGCTGGTCGGCGGCGACACCACGCGCGGGCCGCTCAACCTTTCGGTCACCATCCTGGGCGAGGTCGAGGCCGGCCAGGCCCTGCGGCGGGATGCCGCCCAGGCCGGCGATGATATCTGGGTCTCGGGCGAGCTGGGTGGGGCGGCACTGGGGCTGGCCTGGCTCAAGGGCGAGCTGGCGCTGGAGGCGAACGAGGCGGCGGATTGCCTCGATCGATTGCAGCGCCCGCGGCCGCGCCTGGCCCTGGGGCGGGCCCTGCTCGGCCTGGCCCATGCCGCAATCGACATCTCGGACGGGCTGCTG
The DNA here is from genome assembly GCA_002339725.1 of Thiobacillus sp. UBA2597. Classification (GTDB taxonomy): domain Bacteria; phylum Pseudomonadota; class Gammaproteobacteria; order Burkholderiales; family Thiobacillaceae; genus Sulfuritortus. The sequence goes on from DDKN01000130.1 coordinate 33,854, forward strand.
GCCGACCTCGGACATATCCTGGAGCGTTCGCGCCTGGGCGCGCAGCTGCATCTGGCCAGTTTGCCCCTGGCCCAAGCGGCGGCCCGGCGCCTCGAGCAGCCCCAGGTGTTGCGCGCGGTCGTGGCCGGGGGCGACGACTACGAGCTTTGTTTCACGGCGCCGCCTGCCCAGGCGGCGCAAGTGCTGCAGGCTGCGGCCGCCGTGGGCGTGCCGGTTGCCCGCGTCGGCAGCATCACGGCCGAGCCCGGCCTTGCGCTGTTCGATGCCCACGGCGGGTTGATGCCGATGGACGCAGGCGGGTTCGATCACTTCGCGGGGCGCTAAGGTGCAGGCCGACTGGCGTTTCGTCCGTGCCCACCCCGCCCACTTTCTCGCCTTCGGCCTGGGCAGCGGTCTTGCGCCCAAGGCACCGGGCAGCGTCGGCACCCTGGTCGCATTCCCGCTTTATTTTCTGCTGCTGCCGCTGGGCGCTTGGTATTGGCTGGCCGTGGCGCTGGTGCTGCTCGTCGGCGTCTGGGCCTGCGACGTGGCGGGGCGCGCCCTGGGCGTGCACGATCATGGCGGCATCGTCTGGGATGAGATCGCGGCCTTCCTCCTGGTGCTGCCCTTCGCGCCGCAGTCCCTGACCGGCCTTGCCCTGGCCTTCGGCCTGTTCCGCTTGTTCGACATCTGGAAACCGTTTCCGATCCGCTGGTTCGACCGGCAGGTGCCGGGTGGCCTGGGGGTGATGCTGGATGACCTCCTGGCAGCGGCTTATGCCATCCTGTGCCTCAAGGGGATTGCGCCATGGCTGTGAACGAATTGGAGACGCTGGCGGCGGCTTTGGGCGCCGCCCTCTCGGCGAAGGGGTGGCAGTTGGCCACGGCCGAGTCCTGCACCGGCGGCTGGGTGGCCCAGACGGTGACCGCGATCGCAGGCAGCTCCCAATGGTTCGACCGCGGTTTCGTCACCTACAGCAATGCGGCCAAGCAGGACATGCTGGGCGTGCAGGCAGCGACGCTGGCCGAGCATGGTGCGGTGAGCGAGGCGACGGTGCGCGAGATGGTCGCCGGCGCCCTGGCGCGCAGCCGTGCCGATCTTGCCCTGGCGATCAGCGGCATCGCGGGGCCGACCGGCGGCAGTGCGGCAAAGCCGGTGGGCACGGTCTGGATCGCCTGGGGGCTGCGCCAGGGTGCGCAGCGGGCGCAGCGCTTTCACTTCGACGGCGACCGTGCCGAGGTGCGGCGCCAGTCGGTGCTGGCGGCGCTGCAGGGGGCGTTGGCGCTGGCCAGTGGCGGCTAACGAAAGGCCCAGGCGGCGAAGGGCTCGATCTCGTCCCGGTTCAGCAGCATCAGCTGGTAGGCGTTGGGATTGAGCGAGTGATCCTCGGTGGTGTCGACGCTCAGGCGCTGCAGGACATAACCGATCAGGGCCCGGCGCACCACGATCGCAATGACCGCGCCATCCGCGCCGTAATCCAGCAGCAGACTTTCCCGCTTCCCGGCATCCAGGCCGCGGTGTGGCGCAAGTTCCAGCGTCACGGTCTCGACCCAATCCTCGTCGTACTCCGGGCTCGATTCCGCTGCCTCGTCCAGGCACTGCGCCTGACTGAAGCGCGAGAGCACGAAGTCGCGGAAGTCGCCGCTGTCGGCGCTGTAGGCCCGGACATGCCAGCGCAGGCCGGTGTCGACCAGGCTGTGCGGTTCGAGGATGCGCAGATTCTGACTGTCGCGCTCGGACAGCGAGCGGTATTGCGCCCGCAGTTGCCTGCGACCATGGATGGCGCGCGTGATCTGGGCCAGCAGCGCCGGGCTGGGCAGCCGGGCGGGCAGGGGCAGGCTGGCGGTGGGCAGGCCGTAGATGGATTGCGCGCCGTAGGGGCCGCCGGCGACCGCCAGATTGGCGGCGATCATGGGCAGCACGGCAGACGGATTCAGATCGGCGAAGAGGGCGGTGAAACCCTCGGTCGGCACGAAGCCGAACACGTTGGGGTTGTAGACCAGGTTGCCCGGAGCCAGGTCGCCGTAGAGCTTGAGGTCCTTGGTCGCCGCCGGGTCGGAAATGCCGAAGGCACGGGCGACGTCGCTGCGGCTGACCGCCCCGGTGTAATAGGCCATGACCTCGATGTATTGCAGCCGCTGCTGCGTCGCCCATTTCACATCCAGGCGCATTTTCTCTTTGGAAACCATGACTTACTCCAGATCCGGCGGGTCGCCTGGCGCGATTATAGGCCTATCGGGCAATATCCAGATACAAACTATGATGTAATAAAAACTACGTAGGTGATAAAAAATATTGACACCAAGAAAAGTATCGCCTAAATTTCGTTCCAAGGCGATGCCGCAAGGCGGCCGCCGGCGAACCCAACCTCAGGCTTAGGAGACAGATCATGGCAGCCACCGTATCCGCAGAAGACAAGATGAAGGCCCTGAGCGCCGCGCTCGGCCAGATTGAGAAACAGTTCGGCAAGGGCTCGGTCATGCGCATGGGCGACGGCTCGGTGCTGGAAGACCTGCAGGTGGTCTCCACCGGCTCGCTGGGCCTGGACGTGGCGCTCGGCGTCGGCGGCCTGCCGCGTGGCCGCATCGTCGAGATCTACGGCCCGGAATCGTCGGGCAAGACCACGCTCACCCTGCAGGTGGTGGCTGAAATGCAGAAACAGGGCGGTACCGCCGCCTTCATCGATGCCGAGCACGCGCTCGACCCGAGCTACGCCCAGAAGCTGGGGGTCAACGTCGCCGAGCTCCTGATCTCCCAGCCCGATACCGGCGAGCAGGCGCTGGAGATCGCCGACATGCTGGTGCGCTCCGGCGGCGTCGACGTCATCGTGATCGACTCGGTGGCGGCGCTGACGCCCAAGGCCGAGATCGAGGGCGAGATGGGCGACTCCCATGTCGGCCTCCATGCCCGCCTGATGAGCCAGGCCCTGCGCAAGCTCACCGCCAACATCAAGCGGACCAATACCCTGGTCATCTTCATCAACCAGATCCGGATGAAGATCGGCGTCATGTTCGGCAATCCCGAGACCACCACCGGCGGCAACGCGCTCAAGTTCTATTCCTCGGTGCGCCTGGATATCCGGCGTATCGGCTCGATCAAGAAGGGCGAGGAGGTGGTCGGTTCCGAAACCCGGGTGAAGGTGGTGAAGAACAAGGTCTCACCCCCGTTCAAGGAGGCGATCTTCGACATCCTCTACGGCGAAGGCATTTCGCGCGAGGGAGAGATCATCGAGCTGGGCGTGGCCCAAAAACTGATCGACAAGTCGGGAGCCTGGTACTCCTACCAAGGTGAGAAGATCGGCCAGGGCAAGGACAACGCGCGCGAGTACCTAAAGGAGCACCCGGAGGTGGCCGAGGAGATCGAGGCCCAAATCCGCGAGAAACTGGGCGTCAAGATGCCGGGCGCCGAAAGCCTTGGCGAAGAGTAATCAGGCGCTCAGCCTGCGCGAGCGGGCGCTCAATCTGCTGGCCCGGCGCGAACACAGCCGGGCCGAACTGGCGCGCAAGCTGGCGCCGCACGGCGAGGCCGATGAGATCGCGGCGCTGCTCGCCGAGCTCGAGCGGCGCAAGCAGCTGTCGGATGCCCGTTATGCCGAATCCCTGGCGCATGCGCGCGCCGGCAAGTACGGCAGCCGGCGTCTGGCCCATGAGCTGCGGGAGAAAGGGGTGGGCGAGGGTTTGATCGCCGATGTTGTGGCCGAGGCGCGCGAGGGCGATCTCGCGGCGGCGCGTGCGGCCTGGGCCAAGAAGTTTGGTGCCCCGCCCATCGACGCCAACGAGCGGGCGCGCCAATACCGTTTCCTGCTCGCTCGCGGCTTTCCCAATGAGGTGGTGCGCCGGGTGGTCGGTGGCGAAGAGGACTAAAGCCGTGCTGCCAGGATCTGGCCGATTTCGCCGTCGGTCAGCACGATTGGGTTGGTCTTCATGCTGCTGCCGCGGCTGTTGGCGACGATCCGCGCGAAGTCGTTTGGGCTGATGCCGTAGGCCGACAGACGCGGCAGTTGCAGTCGCCGTGTCCAATCCTCCAGGGTCTCGACCACCGCGGCAATGGCGGCATCGTCGGCAAGCGTTTGCCGGCTCAGCAGGCGGCCGATGTCGGCGTATTTCTTGAGTGCGATATTGCCCGGTTCGCGTGCCCGCATCGCCTCGATGTTGATCCGGGTGGCAGCGGCGACCAGGGTGCCGCAGACCACGCCGTGCGGGATGGGAAAGAAGGCGCCGAGCGGCGAGGCCAGGCCGTGCACCGAACCGAGGCCGACCTGGGCCAGGGTGATGCCCGACAGCAGCGCGGCATAGGCCATGCGGCTGCGGCAGGTGCCGGCATCGGCGCTGCCCTCGTACCAGGGCAGCAGACCGTCGCGCGCGGCTTCCAGGCCGCTCAGGGCAAGGGCATCGGTAAACGAATTGGCCTTGGTCGAGACATAGGACTCCAGGAGTTGGGTGAAGGCATCCATGCCGTTGGCCGCCAGGATGGCTGGCGGGCAGCTGGCGAGCAGATCGGGGTCGACGATGGCGTATTCGGCCACCAGTTTCTCGTCGCGGAAGGACTTCTTGAAACCGCTGCTGCCATGCGTACTGAGCACGGCGTTCTTGGTTGCCTCCGAGCCGGTACCGGCCGTGGTCGGTACCGCGATGAAGGGGGTGGCTGGGCCGCGGTAGGGCAGTTCCGGGCCGACGCCCTCCAGATGGTCGAGCACTGAGTTGCCCGGCCGCAGCAGGCCGGCGATGGCCTTGGCGGCATCCAGCGCGCTGCCGCCACCGATGCCGAGTACGACGTCGATGCCTTGCGCTTTGTATTGCCGGACGGCCTGGTCGACCAACTCCGGCGAGGGTTCGCCACCAACCTGCAGCAGTTGCCAGCGGGCGCCCATCTTCCGAAGCTCGGCTTGCAGAGTGGCCCAGTGCGGGCTATCCAGGAAGGAGCGGGCGCCGGTGACGATCAGGATGTGTTTGCCGAAACCGGTGGCGATGCCGGCGGTCTTCTTGAATGTGCCGGGGCCGAACTCGATGCGCGGCAGGCGGGCGATGCTGAAGGCGAAATCCACGGTAACTCCTTGTTGGGTAGGGGTGCATGCTAGCGCGCTCGTTTCGGTGAGCAAAAGTTTTGTAGAAGATTGCTAAAAGGGTGTTGACAGGGTTAAGGGCAATCTTCATAATCTCGCTTCTCTCGGACGCGGGGTGGAGCAGTCTGGCAGCTCGTCGGGCTCATAACCCGAAGGTCACAGGTTCAAATCCTGTCCCCGCAACCAAAACTGATCTTTAACAAGTAGAAACAGCCTTAAGAAGTGTGGGCATTGGGTTTGGAGCGGAAGGTTCCTTCTATGGGACTGGAAGCTAACAAGTAAGACCTGATGCTCGATT
>DDKN01000014.1 GCA_002339725.1 Thiobacillus sp. UBA2597
CCGGCGCCGTTGTCGCGCACGAAGAAGACCGGCTGGCCGTCCTGTTCGGTACGGCCGAATTCGATGCGGGCCTCGGGCTGGTGCACGCTGTATTTCCAGGCATTGCCCAAGAGATTCTCCAGGGCGAGCTGGAGCAGGCCGGGGTCACCCATTGCCTTGAGGCCGGCCTGGATCTTAAGGTGCAGCTTGCGCTCGGGCGCCTCGGCCTGCAGGCGCAGCAAAATCTCCTGGGCCATGGTGCTCAGGTCGAGCCGGCGCGGTGCCAGGGGTGCGCGGGTGACGCGCGAGAGATTGAGCAGATCGTCGATCAGCTGCCCCATGCGCTGGGTGCCGTGGCGGATGCGGGTGAGGTAGTCGCGCGCGGAGGCATCCAGCCGGTCGCCATAGTCCTCCAGCATGGCCTGGGAAAAGCCGTCGATGCCGCGCAGCGGGGCGCGCAGGTCGTGCGAGATGGAGTAGGCGAAGGCCTCCAGTTCCGCGATGGTGGCCTCCAGCTGCGTCGTGCGTTCGCGCACCTTCTGTTCCAGCATGGCGTTGAGGTCTTCGGTCTGGGCTTCGGCCTGCTTGCGTTCGGTGATGTCGGTGAAGGTGACGAAGACCTCGTAGGGCTCGGCCGCGCCGGCATGACAGCGCGGGATGGCGCTGACCAGGATCCAGCGCAGGGCGTTCTCGCCGGGGTGGAATACCCCCATGGTCACGTCGTGCACCGGCCGGTTGTCGCGCAAGGCGATCATGGCCGGGTGACTGGCCCCGGGGAAGGGCGAGCCGTCCTCGTGCACGGTGCGCCAGCGCGGGTCGAGCGAACCGCGGCCGAGCAATTGCTCCAACGTCAGGCCCAGGATGCGGGCGGCGGCCGGATTGGCCGAGATGATCCGGCCTGAGCGATCCTGGACCACGGCGCCCTGGGCCATGGTCTCGAACAGGGTGCGGTATTTCGCCTCGCTCTCGGCCAGGGCGGCGTGGGAGGCGCGCAGTTCCCGCTCGCGCTCGACCAGGGTATCCAGCATCTGGTTGAAACGGTGTGCCAGGCGGGCCGCCTCGTCGCGCCCGGTGACCGGTGCGCGCAGCTGGGTGTCGCCCTCGCCCACGGCATCGGCCACGGCCTGGATGGCATGGAGGCGCCGGGTGAGCCGCTTGCCCATCACCCCGGCCAGGAGGGCGCCGATCAGGATGGCGGCCAGGGCATAGAGCAGGCCATCGCGGGTGATTCTGGCCAGGTGCGAGCCGGCGGCCTGCTGGCCGACGCCGACCCGAATCCAGCCGACCTGGCGTCCCCCCACCAGGGCAGGGGTAGCCACGTCGACCAGCGCCGGGCTGCGCTGGAGCACGGTCAAGCCCGGCCTTGGCGGCAGGTCGGCCAGATACTGGCCGAGCCGGCCCCGGTCGGTATGGGCCAGGATGGCGCCGCGGTTATCCACCGCCATGGCGTAGAGCAGCTCGGGATAGCGGCGCTGGGCATCGACGATCTCCTGCACCCCGGTCACGTCGCGCGCAGCAAGCCAGATGGCGGCCGAGGTGGCCACGCTCTGGGCCAGGGCGGTGGCCTGGGCGGTCTGCTGCTCGAGCAGCATGGTCTGCTGGCGCACGGTCAGGTCCCAGACGAACAGGCTCATCATCACGGCATGCACCGCGGCCACGCCGACGATGAGCTGGCGCCGGACGCTGCCGAACAAAAAGGCGTGCAGATTTTCCAGCTTCATGGCGCTTCGACCGGCCGGACCTCCCGCTCGAAGCGGGCAATGAAATGGCGCACCGGCTCATAGCTCGCATCGTCCGCCGGATGGAAACGCCGGGTCTCCATGTGTGCCAGGATCTGCCGGCCCTCGGGCGTGGCGTCGAGCTCGAGCAGGAGCTGGCGAATCCGGTCGCGCAGGGCGGCCGGCACATCGTCGCGCACCATGACCGAGTTGTTCATGAGATGCGGCGTCTCCCAGATCACCTTGAGCTCGGCCGCCTCCTTCGGATGCTCCTTCTGGAAGGCGCGCCACGGGGGCGGCCAGGTGGCGCCGGCGTCGACCTGCTTCAGATAGACGTTCATGATCGACGATTCCTGCGAGCCGACATAGAGACTGCGCGTGTCCTTGCGCAGATCGAGGCCGCGCTCGTGCAGCAACTGCTGGGGCAGGATGCAGGCGGCCAGGGCGGTGGGTGCGGGATAGCTCACGGTCTTGCCCTTGAGATCGGCCGCGGTCCGGATCGGGCTGTCCCGGCGCACCAGGAAAATCCCCTTGAAGTCCTCGGCGTCGCCCGCCATGGCGATCACGTGATAGCCCACCTTCATCGCCTCCAGGGTCTGCCAGGGGTTGGGCAGCAGCAGCTCCGGCTCGCGCGCCCGGAACTTGGCCTCATAGGTCTGGTAGTCACGCGAGGCCTCCAGCTCGAAGCGCACGCCCCCGATCTGGCGGTTGAGGTGGTCGATCAGGGGCTGATAGACCTCGCTGAGCTTCTTCGGATTGTGCAGCGGGTGGATCGCCAGATGGTAGACCGGGACCGTGTTGCCGTTGGGCTTGGCGATGTAGTGCGGCCCCTGCACCGCCTGCGGGCCGCGCTCGCAGCCGGCCAGGGCCATCGTCAAGGCCAGGGCCAAAGCCCATGGGTAAAGGCGGTGCACATCACGTTCCACGATCTCTCCCCCCTCGATTCGGTCCGCGTGTTGGGCGTATCCGACCGGACGGGTTGCCGGTGTTGCTTGTATCGGCAGCCCAACGCCGAACTTGTGTGCCCTAGGCGGTGTTTTCGGCCGTCACCTCGCCCCGTCCCAGGGTGAAATAAAAAGTGGCCCCCTCGCCCGGGGCCGCCTCGGCCCAGATGCGGCCACCGTGGCGCTGGATGATGCGCTGCACCGTGGCCAGACCGATGCCGGTGCCCTCGAATTCATCCCGGTGATGCAGGCGCTGGAAGGGCCCGAACAGCTTGCCGGCATGCGCCATGTCGAAGCCGACGCCGTTGTCGCGCACGTAGTAGACATCCTCCCCGCCTTGGCGCAGGCGGCCGAATTCGATGCGCGCCGCGGGGGTCTTCGAGGAATACTTCCAGGCATTGCCGAGCAGATTTTCCAGTGCCGCGCGCAGCAGGCCGGGGTCGCCCTGAACGGTGAGGTCCGGCATCACGGCAAACTGCACGCCCCGTTCGGGCTCGGCCGCGCGCAGCTGCTGCAGGGTGTCGAGCGCGAGCGCGCTCAGGTCGACCGTCTGGGGCTGCAAGGGCGTGCGGCTCAAGCGCGACAGCTTGAGCAGATCGTCGATCAGGGCGCTCATGCGCTGGATGCCGGCGCGCACCCGATTGAGGTAATCCTGGCCGGTGGTGTCGAGCATTGTGCCGTAATCCTCCAACAGGGCCTGGGCGAAACCGTCGATGCCGCGCAGCGGGCCGCGCAGATCGTGCGAGACCGAATAGGCGAAGGACTCCAGCTCCCGGTTCGCCGCCTTGAGTTCGGCGGTGCGGGCCGCCACCATCTCCTCCAGCTGCTCGCGATACCGGCGCAATTCGGCATCGGCCCGCTTGCGCGCGGTGATGTCGACCGCCATCGCCAAAAAGCCCGAGATCTCCCCGGCGGCATCGCGCAGCGCGGTGATCGAGAGCCAGACCGGAAAGCAGCTGTGATCCTTGCGCACATAGGTCCACTCGTTTTCGTTGGCCAGGCCGAGCCGGGATTTGGCGACGAACACCTCGAACCCGGGATCGATGTCGCGCCCCAGCTCGGCCGCCAGTTCGGCGGCGCGCTGGGCGGCCTCCGCCGGCAGATGCAGCGCCGCCAGGTTCAAACGGCCGACCGCCTCCGCCGCGGTGTAGCCGAGCATGCGCTCCGCGGCCGGGTTGAAGCTGGCGATCATGCCGTTCGCGTCGGTGCTGATGATGGCGTAACCGGCATGCTGGAGAATGGCACGCTGGACGGTGAGGGCCGCCTGCAGGGCGATCTCGGTCTGTTTCAGCTCGGTGATGTCCTGCACCGTGCCGACCGAGCGCACCGGCTGACCGAATGGATCGTAGTGGGTGCTGCCGATCTCGTGCACGTACTTGATCCGGCCGTCGGTCATGCGCAGGCGATGCACGATGTCGTAAGGGCTGTGGTTCTGTACCGAGTCGCGGTAGGAGCGGTTGACCAGATCGCGGTCGTCCGGATGCACGGCGTTGATGAAGGCCTCGTAGGAGGCGCCGAAGCGGGCGGGATCGATCTCGAAGATGCGGAAGATCTCGTCGGACCAGGTCAGTTTGTTTTGCCGCAGGTCGAGTTCCCAACTGCCCAGCCGCGCCAGGCGCTGCGCCTCGGACAGGCGCGCCTCGCTCTCGCGCAGGGCGGCCTCGGCCCGTTTTTGCCGACGGATGTCGCGCATCACGGTCGACAGGTATTGCAGCTCGCCCTGGGCGTCGCGGTGGGCGAGGATCACCTGGGAGACCGGGATTTCCCCGCCGTCGGCGCCGCGCAGGGCGGTCTCGCCCGACCAATGGCCGTCGCGCACGGCGGTGGGCAGGCCTTCGCCCAAAATCAGGTCGGTCGCCCATTGCGGATGGACATCGGGGATGCGATAGCCGGCCAGGGCACGGTCGCCGATGCCGGTGAGCGCCCGGCCCGCGCGGTTGAGATAGATGAGGTGGCCTTCGGTGTCGGCCATGCTGACCAGATCGGGGGTGGTCTCCAGCATCGCGATCAGGCGGTCGCGCTCCGCCTCGGCCAGCTGGCGCTGGGCCATGACCAGCCGCAGTTCGGCGTTGGCCTGGTCGAGCGCCTCGCTGCGCGCCTGCAGGGCGCGCGCTTCGCGCCGGTGCAGCAGCATGCTGCGGGTCAGGGCGATCAGCAGTCCGGCCAGCAGGGCATAGCCCGCGGCCAGTTGCAGCATCAGGGTGGTGCGCCGTCGCTCGAGCGGGGCGAGGTCCTTGGTCAGCACAAGCCGGGCGACACCGGCATAGGAATAGCGGATGTCGGCGCCGAGCGTCAGGCCGTGTTCGCCCGGCTGGGGACGCTGGTAGGCGCTGATCACGAAACCGTTGTCCGCCTGCAGGCGCAGGGCGACGATGTCGGGCTTGCTCTCGCCCCACTCGCTGAGCGTGCGGGCGGCCTCCTGGTAATTGCCCCGGGTCAGATCGTCCCGCACCAGCGAAGCGAGCAGGTCCAGTTCGCGTCCGGCCGCCATCCGGCTCTGGGCCAGGGCTTGCTGCCACTGGTTGTGGGCCAGGTAGGCCACGCCGGCCAGCAGGGCCAGCAGCAGTGCCGTCAGAAACAGCCAGGCCGGTTGCAGGTGGATGCGCGCCATGGCGGTTCAGCGCACATCCGCTTCGAGGCTGCGCAGCATGCGCCGAAGGGGGGCGTAATCCTTTTCGCTGACCGGGCCGAAGCCGTCCAGGCCCTTGTGCAGGGGCTCGAGCAGGGTCCGGGCATCCGGCCGCTGATGAATGGTGAGCAGGGCCTGACGCAGGCGCTCGATCTCGGCCTCGGGCAGGGTGGCGCGGGTGACGAACAGATGGTCCGAGGTGGGCGGCAGCCCGGCCAGGATGCGCAGACCCTTCGCGGCATACTCGTCGAAGACCTCCTGCTTCATGGCGCCGGCGTCGAAATCGCCGGCCAGCACGGCCAGGGCGACGTTCCTGTGCGAGCCGAGGAATTTGTATTCGGCCAGGGCGCTCACCGGCACGCCGGCCTCCTTCAGCACGGCGCGCGGCACGATATGGCTCATGGTGGATTCCGGATCGCCGAAGGCGAATCGTCTGCCCTTGAGCTCCTTCAGGCTGCGCAGCGGGCTGTTCTGGCGCACGGCGATGACGCCGTGCAGATAGGGCTGGCGGTTGACCAGGAAACGGCCGAGCAGGGGCTTGCTGCCGTAGCGCTCGAGCAGGCGGACATAGGAGACCGGCCCCAGCACGGCCAGGTCGACCTGATCGCGCCCGATGGCGTCGATGTGCTCGCCATAGCTGCCGCCGACCCTGACTTCGATCCTGCGGCCGATGGCCTGGCCCAGATAGGCGGCCAGGGGCGCGAAGCGCTGCTGGAGTTCGGCGGTGGGCAGGTAGGGGTGAACGGCCAGGATCAGCGGCCGCTCGTTGGCCCAGGTGGCGAAGCCGAGCGCGCCCAGGCCAAGGCCGGCAAGCAGGCGTAGGCAGGCAGCTCGGAACGACATGTCCTCTCCTTGTTGGCGTCAGCACGCCGTCTGACCCACCGCGCCGCCCTCGACGGGGCGGCTTATCTTGTGTTTTGACTATGTATAACGAATCGGCCGGCCCGGCAAGGAAACCGGACGGCCCGGGGCGGGCCTTCAGCCGGCCAGTTTCTTTTTCAGCAACGCGTTGACCTGGGCCGGATTGGCGCGGCCCTGGCTGGCCTTCATCACCTGGCCGACCAAGGCGTTGAAGGCCTTGTCCTTGCCGGCGCGGAATTCCTCGACCGATTTGGCGTTGGCGGCCAGCACCGCGTCGATGATCTTCTCGATCTCGCCCGAGTCGGACAGCTGCTTGAGGCCACGGGCCTCGATGATGGCGTCGGCCTCGCCCTCGCCGGCCCACATCGCGGCGAACACCTCCTTCGCCAGCTTGCCGGAGAGGGTGCCGTCCTGGATGCGGCCGAGCAGGGCGGCCAGGCTGGCCGGGCCGATCCGGCTGTCGGCAATGTCCAGGCCGTCCCGGTTCAGGGTGCCGGACAGCTCGCCCATCACCCAGTTGGCGGCGAGCTTGGCCGACTCACGCAGGCGCGCAGCGGCCTTGTCCGCCTCGCCCTCAGGGAGAGGGTTGCGGGTGAGGGTGGCTTTGGTCAAGGTCTCGACCACGGTCTCGAAGTACTCGGCCAGGGCGCGCGCGCCGGTCAGGGTGCCGGCATCGTAGGCGGACAGGCCCCAGTCGGCTTGATAGCGCGCCTGCTTGGCCTGCGGCAGCTCGGGCAGCTCGGCCTGCATCTGCGCGATCAGGTCGTCGTCGAGCCTGACCGGCAACAGGTCGGGGTCGGGGAAGTAGCGGTAGTCGTGCGCCTCCTCCTTGGTCCGCATCATCCGGGTCTCGCCGGTGTCGGGGTCGAACAGCACCGTGGCCTGCTGGATCGTATGGCCGTCTTCCAGCTGCTCGATCTGCCAGCGCACCTCGTAGTCGATCGCCTGTTCCAAAAAGCGGAAGGAGTTGAGGTTCTTGATCTCGCGCCGGGTGCCGAATGCCTGCTGGCCGACCGGGCGCACCGAGACGTTGGCGTCCACCCGGAAGCTGCCTTCCTGCATGTTGCCGTCGCAAATGCCGATCCAGGTCACCAGGTTGTGCAGGGCCTTGGCATAGGCCACCGCCTCCTTGGCCGAACGCATATCCGGCTCGGACACGATCTCCAGGAGCGGCGTGCCGGCCCGATTGAGATCGATCCCGGTCATGCCGTGGAAGTCCTCGTGCAGGCTCTTGCCGGCGTCTTCTTCCAGATGGGCCCGGGTGATGCGGATGACCTTGGTCGCATCGCCCACCTGGATCGGCAGCTCGCCCGCCTCGACGATGGGCAGCTCATACTGGCTGATCTGGTAGCCCTTGGGCAGGTCCGGGTAGAAGTAGTTCTTGCGGGCGAAGACGTTGATCCGGTTGAGCTTGGCGCCGATCGCCAGGCCGAACTTGATCGCGCGCTCGACCGCGCCCCGGTTGAGCACCGGCAGCACGCCGGGCAGGGCGAGGTCCACGGCGCAGGCCTGGGTGTTGGGCTCGGCGCCGAAGGCCGTGCTGGCACCGGAGAAGATTTTCGATCGGGTGGTGAGCTGGGTGTGGACCTCGAGCCCGATGACGGTTTCCCATTGCATGATGCGGTTTCCGGTCAAGCCTGGTCGAGCAGCTGGTCGCGCCGCTGGCGCAAGCCGGGCGGCATCTCCAGCGTCTGCGGGTCCCAGCCCTCCAGGGCGAGCACGTCGCTCAGGCATTGCTCCAGGATGGCGTGGGCCTCGGCCGTGGCCTCGGCGATGCGCTCATGCACCGCCCGTTCACTGGCGGTGGAGGTCAGGCACTGCTGCTGATAGGCATGGAGCTGGCGCAGCTTGGACAGCTGGTCCGCCACCTGGGCGGGGCAGGCACAGACGTAGACCATGCCCTGGTCCTTGATCTTACGGATCTGCTCGGCGCTGTAGCGCGTGGAAAGTTCAGCCATGGTTCAGCCTCCTAACCTGGGTTGGCGCGTATGCCAGTCGGTTGCCAGTTGGTATTGATGCGCGACGTTGAGCATCCTGGCCTCGGCGAAATAGTTGCCGATCAGCTGCAGACCGATCGGCCGGCCGTCGTCGCCGAAGCCGCAGGGCAACGACATGCCGGGCAGGCCGGCCAGGTTCACGGCGATGGTGTAGATGTCGGACAGATACATCTGCACCGGGTCGGCATTCTTGGCGCCGAGGTCGAAGGCGGTGGTCGGCGCGGTCGGGCCCAGGATCACATCGCACTGCTGGAAGGCCTCGGCGAAATCCCGGGCGATCAGCCGGCGCAGCTTCTGGGCCTGCAGGTAATAGGCGTCGTAATAGCCGTGCGACAGGACATAGGTGCCGATCAGGATGCGGCGCTTGACCTCGGCCCCGAAGCCTTCGGCCCGAGTGCGCTCGTACATGTCGGTCAGGTCGCTGTAATCCGCGGCCCGGTGGCCATAGCGCACGCCGTCGAAGCGCGACAGGTTCGACGAGGCCTCGGCCGGGGCGAGCACGTAATACACCGGCACCGACAGATGCATATTGGGCAGCGAGACCTCGACCGTCTGGGCGCCGAGCTTGCGGTATTCGGCAATCGCGGCCTCGACGGCGCGGGCGACGTCCGGCGCCATGCCCTGGCCGAAGAACTCCCGGGGCAGGCCGATCTTGAGGCCGGTCAGGGGCTTGTCCAGATCGCGCGCATAGTCTTCCGCCGCGCGCTGAAGCGAGGTGGAATCGCGCTCATCGAAGCCGGCCATGACATTCATCAGCAGGGCGCAGTCCTCGGCGCTGAGCGCCATGGGGCCGGCCTGGTCGAGCGAGGAGGCGAAGGCGATCATGCCGTAGCGCGAGCACACGCCGTAGGTCGGCTTCAGGCCGGTGATGCCGCAAAGCGCGGCCGGCTGGCGGATGGAGCCGCCGGTGTCGGTGCCGGTCGCGGCCGGCGCCAGGCGCGCGGCGACACAGGCCGCGGCGCCGCCGGAGGAGCCGCCGGGCACGGCCTTCAGATCCCAGGGGTTTTTCACCGGGCCGAAGTAGGAGGTCTCGTTCGACGAGCCCATGGCGAACTCGTCCATATTGGTCTTGCCCAGGCAGGGCATGCCCGCGGCCTTGAACCGGCTGATGATGTGGGCGTCGTAGGGCGAGACGAAGTTGGCCAGCATCTTCGAGCCGCAGGTGGTGAGCCAGCCCTCGGCGCAGAAGATGTCCTTGTGCGCCACCGGAATGCCGGTGAGCGGGCCGGCCTCGCCCTGGGCGCGGCGCGCATCGGCCGCGCGCGCCTCGAGCAGGGTCTTGGCGCGATCGACCGTGATGAAGGCGTTGAGCTGCCGGTTCAGGGCCTCGATACGGTCGAGGTAGTCGGTGCAGAGCTCGACGCTCGAGGCCTTGCCTTCGGCGAGCAGGCTGGCGAGCTGGCGCAGGGAATGGTTCAACATGTCGTCAGGGTAAATTGTGTCAGGGCTGGGCGGTGCGCAACGCACGCCCGACGCCGCGCTATTCGATGACCTTGGGTACCAGGTAGAGGCCCGCCTCGGTCTGCGGCGCGATGGCCTGGAAGAGCTCGCGCCGGTTGGGCTCGGTCACGGCGTCCGCGCGCAGGCGCTGGTAGACCTCCTGGGCATGGGCCATGGGCGCGACACCCGTGGTGTCCACCGCCTGCATCTGCTCGATCAGCCGGAAGATGCCGTTGAGCTGCGCGCCGGTCTGGGCGGCCTCGGCCTCGGTCAGGCGGATGCGGGCCAGGCGGGCGATGCGCTGGATGTCTTCGGGCGAGAGGGACATGCGGCTGGGGGCTATGGCAAAAACCCCGCTAGGGTATCATAATCAGCCAATTTATGACCCGCCGGAAAAGGCCTGAATACCTATGTTTGGATTGCTTCGCGGTTATTTCTCCACCGATCTTGCCATCGACCTCGGCACGGCCAACACCCTGATCTACGTGCGGGGCCGGGGCATCGTGCTGGACGAGCCCTCCGTCGTGGCGATCCGCCACGAAGGTCCCTCGGGCAAGAAGACCATCCAGGCGGTGGGCATCGAGGCCAAGCAGATGCTGGGCCGCACCCCGGGCAACATCCAGGCCATCCGGCCGATGAAGGACGGCGTGATCGCCGACTTCAACGTCACCGAGCAGATGCTCAAGTACTTCATCAAGAAGGTGCACGACACCCGGCTGTTCCACCCCAGCCCGCGCATCATCATCTGCGTGCCCTCGGGCGCGACCCAGGTCGAGCGGCGCGCCATCCGCGAGTCGGCCCTGGGCGCCGGCGCGCGCCAGGTCTATCTGATCGAGGAGCCGATGGCGGCCGCGATCGGCTCCGGCCTGCCGGTGGCCGAGGCGACCGGCTCCATGGTGGTCGACATCGGCGGCGGCACCACCGAGGTGGGCGTCACCTCCCTGGGCGGCCTGGTCTATTCCACCTCGGTGCGGGTCGGCGGCGACAAGTTCGACGAGGCCATCATCAACTACATCCGCCGCAACTACGGCATGCTGATCGGCGAGACCACGGCCGAGGCGATCAAGAAGGAAATGGGCTCGGCCTTCCCCGGCTCCGAGGTGCGCGAGATGGAGGTCAAGGGCCGCAACCTGGCCGAGGGCATTCCGCGCAGCTTCACCATCACCAGCAACGAGATCCTGGAGGCGCTGACCGAGCCGCTCAACACCATCGTCTCGGCGGTGAAGTCGGCCCTGGAGCAGACTCCGCCCGAGCTCGGCGCCGACATCGCCGAGAAGGGCATGGTGCTCACCGGCGGCGGTGCCCTGCTGCGCGACATCGACCGCCTGCTCATGGAAGAGACCGGCCTGCCGGTGATCGTGGCGGAAGAGCCGCTCTCCTGCGTGGTGCGTGGTTCGGGCCGGGCGCTGGAGGAGATGGATCGCCTGTCCACCGTGTTCACCAACGATTGAGGTGCCACTGAACCCCGCCCGACCCTCCGCAGCCAAGATGATCGACCGGCCCCGGGTCGGAGGCCGGGCTCTCCCCAAAATTTTCCGCACGCCGTTTCCCGGCGTGTTTCCTACGGAAATAGGCGCTTAAGCCATGTCTCCCGCAACCCAGGCGCCGATGTTCGTCCGCGAAATGGGGCTCTCGGCCCGTTTTGGCCTGTACCTGCTGGCCTGCCTCACCCTGATGGCGGCCGACAGCCGCTACGACGCCCTGGGCAAGGTGCGCGCCGGCTTCAATGCGGTCATCCACCCGGCCCAGCAGGTCATCGTCTGGCCCTTCGATTTCCTGCGCGACGCCGGCAGTTTCTTCACCGTGCACAGCGAGCTGCGCCAGGAGCGCGACCAGCTGCTGCAGGAGCGCAGCCTGCTGCGCGCGCGTCTGCAGGAGTATCAGGCCCTGGCGGCCGAGAACGCGCGCCTGCACATCCTGGCCGGCCTGCCACCGGCACCGGGGTTGACCCGGGTGCCGGCCGAGATCATCCGCGCCAGCCAGGACCCGTTCGCGCGCAAGGTCATCGTCAACCGCGGCAGCCTGCACGGCGTGGTGGCCGGCCGGCCGGTGATCGACGAGGCCGGCCTGATCGGCCAGGTGACCCAGGTCTTTCCCGCCTCGGCCGAGGTCACCCTGCTGACCGACCGCAACCAGTCGGCCCCGGTCCAGGCCACGCGCAACGGCATGCGCATCCTGGTCTCGGGCATGGGCAACGACAGCCTGCTGGAAGTGCGTTATCTCGATTTGCACGCCGATCTCAAGCCGGGCGACATCCTGGTCACCTCGGGCCTGGACGGCGTCTATCCCCCGGGCCTGCCGGTGGCCCGGGTGCTGGAGATCCAGCTGCCCCGGCACAACCCCTTCGCCCGGGCGATCTGCCAGCCGCTGGCCGGCATCGGCCAGCACCGGCACGTGGTGATCCTGATGCCGGAGGCACGCTCATGAACGGCAAGTCCGCGGCCCCGAGCAAGCCGCTGATCCCGCAAGGCGAACAGCTGGCCCGGCCGGCGACCCGGACCATGGTGTTCGGCAGCCTGGCGGTCGCCTTCCTGCTCACGGTGTTGCCCTGGCCCCAGGCGGCGCTCTGGCTGGTGCCGGATTTCGCCCTCCTGGTGCTGATCTACTGGAACATCAACGCGCCGCGTCTGGCGGCGCTGGGCGTCGCCTTCACCCTGGGCCTGGTAATGGATGCCGCCCACGGCCTGCTGTTCGGCCTGCATGCGCTGTCCTACTGCGTCGCCACCTTCGTGGTGCTGATGCTGCGCCGGCGCCTCGACTTCTTCACGGTCAAGGGCCAGGCCCTGCACCTGGCGCCGATCTTTCCGCTGCAGGAGGCCCTGGTGCTGCTCCTGGGTCTGGCCTACGGCCAGGCCCAGATCGACTGGCGCTATCTGGCGGCCGGCCTGGTCACCGCCGCCCTCTGGGTGCCCGCCTGCTTCGTGCTCGACCGCCTGAGCGGCCGGCCGACCCGATTGGACAAGGTGCGCAGCGGCTGATGGCAACCTCGCTGCGGATGGTCAATCCGGAAGAGGAGCTGCGGCGTTACAACTTCCGGATCAAGGTGGCGGCCGGCATCGTCGTGCTCGCCTTCACGGTGCTGTTCACCCGCTTCGTCTGGCTCCAGCTGGTCGAGTACGACCGTTATCACGCCCTGGCGGAAAACAACCGGATCACGCTCACTCCCAACCCGCCGGCGCGCGGCATCATCTACGACCGCAACGGCACCGTGCTGGCACACAACTTCGCGGCCTACACCCTGGAGATCACCCCGTCCAAGGCGGGCAAGCTGGAGGAGACCATCAACCGGCTGGCCGAGATCGTCCAGATCGATGCCGGCGACCGCAAGCGCTTCAAGAAGCTTTTGGCCGAGAGCAAGAATTTCGAGACCCTGCCGATCAAGATGCGGCTGACCGAGGAGGAGGTGGCGCGCTTCGCCGTCAACAGCTTCCGCTTCCCCGGGGTCGAAGTGAAGGCGCGCCTGTTCCGGCAATACCCGATGGGCGAGGACTTCGCCCACGTCATCGGCTACATCGGGCGGATCAACCAGCGCGACGAGGAGCGCATCCGCGAGAGCGGGCGCAGCGCCAACTATCGGGGCACGGACCACATCGGCAAGTCGGGGGTGGAAGAGAGTTACGAAAACCTGCTGCACGGCATCACCGGCATCGCCCAGGTCGAGACCGACTCGGCCGGCCGGGCGGTGCGGGTGTTGGCGCAGACGCCGCCGGTGGCCGGCAACAACGTCTATCTGCATCTGGACGCCAAACTGCAGGAGATCGCGACCAAGGTGTTCGGGCCCTATCGCGGGGCCCTGGTCGCGCTCGACCCGAGAAACGGCGGCGTGCTTGCGCTGGTGTCCAAACCCGGCTTCGACCCCAATCTGTTCGTCGATGGCATCGATCTGGCCAACTGGCGTGCGCTGAACGAGTCGCCCGATACGCCCCTGGTCAACCGCGCCCTGCGCGGCATCTATCCGCCCGGCTCGACGATCAAGCCGTTCATGGCCCTGGCCGGCTTGGAGCTGGGCTTTCGCAAGCCGGGCGACGCCATCGCCGACCCGGGCTATTACTCGCTGCCCGGCAGCAGCCACCGCTATCGCGACTGGAAGAAGGACGGCCATGGCATCGTCGACCTGAAGAAGTCGGTGGTCGTGTCCTGCGATACCTACTACTACCGCCTGGCCAACGAGATGGGCATCCAGAAGATGGCAGGCTTTCTGTCACAACTGGGCTTTGGCCACAAGACCGGCATCGACATGGAAGGCGAGTTGACCGGCCTGATGCCGACGCCGGAATGGAAGCAGAAGCGTTTCAAGCAGCCCTGGTGGCCGGGCGAGACCGTGATCGCCGGCATCGGCCAGGGCTATACCCTGGCCACCCCGCTGCAACTGGCGGTGGCGACCATGGCGGTGGCCAACAACGGCAAGGTCTATCAGCCCCAGCTGTTGCGCGGCTGGCGCGATACCCTGACCGGCCGCATCGTCGAGAACCCGCCCAAGGTCGTGACCGAGCTCAAGTTTGATCCGGAGCATCTGCGCATCGTGAAAGAGGCGATGGTCGAGGTTACCCGACCCGGTGGCACCGCGGCCGGTGCCGGTGCCGGTGCCGAATATCTGTTCGCCGGCAAGACCGGTACCGCCCAGGTGATCGGCATCAAGCAGAACGAGCGTTACGACGAGAAACGCATCGCGGCGCGCCATCGCGACCATGCCCTGTTCATTGCCTTCGCACCGGCCGACGATCCCAAGATCGTGATCGCGGTGATGGTGGAGAACGGCGGCCATGGCAGCTCGACTGCAGCCCCGATCGCGCGCAAGGTGGCCGACTACTGGCTCTTGGGCAAGATCCCCGAGGCGCTCAAGGAAGATGCAGCGGAGGAGGAGGGCGAGAACGAGGACACGCCGCCGCCCAGTGAGCCGGCCCGCGCCGGTCCGGCCGCCGTCACCGCCGCACCAACGAGGACGACACGATGAATCTCCGGCATCTGCTCGGCCGTCTGTTCAACCACATCGACCGGCCGTTGGCCGGCCTGCTGGCGCTGTTGTTGCTGACCAGCATCGCCACCGTGTTCAGCGCCGCCAATACCAGCGTCGACAAACTGCTGGCGCACCTGCTCAATATCGCGGTCGCGCTCGTCGCCATGATCGCGGTGTCCCATGTGCCGCCGCAGCGGCTGATGCAGTTCGCGCTGCCGGCCTATGTCCTGGGCGTCATCCTGCTGATCGGCGTGGCGCTGGCGGGCGATGTGGTCAACGGCGCCCGCCGCTGGCTCAATCTCGGCATCGCCCGGATCCAGCCGTCCGAGCTGATGCGGCTGGCGGTGCCGATGATGCTGGCCTGGTACCTGCACCTGAAACAGGAAACCCTGAGCACGCGCCATTTCGCCAGTGCGGCGGTGCTGCTGCTGATCCCGGTCGCGCTGATCCTGCGTCAACCCGATCTGGGCACTTCGCTGCTGATCACCGCCTCCGGCGTCTTCGTCCTGTTCCTGGGCGGTCTGTCCTGGCGCATCATCGTGGGCGGCATCGTGCTGGCCGGCGCGGCCCTGCCCTTCGCCTGGCATTTTCTGCACGACTATCAGCGCCAGCGGGTGCTGACCCTGCTCGATCCCAGCTCCGACCCGCTCGGCGCCGGCTACCACATCATCCAGTCGACCATCGCGGTCGGCTCCGGCGGCATGGCCGGCAAGGGCTGGCTCAACGGCAGCCAGGCCCATCTCGACTTCTTGCCCGAGCGCACCACCGACTTCATCTTCGCCGTGTTCTCCGAGGAGTTCGGCCTGCTCGGCAACCTGCTGCTGTTGCTGCTCTACGCGGCCATCATCTACCGCGGCCTCACGCTGGCCGCCCTGGCACCCAGCCTGTTCGGCCGGCTGCTGGCCGGCGCCATCGTGCTCACCTTCTTCACCTATGCCTTCGTCAACATGGGCATGGTGTCGGGCATTTTGCCCGTGGTCGGCGTGCCGCTGCCGCTGGTGAGCTACGGCGGCACCTCCATGGTCAGCGTGCTGATCGGCTTTGGCATCGTCATGAGCGCGGCCAGCCACAAAAAACTGGTGAAGACATGAAACCGGCGCACCGCCTCTTGCCCGTGCTGCTCGCCGTCAGCCTCGCCGGCTGCTCGGGTCTGGGCACGCGGCCGCCGGCGCAGGAAGCGGGCGCGCCCAAGAAGGGCGGCTATTACCTGGACGACGGCCCGGGCGACAACCCGCCGGCCGACCTGGCCGCCATTCCCGACGCCGTGCCCAAGCGGGAACCTTTGCACCGTCATGCCAACAAACCCTACGAGGCGATGGGCCGGCAGTACGTGCCGCAGACCGCCGAGGTGCCCTACAAGGCGCGCGGCCTGGCTTCCTGGTACGGCCGGCGCTATCACGGCAAGCCCACCGCCTCGGGCGAGATCTACGACATGTACGGCATGACCGCGGCGCACCCGACCCTGCCGATCCCGAGCTATGTCCGGGTGACCAACCTGAACAACGGCCGCAGCGTGGTGCTGCGGGTGAACGACCGTGGCCCGTTCAAGGACGACCGCCTGATCGACGTCACCTACACCGCAGCGTGGAAACTCGACATCCTGCGCGGGGTGACCCCGGTCGAGGTCGAGCGGCTGTGGCCCGAGGAGGCGCCGGCCAAGGGGGTGCAGATCGCCCGGGTGGAGGTGGCGCAGCTGGAGGCCAGGCCATTGCCCGAGGCCCCGCCCGCGCCAGCCGCCCCCGCGCCGGAAGCCGGCAAGGCCGCGGCCGGGGCCTACCTGCAGGTGGGTGCCTTCGGCAACCCGGCCGCGGCTGACGACCTGGCCGCCCGCATCGTGCGTCGGCTCGGCCTCGGCGTGCGCCGGGTGCTGGTGGACGGGCTGCACAAGGTTCAGGTCGGCCCGTTCGCAAGTGGCGAGGCGCTCGAGCGGGCGAGCCGGACGATCCAGGAGGCCTTCGGCATCCGGCCGCACAGAATCGAGATGGGCAGGTAAACACGATTGCACGTTGAGGATGGGAGACACATGAAGATCTGGAACGCCCTGCTAGGCTTGTTTTGTCTGGTCCTGACCGGCCCTGCGGCCGCCGCCCTGCCGGTGCCCCCCGCGCCCGCGCTCGAGGCGCGCGCCTGGCTGCTGCTGGACGTGCAGAGCGGCCAGACCCTGGCCGCGCGCAACCCGGATGCCCGGATCGAGCCGGCCTCGCTCACCAAGCTGATGACCGCCTACATCGTTTTCAGCGCCCTGCGCGACGGCCGCCTGGCGCTGAACCAGCCGCTGGTGGTGTCGGAGAAGGCCTGGCGCACCGAGGGTTCCCGCATGTTTCTCGACCCCAAGCGGCCGGTGCTGGTGGAAGACCTGCTCAAGGGCATGATCGTGCAGTCGGGCAACGATGCCTGTATCGTGCTGGCCGAGGCCATCGCCGGCAGCGAGGATGGCTTCGCGGCCCTGATGAACCAGACCGCCAGGCGCCTGGGCATGAGCCAGACCCGCTTCGTCAACGCCACCGGCCTGCCGCACCCGCAGCACTACAGCACCGCACGCGACCTGGCCCGGCTGAGCACGGCGCTGATCCGGGATTTCCCGGAGTTTTACAAGCTCTATGCCATGAAGGAATACACCTACAACGGCATCAAGCAGCCCAACCGCAACCGCCTGCTCTGGCTCGATCCCAATGTCGACGGGGTCAAGACCGGCCACACCGAAAGCGCCGGCTACTGCCTGATCGCCTCGAGCCAGCGCGACCAGCGCCGTTTGCTTTCGGTGGTGGTGGGCACCAGCTCCGACGCCGCCCGGGCCATGGAAAGCCAGAAGCTGCTCAACTATGGTTTCCAGTTCTTCGAGACCGCGCGCTTGTACAGCGCCAACCAGGCGGTGGCGCGCATCCGGATCTACAAGGGCAGCAGCAACGAGGTGCAGGCCGGCTTCCAGCAGGATTTCTATGTCACGGTGCCCCGCGGCAGTGCCAACCGGATCAAGGCGGAGCTGCATTTCACCAATCCCATGCTCGCCCCGGTCAGCCGCGGCCAGAAGGTGGCCAACCTGCGCCTTTCCCTGGACGGCCAGCCGCTCGGCGACTTCCCCCTGGTGGCCCTGCAGGGCGTGAGCGTGGCCAACATCATCGGGCGCGGCTGGGACAGCCTGCTGCTTTTGTTTAAATGATGGCGTGGGCAGTAGGCAGCCGGCGCTAAAAGATTTAGCCTTGGCTGACTGCTGAAAACTGCCTGCTGACGACTGAACCCATGTCGATCGTTTATCTGAACGGTGACTATCTGCCGCTGGAAGAAGCCAGAGTGCCCGTGCTCGACCGCGGCTTCATCTTCGGCGACGGCGTGTACGAGGTCATCCCGGTCTACGACCGCCGGCCCTTCCGCCTGGCCGAACACCTGCGCCGGCTGCAGCACAGCCTGGACGGCATCCGCCTGGCCAACCCGCTGACCGGGGCCGAGTGGACCGAGTGCATCGCCCGCATCGTCGCCGCGGCCGAGACCGAGGACCAGGGCGTCTATCTGCAGGTGACCCGCGGCCCCGCCCCGCGCGACCACGCCTTCCCCAAGGTGGTGCGGCAGACCGTATTCATCATGAGCAACCCGCTCACCACGCCGCCGCCCGAGCTGGTCGAGCAGGGGGTAAGTGCGGTCACCGCCGTCGACAACCGCTGGCTGCGCTGCGACATCAAGGCGATCGCCCTGCTGCCCAACGTGCTCCTGCGCCAGCTCGCGGTCGACGCCGGCTGTGCCGAGACCATCCTGCTGCGTGACGGTTTTCTCACCGAGGGCGCGGCGAGCAACATCTTCGTGGTGAAGGACGGCGTCATCCTGGCACCGCCCAAATCCAACCTCATGCTGCCCGGCATCACCTACGACGTGGTGCTGGAGATCGCCGCCAACCAGGGTTTCGCCCATGCCGTGCGGCAGGTGAGCGAGGCCGAGCTGCGCCGCGCCGACGAGATCTGGCTCACCTCCTCGACCAAGGAGGTCACCGCCGTAACCCATCTGGATGGCAGGCCGGTCGGCGACGGCAAGCCCGGCCCGCTGTTCCGGAAGATGCACGCGGCCTATCAGGCCTTCAAACAAAGCGTGATGCGGGCGGCATGAGCGAAGACAGCCTGCTCGAATTCCCCTGCGACTTCCCGATCAAGATCATGGGCAGCCGCACCGACGACTTCGCCCAGACCATGCTCGAGATCGTGCTGCGCCACGCGCCCGACTTCGCCGCCGAGACCATTGAGATGCGGGCCTCCCGTGCCGGCAATTACCTCTCCATCACCTGCACCATCCGCGCCACCTCCAAGGCCCAGCTCGACGCGCTCTATCGGGAGCTGACGGCGCACCCCATGGTCAAGGTCGTGCTCTAGGCCGGTGGATCGCCCGCGTTCGGGCACACCTTGAGCGAAAGCAGCACTGCGCTGCCGATGCCGATCAGGATGAGGCCCGCGATGCGCAGCCATTCGGCCTGGATGAAATGGAATACCGAAACCCCGCCCAGGGCCAGCATCAGGCCCAGGCCCACCCAGCGGGTGCGGCGACTGATGCAGCGCTTCTGTTCCCAGTCGCGCACCGTCGGCCCGAACAGCCGGCTCGACAGCACCCAGGCGTGCATGCGCGGCGAAGACTTGGCAAAACAGCCCACCGCCAGCAGCACGAAGGGCGTGGTCGGCAGCAGCGGCAGCACCAGGCCGGCGCTGGCCAGCAGCAGGAACACCAGGCCGAGCAGGGTCCACAGGTTGAACATGGTGTCCTAGCCCGTCTTGCCCTTGGCGCCCACCTTGGCGTCGAACCGGGCCTTGTCGATGACGAAGCGCTCGTGCCGGCCGCGCGAGATCGTATCGACGCCGTCGTGTGCCTCCACCGCGAACACCAGGCGCCGGCCGTCCACCTCCACCAGTTCCACCGTCGCCGTCACTTCCAGGCCGGGCGGCGTCGCCGCCTCGTGACTGACGTCGATGTGGGTGCCCACCGTCTGTTCGCGCGGCCAGTCCAGGTGCGGGTTCACCGCCTTGATGCAGGCCCACTCCAGAAAGCCGACCAGAAAGCCGGTGGCGAACACCTCGGGCATGGCGACGAACTCCGGCGCCTCGGGGTAGAGCGCCGGCACGGTCTTCGAGGGCGGCACGGTGAATTTGTGCTCGTAGCGGATGCCGGGTTTGAGGGTGGGTTTCATGGCGGGTTTTCTTGACCGGATGGCGTGATTGTAGGGCACATCGAAGGACACATTCGTCGTTCCCGCGAAAGCGGGAACCCAGTAATAAAAACTGGATTCCTGCCTTCGCGGGGATGACAGATAGGCAAAACCGTCCCTTATGCCCCGCGCGCCAGCACCTCGTCGATGAACGCCTGCCAGGTCGCGTTCGGCTGCCACACCGCCCGCATCGGGAACGATGCGGCCTCTTCATCCTCGCCCAGCACCAGCCGGCGATAAAGATAGACGAAGGTCGACACCCGCATGTTCCTGGCGCAATGCAGCCAGATGCGCCGCCCGGCGAAGGCCCGCATCACGCCGAGGAACTGCTCGAACTGCGCAAGTTTGGGCCGCTCCCATTCGACCGGGATCTGCACATAGGTCAGCCCTTGTTCGGTCACTCGCTCCGCCTCGCCGGCCAGGGCGTTGGACGAGGTCGGCAGGGCGAGGTTGATCACCACCTCGATGCCGAGATCGGGCAGGTGCCGGATGTCCCGCTCGGAGAGCTGGCCCGAGGTCCAGAGCCAGTCGAAGACCTGGTGGGTGTTTTCGGCGTCCATGCCCTGATTCAGAGACGACGCACGCTCTGGCCCTGCTTGAGCCAATTGTTTTGGCTTAGGCGCCCATTGGCTTGCCGGACCATTCTGTCCCCATTTCCCCTATCATTACGCCCCTCCCTTGTTTTTCTGATTAGCCGACGTTCGTGCATTTAATGCCTGCTTTTCATCCTTGGCAATCCCCGGCACGATCATGAGCCTGCCGATCAATGTGCGCGTGCTGGGCCGGGTGGCCTATGAGCCGACCTGGCGCGCGATGCAGGAATTTACCGTTAGCCGCGGGCCGGACACGGTGGATGAGATCTGGTTCGTCGAGCACCCACCGGTGTTCACCCTGGGCCAGGCCGGCAAGAGGGAACACCTGCTGCGCGACATCGGCATCCCGGTCGTGCCCATCGACCGCGGCGGCCAGGTGACCTATCACGGGCCGGGCCAGCTGGTGGCCTACCTGCTGATCGACCTCAAACGCCGCGGCATCGGGGTGAAGGAGCTGGTGCGGCGCATGGAGCAGGCCATCATCGACCTGTTGGCCGAATACGGCATCCGTGCCCAGCGCAAGGCTGGCGCGCCCGGGGTGTATGTGAACGATGCCAAGATCGCGGCGCTGGGGCTGCGCATCAAGCACGGCTGCAGCTACCACGGCCTCGCGCTCAACCTGGACATGGACCTGGCGCCGTTCTCGGCGATCAATCCCTGCGGCTATCAGGGCATGGCGGTAACCCAGTTGCGCGATCTGGGCATCGAGGTGGATTACGGCGTCGTGGCGGACGGCCTGTTGCGCAATCTGGAGTTTCAGTTCGCGCGGGATCAGGCGGTGGGGAAGAAGGGGCAGGAATCAGGGGTTTGAGTGCGCGAAAGGCCGTTGGCCGGGGCCGCCCGGCAGCGG
>DDKN01000102.1:0-11770 GCA_002339725.1 Thiobacillus sp. UBA2597
TGAAATTTTTGAGTTCTTGTACAACCTTTCTGTCGGCCTTGAACGGCTCCTAAAGATTGCCGTGGTACTCCTTGAACACAAGGATGACGCCGATCAAGAGGCGCTTGAGAAGTCGCTCATTACCCACAACCACCTGGAGTTACTCAAACGCGTAAAGGATCACTGCACGCTCAATCTTGGCTCACCACACAATGAATTCCTTGCTCTCCTGAGCACTTTCTATACGTCGCTTCGTTACGACCGATTCACACTTTCCTCGGTGTATGACACCGATCGAGAAAGGAAGGCTCTATGGGGCTTCCTCAGCAAGCATTTGAACGTCGACTTGAGAGAGCCGTCTGGCCTGTTCGCCACGCAGAATGACACGAGGTATCGAAAGTACATTCGTGGCATCGTGACAAAGATTTCGAGTGCGCTTTTCGAAGTGGTGCGCGATAGGGCGCACAATCTCAACCTTCACACATATGAACTCCGGCACGGTTCTCGGGCCGAGACGATATTTCTTGGCGAAGCCGACCTTCCTGCGGAGGAAGTGCTCTGGAAAGAATTGCTGGTCTTTTTCATGAATACGAAGGCCCGTTCCGGCTATCTTGAATTCTTGCGTGCAATTGAACCACTTGGGTTCGATCCGGCGCTTGCCGGTGATTACTTGCAGTGTTTCCAATCCGATGCTGCCAAGGCTTTTGTCGTAGATGAATTGCAGCATCTCTACGGCGAACTGGAAAAGCCTGGGGAGCGGCTTCAACTGATGAGCGCGATAGCAAACCCCAACGTCTATTTCGATTCTGACGAAGACATTGAAGTCGATGACGAATCTCATTGACATCGGTCGTCGATGCCCAACCCATCATTCCACTGGACCTGCGCGAAAATCCGCGCAGGCCGGTGAATTCAAACGTTAGCGCCTATGCCGAAACCATTTGAGGACGTCTCACGCTGGCCTGTTTCCCGCTATTTCCGCGAGGTGGTAGCGGCTCAACCTGATGGACGTGTTTTGCTTTCTCTGGGAAGGATCAACCTTGTTACAGGTTGTCTGCTCACTATCTGGCTCGTTCTTGCTCCAACGAGCAGCAGCCTGGGAGGGGTTCATGTCGTGCTTTTCCTTGGGCTCCCGCTGGTCGGGTTTGCCTGGTTTCTCAAAGACATGCCCTCGCCTCAACTTACCGCTTTCGAGCACATCGTGCGCAAGCCTTGGCAGCGCATGATTTCCGTTGGCCTTCAGCTTATCGTAGGGTTGGCACCATGGGCTGCTGTCATCAGTGCGTTATTGCGCTAACCCCTCGTTTCAGGGGCGCGCGCACCCTTCCTTAAGCAAGAAGACTACTGAATCGACGTCTGTATGGCGTAGGCGCACAGCGCCAGCAGCGGCTGCGGCACCAGCCCCAGCACCAGCACACCCAGGCCGTTGAGCGAGAGCAGGGCGCGCACGTCGGCCTCGCCCGAGGGCGCCAGGTCGTTGGCGTGCGGGGCGTCGAAGTACATCAGCTTGACCACCCGCAGGTAATAGAAGGCGCCGATCAGCGAGAAGATCACGGCGATGACGGCCAGCCAGAGCCAGCCGGCGCCGACCAGGGCCTGGAGCACGGTGAGCTTGGCGTAGAAGCCGACGAAGGGCGGCAGACCGGCGAGCGAGAGCATGACCATGGCCATGACCGCGGCCAGCCACGGGTGGCGGGCGTTGAGGCCCTTGAAGTCGTCGAGGTTCTCCGCCTCGAAACCGGCGCGCGAGAGATAGACCACCATGCCGAAGGCGCCCAGGCTCATCAGGGCATAGGTGATCACGTAGAACATGGCGGCGCTGTAGCCAGCGTAACTGTCGGCCAGCACGCCCAGGAGCAGAAAGCCCATGTGGGCGATGGTCGAGTAGGCCAGCATGCGCTTGAGGTTGCTCTGCATGATGGCCGCCAGGTTGCCGATCATGAGCGAGAGCACGGCCATGATCGCCAGCATCTGCTGCCAGTCGCCCACGGCCGGGTGCAGGCCGTCGACCAGCAGGCGCATGACGATGGCGAAGGCGGCCAGCTTGGGCGCCGAGCCGATGAACAGGGTCACCGCGCTGGGGGCGCCGTGGTAGATGTCGGGCACCCACATGTGGAAGGGGGCGACGCCCAGCTTGAAGGCCAGGCCGGCGACGACGAAGACCAGGCCGAAGGCGAGCAGGCTGGAGCTGCCCTGCTCCACCGCCGCGACCACCTTGGTCAGCTCGAGCGAGCCGGTCATGCCATAGAGAATTGACATGCCATAGAGCAAGAAGCCCGAGGCCAGGGCGCCGAGCACGAAATACTTCATCGCGGCCTCGCTCGCCACCATGGAATCGCGTTGCAGGGCGACCAGGGTATAGAGCGACAGCGACAACAGCTCCAGGCCGAGGTAGAGGGTGAGGAAGTGGCTGGCCGAGATCATCACCATCATGCCGAGCACGGCGAACAGCACCAAGACGAAGTATTCGCCCCGGAACATGGCGCGCTCGCTGAGATAGGCGCGGGAATAGGCCACGGCGACGATGGCGGCGGCGTAGCTGACCAGCTTGAGCACATCGCCCATCAGGTCGTCGACGAACATGCCGTTGAAGGCATAGACCTTGCCCGCCTCGGCGGTGAGCAGGGTGATGGCGCCGGCACCGACCAGGGTGAGTTGGGTCAGGGTGTAGGACCATTCCGGCTTCTTGCTGAAGGCTTCGACCAGCAGCACCACGCAGGCGAGGGCGAGCACGAAGATCTCAGGCAGGGCGGGAGTCAGGTTGAGCGGCGTCATCGCGGTCTCGTTCGTTATGGCAGTTTGCTGTGAGCCACATGCTCCAGCAAGTTGTTCACGGAGGCGTGCATCACCTCGGTCACCGGCAAGGGATACAGGCCCAGACCGAGCACGCACAGCGCCAGCAACCCCAGCACCAGGAATTCGCGGCTGTTGATGTCTTCCATGGCGGCGACCTTCTCGTTGGCCACCGGCCCGAACACCACCCGCTTGTACATCCACAGGGTGTAGGCGGCGCCGAAGATCAGGGTGAGCGCGGCGGCGAAGGCATACCAGAAGTTGACCTTGACCGCACCCAGGATGACCATGAATTCGCCGACGAAGCCGGAGGTGGCCGGCAGGCCGGCGTTGGCCATGGCGAACAACATGAAGAAGGCGGCGAACCTGGGCATGGAGTTGACCACGCCGCCATAGTCGGCGATCTGGCGCGAGTGCAGACGGTCGTACATGACGCCGATGCAGAGGAACAGCGCGCCGGAGACGAAGCCGTGCGAGATCATCTGGACCAGGCCGCCCTCGATGCCGAGCGGCTGAAAGAGGAAGAAGCCCAGGGTGACGAAGCCCATGTGGGCGATGGAGGAATAGGCGATCAGCTTCTTCATGTCGGACTGCACCAGGGCGACCAGGCCGATGTAGACCACCGCCACCAGCGACAGCGCAATCATCAGGCCGGCCAACTCATGCGAGGCATCCGGCACGATGGGCAGCACGAAGCGCAGGAAGCCATAGGCACCCACCTTCAGGGTGATCGCCGCCAGCACCACCGAGCCGCCGGTCGGCGCCTCGACGTGGGCATCAGGCAGCCAGGTGTGCACCGGCCACATCGGCACCTTGACCGCGAAGGCGAAGAAGAAGGCGACGAAGAGCAGGATCTGTGGGGTCAGGCCGAGCGGCAGCTTGTGCCAGGCCAGGATCTCGAAGCTGCCGCCGCTCTCGAAGAACAGGTAGATCACCGCCACCAGCATCAGGAGCGAACCGAGCAGGGTGTAGAGGAAGAACTTGATCGCGGCGTAAACCCGGTTCGGCCCGCCCCAGACGCCGATGATGAGATAGAGCGGGATCAGCATGGCCTCGAAGAAGACGTAGAACAGCACGCCGTCGAGCGCGGCGAACACGCCGTTGATCAGGCCGGACTGGATGAGGAAGGCGGCCATGTACTGGCCGACCTTGGTCTGGATCACCTGCCAGCCGGCCAGCACCACCAGGAGGGTGGTAAAGCTGTTGAGCAGGATGAAAGGCATGGAGATGCCGTCCACCCCCAGGTGATAGTGCACATTGATCAGCGGGATCCAGGCGGCGATCTCCTGGAACTGCATGGCCGCGCTGGAAGCATCGAAGCCGGTCCAGAGCGGGATGGCGACCAGAAAGCCGAGCAAGGCGCCGATCAGGGCGATGGCGCGCTGGCCGTCGGCATTGCGGTCGCCGCCGGTGACCAAGATCAATAGCCCCGCCACGATGGGCACCCAAATGGTGAGGCTGAGGATTCCGATGCCTTCGATCATGTATGTTCCCGAGCGTTGCGTTGTTCTCTGTTAAGGCTGCACGAACCAGGTCACCAGCACCACCAGACCGATGATCATGGCGAAGGCGTAGTGGTAGATGAAGCCGGATTGCAGCTGGCGCACCAGACCGGCCACCGCACCCACCAGGCGGGCCGAACCGTTGACCAGCCAGCCGTCGATGGCGGTGACGTCGCCCCAGCGCCAGAGCCGGCCGCCCAGCTTGCGGGCGCCGCCGGCAAACAGCCAGCTATACAGTTCGTCGAAGCCGTATTTGCGCAGCAGGATGGTGTAGACGATGCCGGCCTTGCGGCTGACCCGCTCCGGCAGGTCCTTGCGCACCATGTAAAAGAGGTAGGCGCTGGCGATGCCGGCCACGGCCAGCCAGAACGGCAGGGCCATGACACCGTGCGTGATGAAGCTGAGCACGCCGTGCCAGTTCGCCGCCAGGTGGCCGAGGGTGTCGTGCGCGGGGGCGACCACGATGGCGCTGCCGAACCAGCCTTTGACCAGCAAGGGCTCGATGTAGGCCCAGCCGGCATAGACCGAGGGGATGGCGAGCAGGATCAGCGGCACGGTGACCACCCAGGGCGACTCCTTCGGCTCGACCGTTGCATGATGATGCGCCCCTTCCTCATGGCCATGATGATGCTGGCGGAAGCGCTCCGGGCCGTGGAAGGTAAGGAACAGCAGGCGGAAGGAATAGAAGGCGGTGACGAAGACCCCGGTCAGCACCGCGAAATAGGCGAAGCCGGAGCCGGCCAGGTGCGAGGCGCCCACCGCTTCGATGATGGCGTCCTTGGAGAAGAAGCCGGCGAAGGGCGGGATGCCGGCCAGGGCGAGCGAGCCGATCAGCGCGGTCCAGTAGGTGATCGGCATGTACTTCTTGAGGCCGCCCATGTAACGCATGTCCTGCTGGTGGTGCAGGGCGATGATGACCGAACCGGCCGCCAGGAAAAGCAGGGCCTTGAAGAAGGCATGGGTCATCAGGTGGAAGATGGCGGCGCCGTAGGCCGAGGCGCCCAGGGCCACGGTCATATAGCCGAGCTGGGACAGGGTGGAATAGGCGACCACGCGCTTGATGTCGTGCTGCACCAGGCCGAGGAAGGCCATGAACAGCGCGGTGATGGCGCCGATCACCATGACCACCGAAAGCGCGGTGTCGGACAGCTCGAACAGCGGCGACATGCGGGCGACCATGAAGATGCCGGCGGTCACCATGGTGGCGGCGTGGATCAGGGCGGAGATCGGGGTCGGGCCTTCCATCGAGTCGGGCAGCCAGACATGCAGCGGGAACTGCGCGCTCTTGCCCATGGCGCCGATGAACAGCAGGATGCAGATCACCGTGAGCAGCGACCAGGCCTCGCCCGGAATCAGGCTGATGCTGTGGCTGGCGAACTGCGGCGCGGCCTGGAACACCTGGGCGTAATCCAGGCTGCCGAAATAGGCCAGGATGAGGCCGATGCCGAGCAGGAAGCCGAAGTCACCCACCCGGTTGACCAGGAAGGCCTTGAGGTTGGCGTAGATCGCCGACTCGCGGGTATACCAGAAGCCGATCAGCAGATAGGACACCAGGCCCACCGCCTCCCAGCCGAAGAAGAGCTGGAGGAAGTTGTTGCTCATCACCAGCATCAGCATGGAGAAGGTGAACAGGCTGATGTAGCTGAAGAAACGCTGATAACCCGGGTCGTCGGCCATGTAGCCGATGGTGTAGATGTGCACCATGAGCGAGACGAAGGTGACCACCAGCATCATCAGGGCCGACAGCCGGTCGATCAGGAAGCCGATCTCGAAGCGCACATCGCCCGAGATCAGCCAGGTGTAGACCGGGCCGTTGTAGGTGTTGCCGGCGAGCACGTCCTGGAAGATGACCAGCGAGGCGAGGAAGGCGATGAGCACCGCGGCGATGGTGACGCTGTGGGCGCCGCGCCGGCCGATGGCACGGCCGAACAGGCCGGCGATGACGGCACCGGCCAGGGGGGCCAGGGGCACGATCAGATAAAGACTCTTCATGTCCATGATGTCAGCCCTTGAGGCGGTCCAGGTCGTTCACGTTGATGGTGCGCAGGTTGCGGAACAGCACCACCAGGATGGCCAGACCGATGGCCGATTCCGCCGCCGCCACGGTGAGGATGAAGAAGACGAAGATCTGGCCGGCGCTATCACCCAAAAAGTGGGAGAAGGCGATGAAGTTCATGTTCACCGCCAACAGCATCAGCTCAATCGCCATCAGCAGCACGATCAGGTTCTTGCGGTTGAGGAAGATGCCGAGCACGCTGAGGGCGAACAGGATCGCGCCCAGAATGAGGTAATGCGACAGGCCGATCATGCTTCCTCCTCCTCGGCCGCCTTGGGCGCGGCGGGTTTTTGCGGGGCCATGGAGACCAGGCGCAGGCGGTCGTTGCGCTTGACCTTGATCTGCTCGGCCGGATCCACCCACTTGCGGCCAGGCCGGCGCCGCAGGGTGAGGGCGATGGCGGCGACCATGGCCACCAGCAGGATGACCGCGGCCAGCTCGAACGGATAGACGTAGTCGGTGTAAAGCTGCAGGCCGAGTTCCCTGGTGTTGCTGTAGTCGGCCGGCTTGGGCGCGGGCGGGGTCAGGCCGAAACGGCTGCCACCCAGCACGGTGGCCATTTCCACCATCATCAGAATGGCGACCAGGGCGGCGAGCGGCAGGTTTTCCCAGAAACCGCGCCGCATCTCCTCGATGTTGATGTCGAGCATCATCACCACGAACAGGAACAACACCATCACCGCGCCGATGTAGACCAGCACCAGGGTGATGGCGAGAAACTCGGCCTCCAGCAGCATCCAAAGGCAGCCGGCGGTGAAAAAGGCCAGCACCAAAGAAAGCGCGGCGTGCACCGGGTTTTTCGCGGTGATCACGCGCAGGCTCGCCAGCAGCAGGATGGCGGAGAAGATATAAAAGACCAGGCTGGTGAATTCCATTGCGTATTCCGTCAGCGGTTTGCTTGCATCATCGATAGCGCGCGTCGGCTGCCCGATCCTGGGCGATCTGCGCCTCGTACTTGTCGCCCACCGCGAGCAGCATCTCCTTGGTGTAGTAGAGATCGCCCCGCTTCTCGCCGTGGTATTCATAGACGCGGGTCTCGACGATGGCATCGACCGGGCAGGCCTCCTCGCAGAAACCGCAGAAGATGCACTTGGTCAGGTCGATGTCGTAGCGGGTGGTGCGGCGCGTGCCGTCGGCGCGCTGCTCCGACTCGATCTGGATGGCCAGGGCCGGACAGACCGCCTCGCACAGCTTGCAGGCGATGCAGCGCTCCTCGCCGTTGGGATAGCGGCGCTGGGCGTGCAGGCCGCGAAAGCGCGGCGATTGCGGCGCCCGCTCCTCGGGATACTGCACCGTGATCTTGCGCGCGAAGAAATAGCGCCCGGTCATGCTCATGCCGCGCACCAGCTCGGTCAGCAGGAAGGTGTCGAAGAAGTGCTTGATTCGGCTCAACATGGTCGCCTCCTCAATGGAACAGATAGGCCCAGGGGGTCTGCAGCATCGCCGCCACGACCAGCAGCCAGACCAGGGTGACCGGGATGAACACCTTCCAGCCCAGCCGCATGATCTGGTCATAGCGGTAGCGCGGGAAGGTGGCGCGGAACCAGAGGAACAGGAACAGGATGAAGCTGACCTTGAGCGCCAGCCAGAAGAAGCCGTCGGGCAGGCCGGGAATCGGCGACAGCCAGCCACCCAGGAACATGGTGCTGGTGAGGGTGGCGACCAGGATCATGTTGGCATATTCGGCCAGGAAGAACATGGCGAAGGCCATGCCGGAATAGTCGACATGGAAACCGGCCACGATCTCGGATTCACCCTCGGCCACGTCGAACGGTGCCCGGTTGAGCTCGGCCACGCCGGCGATCAGATAGACCAGGAACAGCGGGAACAGGGGCAGCCAGTACCACTGGTGGATGCCGCCGGACTGGGCCTGGACGATGTCGCTCAGATTCAGACTCTGGGCGCTCATCAGGACGCCGACCAGGGCAAAGCCCATGGCGATTTCGTAGGACACGATCTGGGCCGCCGAGCGCATGCTGCCGAGGAAGGCGTATTTCGAGTTGGAGGCCCAGCCGGCCAGCACCACGCCATAGACCCCCATGGAGGTGATGGCCATGACCAGGAGCAGGCCGGCGTCGACATCGGCCAGCACCAGGGTGTCGGTGAACGGAATCACGGCCCAGGCGGCCAAGGCTGGCGCCATCGCCAGCACCGGGGCCAGCAGGTAGAGCCCTTTGCTCGCCCCGCTCGGGATGATGATCTCCTTGAACATCAGCTTGAGGCCGTCGGCGATGGGCTGCAAGAGACCCCAGGGGCCGACCCGGTTGCAGCCCAGGCGCACCTGCATGTAGCCGATGATGCGGCGCTCGGCATAGGTGAGATAAGCCACACCGAGCAACAAAGGCGCGACGATGGCGACGATCTTGGCCAGGGTCCACACCGGCAGCCAGGCCGGACCGAGCAGTTCGGCGAAATAATCCAGATTCATACCGCCTCCACGCTGATGGCGCCGAAACGGCCCGCCAGGCCGGCCGTCAGCGGATGCGCCGCGGCCACGCGCAACACGTCGTCGGGCAGGCGGTCATCCCGGCACAAGCGCAGCACGGCCTCGGCACCGGCCTGCCTGACCCGCACGTGCTCGCCGTCGATCAAATTCAGGCGCTGGATCAGCGCGCCGCTGGCCCAGGCACAGGCCGCGTCCCGGGCATCCTGGGTTTGCTGCAGGGCCGGGGCCCGACGCACCAAGGGGTCGAGCTGATAGATCGGCACCTCGCCCAGACGCTCGATCCCGGCGCCCGGGGGCTGCAGCGCAAGCGCAACGCCATGGATGGCATTGTCGAGCCGGGCGGCGATGCCGGCCTCGCCCTGGGGCAGGGCCTCCTGCCGCACCTCTTCGGCGCTGTTCTGCTCGAAACCGGCCAGATTGAACAGGTTGCCCAGCACACGCAGCACCTTCCAGGCCGGGCGCGCCTCGCCCTGCGGCGTGACCGCGGCATGGAAGCTCTGCAGGCGGCCTTCCATGTTGACGAAGCTGCCGGCGGTCTCGCTGAACGGCGCGATCGGCAGCACCACGTCGGCATAGTCCATGACCCGGCCCTTGAAGGCGGTCAGGGCGACGACGCATTCGGCCGCCTGCAGGGCCTTGAGCAGTTCCGGCCCGTTATGGGCGTCCAGCTCGGGTTCCACGCCCAGCAGCAGATAGCCCTTGGCATCCAGCGCGACCGGGCCCGACTGGACACCGACCAGCTGGGCGCCGACGCTGTTGGCCGCCGGCGAGAGGAAGCCGAGCTTGGCGCCGCAGGCCGCCGCGATCGCCGCGACGAGCTGGTGCAATTGGGCCGCGGCCGGATGATTCTGCGCCACGGCGCCGAGCAGCAGCGCCTTGCGCTCGCCCGTGTTCAGGCTGGCGGCGATGGCACGCGCGCTGTCGCTCACCGTGATGTCGTTCAACTGGCCGGCCAGCTCGGCGGGCAGGCTGGCGCCCGCCTCCTGCAGGGCCTTGGCGACCTGAGCCAGGGCATTGACCCAGGCCGACGGCTTGACGATCAGCTTGTTGGCGACACGGCAATACAGATCGTCATCGGCCGCATGCAGCACATTGAGCTGGGCACCGAACTTCACCGCCTGGCGCAGGCGCTGGGCGATGAGCGGCTGTTCCTTGCGCAGGGTGGCGCCGATCAGCAACACGCGCTGCAGCTGATTGAGTTCGGCGATGGGCATACCCAGCCAGGTGACGCCCTGACGCTTGGCGTCGCCCGAGAAATCGGCCTGGCCCAGGCGGTGTTCGATCCGCCCACTGCCCAGGCCGCGCATCAGCTTTTGCAAAAGGTGCAACTCTTCCAGGGTCTGGTGCGGCGAGGCCAGGGCGGCCAATGCGTTGCCGCCGTGGGTGTCGCGCAGCACGCGCAGGGCGCCGGCCGCCTGGTTCAGCGCCTTCTGCCAGTCAACCTCGATCCACTTGTCGCCGTCGCGCACCATGGGCCGGGTCAGGCGCTCTTCGCTGTTGAGCGCCTCATAGGCATAACGGTCGCGGTCGGCCAGCCAGCATTCGTTGATCGCCTCGTTCTCCTGGGGCACGACGCGATAGACCCGGTTGTCCTTGGTGTGCAGCTGCAGGTTGGCGCCCAGGCCGTCGTGCGGGCTGATGCTCTTGCGCCGCGACAACTCCCAGGTCCGGGCGCTGTAACGGAACGGCTTGGAGGTGAGCGCACCGACCGGGCACAGATCGATGACGTTGCCCGACAATTCGGAATGCATCTGCTGTTCGAGGAAGGGCATCACCTCGGTGTGCTCGCCCCGGTGCACCATGCCCAATTCCATGCGGCCGGCGATCTCCTGGCTGAAACGCACGCAGCGGCTGCAGTGGATGCAGCGCGTCATGTCGGTGGCGATGAGGGGGCCGAGGTCCTTTTCCCTGACCACCCGTTTCGGCTCGGCATAACGCGAGGCGCTGGCGCCGTAGCCGACCGCCAGATCCTGCAGCTGGCACTCGCCCCCCTGGTCGCAGATCGGACAGTCGAGCGGATGGTTGATCAGCAGCAGCTCCATCACGCCCTTCTGCGCCGCCACCGCCTTGGCGGAATGGGTGCGCACCTTCATGCCTTCGGTCACCGGCGTGGCGCAGGCCGGCAGGGGCTTGGGCGCCTTTTCCACCTCGACCAGGCACATGCGGCAGTTGGCCGCGATGCTGAGCTTCTTGTGGTAGCAGAAATGGGGGATGAAGATGCCGGCCTGGTTGGCTGCATCCATCAGCGTCGCCCCCGGGGCGACCTCAATCGTTTTGCCGTCGATCTCGATATGCGGCATTTCAGGCCCCTACTAAGCACTTCTTGTGCTCGATGTGGTACTCGAATTCCTGGCGGAAGTGCTTGATGAAGCTCTGCACCGGGCCCACCGCGGCATCGCCTAGGGCGCAGATGGTGCGGCCGGCGATGTTGTCGCCCACGCTCATCAAAAGGTCCAGGTCTTCCGGCCGGCCCTCGCCGTGCTCGATGCGATGCACCACCCGATACATCCAGCCGGTGCCCTCCCGGCAGGGCGTGCACTGACCGCAGGATTCCTCGAAGTAGAAATAAGCCAACCGCTCCAGCGCCTTGACCATGCAGACGCTGTCGTCCATCACGATCACCGCGCCGGAGCCGAGCATGGAGCCGGCCTTGGCGATGCTGTCGAAGTCCATGGTGAGATCCATCATGACCTCGCCCGGCAGCACCGGGGCGGAGGAGCCCCCGGGAATCACCGCCTTGAGCTTGTGGCCGCTACGCACGCCGCCGGCCATCGCCAGCAGTTCGGCGAACGGCGTGCCCAGGCCGACCTCGTAGTTGCCTGGCTTGTTGACATGGCCGGAGACGGAAAAGATCTTGGTGCCGCCGTTATTCGGCTTGCCCAGTTCGAGGAAGGCCTGGCCGCCATGGCGCACGATCCAGGGGATCGAGGCCAGGGTCTCGGTGTTGTTGATCGTGGTCGGCTTGCCGTACAGGCCATAGCTTGCCGGGAACGG
>DDKN01000102.1:12178-20186 GCA_002339725.1 Thiobacillus sp. UBA2597
CAGATGTAGGCACCGTAACCCTGATGGGCATGGATGTCGAAATCCCAGCCGGAACCCAGGATATTCTTGCCGAGCAGATTGGCGGCGCGCGCCTCGGCCAGGGCACGCTCGAAGCTCTGATAGATCTCGAAGATCTCGCCGTGGATGTAGTTGTAGCCGGCACGGGCGCCCAGGGTGTAGCCGGCGATGATCATGCCCTCGATCAGCTGGTGCGGATTGAAGCGCAGGATGTCGCGGTCCTTGAAGGTGCCCGGCTCGCCCTCGTCCGAGTTGCAGACGATGTACTTGTCGCCCGGAAACTGACGCGGCATGAAGCTCCACTTCAGGCCGGTCGGGAAGCCGGCGCCGCCACGGCCGCGCAGGGCGCTCTTCTTGACCTCCTCGATGATCTGCTCGGCCGGGGTGCGCTCGGCCAGGATCTTCTTCAGGGCCTCGTAACCGCCGTGGGCGAGATAGGTCTTGAGCGAGGCCGGTTCGGGATGATCCAGCGTCCAGAGGCAAACCTTGGTGCTCATTTCAGTTCATCCAATAGCTTGTCCACCGACTCCGGCGTCAGATGGGTGTGCATCTTGTGGTTG
The DNA here is from genome assembly GCA_002339725.1 of Thiobacillus sp. UBA2597. GTDB lineage: Bacteria > Pseudomonadota > Gammaproteobacteria > Burkholderiales > Thiobacillaceae > Sulfuritortus. Next base: position 12,757 of record DDKN01000102.1, read on the forward strand.
TTGTGCAGGCAGAGCGGGCCGTCGCCGCAGGCGCCCATGCACTCGCCTTCGACCAGGGTATAGCGGCCGTCCGCCGTGGTCTCGCCGAAGCCGATGCCGAGCTTGGCCTGAAGATGCTCGGCCACCCGGTCCGCCCCCTGCAACCGGCACGGCAGGTTGGTGCAGACGGTCACCTTGTGCCGGCCAACCGGTTTCAAGTCGTACATGTTGTAAAAGGTGGCGACTTCATAGACCGCGATCGCCGGCATGCCGAGGTAATCGGCGACGAATTCGATGGTTTCGGTCGACAGCCAGCCCTTCTCGGTCTGGGCGATACGCAGGGCTGCCATGACCGCGGACTGTTTCTGCTCGGCCGGATATTTGGCGATCTCGGTGTCGATCTGGGCGAGGGCGTCGGAAGAGAGCATAGGGAATCCGTTAACGGTCGATTTCGCCGAACACGACGTCGAGGGTGCCCATCACGGCAACCACGTCGGCCAGCATATGGCCGCGCACCAGTTCGTCCATGGCCGACAGATGGGCGAAGCCGGGGGCACGAATCTTCATGCGATAGGGTTTGTTAGCGCCGTCGGACACCAGGTAGATACCGAACTCGCCCTTGGGGTGTTCGACCGCGGCGTAGGCCTCACCCTCCGGCACATGCATGCCTTCGGTGAAGAGCTTGAAGTGGTGGATCAACTCCTCCATGTTGCTCTTCATCTGCTCGCGCGAGGGCGGCGCGATCTTGTGATTGTCGACGATGACCGGACCGGGGTTCTTTTTCAGCCAGTCCACGCACTGCCTGATGATGCGGTTGCTCTGGCGCATCTCCTCGATGCGCACCAGATAGCGGTCATAGCAGTCGCCGTTGCGGCCGACCGGGATGTCGAACTCGATCTGGTCGTAGACCTCGTAGGGCTGATGCTTGCGCAGGTCCCAGACCACGCCCGATCCGCGCAGCATGGGGCCGGTAAAGCCGAGCGCCTTGGCCCGTTCCGGGCTGACCACGGCGATATCGACCAGGCGCTGCTTCCAGATGCGGTTGTCGGTGAGCAGCGTTTCGTACTCGTCGACATAGGCCGGAAAGCGGTTGGTGAAGTCCTCGATGAAGTCGAGCACCGAACCCTGGCGCGCCTCGTTCAGGCGCTTGACGTCGGCCTCGCTCTTGAATTTGTTCGGCTGGTATTGCGGCATCCGGTCGGGCAGGTCGCGGTAGACGCCGCCGGGTCGATAGTAGGCGGCATGCAGGCGGGCGCCGGTCACCGCCTCGTACACGTCCATCAGATCCTCGCGCTCGCGGAAGGCATAGAGGAAGACGGTCATGGCACCGACGTCGAGGGCATGCGCCCCGAGCCAGAGCAGGTGATTGAGGATACGGGTGATCTCGTCGAACATCACCCGGATGTATTGCGCCCGCAGCGGGGGCGTGATGCCGAGCAGCTTCTCGGTCGCCATGACATAGGCGTGCTCGTTGCACATCATGGAGACGTAATCGAGCCGGTCCATGTAAGGCACCGACTGAAGGAAGGTCTTGTGTTCGGCCAGCTTCTCGGTGGCGCGATGCAGGAGGCCGATGTGCGGGTCGGCCCGCTCGACCACCTCGCCATCCAGTTCCAGCACCAGGCGCAGCACGCCATGGGCAGCCGGGTGCTGGGGGCCAAAGTTGAGCGTGTAATTGCGGATTTCAGCCATGCTCAGAAGCCCTCATTTGCCGGCACTTGGCCAGCGCACAAATTACGCAGCTCAACTTCAGTGCAGGCTAACGCTTGCGCAGCAAGCGTTAAGCGCGGAGCGCGGCCGGAACTAAAATTCAACACGCGAACCACCGCCATCACTCCACCTCGCCATAATGCTCGACCCGCACGATGCGCGGCGTCACCTCGCGCGGCTCGATGCTGACCGGCTGGTAGATCACCCGCCCAAGCTCAGGGTCGTAGCGCATCTCGACCTGGCCCGAGAGCGGGAAATCCTTGCGGAAAGGATGGCCGATGAAACCGTAGTCGGTCAGGATGCGGCGCAGGTCCGGGTGGCCCTCGAACACGATGCCGTAGAGGTCGAAGGCCTCCCGTTCGAACCAGTTGACCACCGGCCACACCTCGACCAAAGAGGCCACCATCGGCATGTCGTCGTTTTCGCAGCGGGTGCGCAGGCGGACGCGATGGTTTTTCGCGACCGACAACAGATGGGCAACCACGGCAAAGCGCGGGCCCTCATAGGCGCCATCCTTGTAGGCCGAATAATCGAGACCGCACAGGTCGATCAGGGTGTCGAAGGCCAGGCCGGGATCGTCGCGCAGGGTCTGCGCCACGGCGCGCCAGTCCTGGGGCCGGATTTCCAGGGTCACTTCGCCCCGCGCCACGCCGCCACCGGCGATGGTGTCGCCGAGCACGTCCTGCAAGCGGGCAAAAAGGGCCTCTGCGGTCAAGGGCACGGGGGATCTCCTAGCGGGCGATGGTGTTGGTGCGCCGGATCTTCTTCTGCAACTGCACCAGACCGTAGAGCAGCGCCTCCGCGGTCGGCGGGCAACCGGGCACATAGATATCTACCGGCACGATGCGATCGCAACCGCGCACCACGGAATAGGAATAATGGTAATAGCCGCCGCCGTTGGCGCACGAGCCCATGGACAGCACCCAACGCGGCTCGGGCATCTGATCGTAGACCTTGCGCAAGGCGGGGGCCATCTTGTTGGTCAGCGTGCCGGCCACGATCATCAGGTCGGATTGGCGCGGGCTGGGCCGGAACACGATGCCGAAGCGGTCCAGGTCATAGCGCGAAGCGCCGGCGTGCATCATCTCCACCGCGCAACAGGCCAAACCGAAGGTCATCGGCCAGAGCGAGCCGGTGCGGGTGTAGTTGATCACCGTATCCAGCGTGGTGGTGACGAAGCCTTTTTCCAGAACACCTTCAATACTCATGCTTCACTCCCAATCGAGGGCGCCCTTCATCCATTCGTAGACGAAGCCAACGACCAGAATGGCGAGGAATAAGACCATGGCGACAAAACCGAAGGTGCCGATTTCCTCCAACACCACCGCCCAGGGAAACAGGAACGCGATTTCCAGATCGAACAGGATGAACAGAATGGCGACCAGGTAATAGCGCACGTCGAATTTCATGCGGGCATCTTCGAAGGCCTCGAAACCGCATTCATAGGGAGAGAGTTTTTCGCTGTCGGGACGGCTGGGGGCCAGCACCCAGCCCATCACCATCGGAAGCACCCCGACCGCCAGGCCGACCAGGATGAACAGCAGAACTGGAAAGTAGTTTTCTAGCATTATTTTCCCTCGCGCTTCCAGTGCGCGTCTTGAATAGCAGTGTATGCGCCGGACCTTTGCAGGTCAAGGAAAGCACCACCCCGAAAACCCACTGATATCAATGGGATATAAGCAAAACCGGGAAGTGGTATAAAGATATTAAATGATGGTGCCGACGGCGAGACTCGAACTCGCACGCGTTTCCGCACTGCCCCCTCAAGACAGCGTGTCTACCAATTCCACCACGTCGGCAAATTGACAGAACGACTGGCGTGGCACCAGTCGTTCGTAAAACTCACTTGGGTATGGCGCCCGCCTTCGACGGCTCACCGGCCGGCTGCGCCGGCGCTTGCGGCTGGCTCGGGGCCGGCACGGTCACCACGGCCGGCGCGTTCTTGCTGACTGAGAAATAGGCCAATCCCAAACTGGTCAGGAAGAATACCGTCGCCAGGACCGCGGTCGCCCGGCTCAGAAAATTGGCCGAGCCGGTGGCACCGAACAGACTGCCCGAGGCACCGCTGCCAAAGGCCGCCCCCATATCCGCACCCTTGCCGTGTTGCAGCAGCACCAAGGCCACCACGGCAATCGACGTCAGGATATGCAACACCCACACCAGGAATTCCATCGCTAAACCTCAAGCTGCTCGGCAGATCGCCAAGAATTCGTCCGCCACCAAGGAAGCGCCGCCGATCAGGCCGCCATCGATATCGGGCTGGGCCAGCAACTCGGCTGCGTTGTTGGCCTTCATGCTACCACCGTACTGAATGCGCAAGCCCTGCGCCACGGCCGGGTCGAGCGCCGCAATCTTGCTGCGGATGAAGGCGTGCACCTGCTGTGCCTGCTGCGGCGTTGCGGTCTTGCCGGTGCCAATCGCCCAGACCGGCTCGTAGGCCACCACCGCATCGGCCAGGGCGCCGACACCGGATTTGGCGATCACGGCATCCAGCTGACGCGCCACCACGGTTTCGGTGATACCGGCCTCGCGCTCGCTCAGCGTCTCGCCCACACAGAGGATGGGAACCAGCCCGGCCGCCTGGGCCGCCTCGAATTTCTCGGCCACCACCTGATCGGTCTCGCCATAGAGGGAGCGGCGCTCGGAATGGCCAACGATCACATATTTGCAGCCGAAATCGCGCAGCATGGCGGCAGAGACCTCGCCGGTGAAGGCGCCCTTGCCGTGCTGGCTCAGATTCTGCGCGCCCCAAGCGATGGGCGAACCGCTCAGTCGCGCCTGAACCTGGGCCAAATAGGGGAATGGCACACACACCGCGACATCAACCTTGACAGTGGGCACCCCGGCCAGCAGACCTGTCAACAAGGCTTCATTCTCAGCCAGGCTGCCATGCATTTTCCAGTTGCCGGCAACGAGTTTGCGTCGCATAAAACCGCCCTTGAATAAAGGGCGCAATATTATGCCTTCCCGCCGCCCCGGTCAATTCATGCCGCGCGCGGCGAACCGCTCAGGCTTCTTCCTGAGACAGGTATTTCTGCAGCCGACGCTCCACCAGGTGGCGGTCGAAACGCCATTCTTCGAGCACGGCCAGGGCCAGGTTGAACGCCTTGGCCTTCATGTCGTAAAGACGCGTCAGATCGAACGGCTCGCCCGACTCCAGGGATTCGCACAGATCACGCAGGGTCTCCGCCTCGGGCGTGTCCTCGTTGTTGCTGATGTATTTCGCAATCGATTTGACCGCATTCGCCATCGCCTATGTCCTTACCAGTGCAGCGCCCGCAAGCGGGCGGTCTTCTTCCGTTGATGGGTGCGCATGCGCCGAACGATGTCGTCCAGCACCTGCATCGCGTCGAGTACGAAGGGACCTTTGTTAAGCATAACGCACTCGGCCCGTTCGGACATCGCGGCGTCGGTCATCTCCGCCCGCGAGGGCAGCCGCGCCTTGATCAACCCCTCCAGCACCTGGGTCGCCCACACGACAGGCACCCGTGCCGCCTCGGCCAGCCAGAGGATTTCCTCCTGAATCTCGGCCAGTCGCTCCCAGCCGATCTCCAGGGCCAGATCGCCGCGCGCGATCATCACCCCGAAGGGGGCAGTGCCTGCCCCATGGACGATGATTTCCGGCAGGTTGGCCACCGCCTTGCGGGTTTCGATCTTGGCCACCCGCCCCATGCCAGCCGCGTCCCGCGCCGCCAGTTCGGCCGACAGCCGATCCATATCGGCCGCAGTCTGGATGAAGGAATAACCCACCAGATCGGCCTGGCGCGCGATGAAATCGAGATCGTGCAGATCCTTGTCCATCAGGGGGGACAACCCCAGATCGCTGTCCGGGAAGTTGAGCCCCTTGGCCGGGCGGATTTTGTCACCTTTTGATGACGCTCGTGTTACACGCAGCCAGGCCCCGGCCCCATCCAGGCGTTCGACGCTGGCGCCGATCCGGCCATCATCGATGAACACCCGTTCGCCCGGCCGCAGATAGTCCAGCACCTCGGGCTGGGCACAGGGGATGTGGCCGGCATAGGGCTCCTCGCCCCAGCTCGGGAAGGCTTGCAGCCCGGGGGCCGGCGCGCGGGCCAGCAAAAACAGGTCGCCCACATGCACCGTCAGAAAGCCCGGCCGGGCCGCCAAGGGGGCGAGCGACACGCTGTGGCGCTGGCGCGCCTTGCCCCGGGCCGGCACGTGCTGTAGCAGGGTGCCGGTTTCGAGCCAAACGCTTTCTGCGGCACAGACCATGACCCGGTCGGCAGCCAGCCGCTCGACCACGCGCAGCGTCCGCTTGCGCCCCCGGGCATCGGTCAATTCGATGGCATCGCCGTTGTTCAACCGTGCCAACCAATCCGCCGGGACGGGCAGGGCCGGATAGCGTGCCCAGGGCGTCTGCTCGAACTCGCTTGCGCCGGCGTGGAGCACGGCATAGGCCGGCATGATCGGGTTGCCGGCAGCGTCCCGCTTGGGCTTCAAGCGCAGCACTGCCGGCTGCAGGGCCATCTCGCCGGTGCGCAGCTTCGGTCCGGCCAGATCCATCATGATCCGGCACGGCAGGCCCGTGTCGGCCGCGGCGGCGCGCACGTGCTGGACCATCCGGGCCCAGGCCGCCTCGTCGTCGTGGGCGCAATTGATTCGGGCCACTCCCATGCCGCACTTGATCAAGTCGCGCACCAGATGGCGATCGTGCGCGGCCTCGCTCGGCAGGGTGACCATGATCCGGCTGCGATGGTGGCGCGGCACCGGCCCGAACAACTCCCGGGCCCGGGCGAGCAGATGTTGGCTGCCTTGCCGGCTCTGCCGGGCCAGCCTGTCCAAGGCACCGGGCGCAGGCGGGTTGCCGAGGAGGGCCGCCAGATTGATCAGCACCGCATCCAGGGTGGCCAGCACATGAGCTTCGCACCGGCCAAGGGAAGAGAGGCCGATTTCGGCCAGCCGGTCCTGCAGTTCGCGCAAATCCTGGCGCCGAAAGCTTATATAGGCTGCCAGATTGGCGGCATCGGCCGCGAAGGCGCCGCGTTTGAGGTATGGCCGCCAGGCGTGCAGCAACTCGGCCTGGCCGGCAAGCACGCTTGCCCGCAACTGCTGCACGGTTGCGTGAAGCTCATTCAAACCCGCCACGGACGGCATTCCCCTTTGGCAAATGACATAGCCACCTTAATTCACAGGATAGGCCAATCACCCGGAGACGTTGGGGCAAACCGGCAGGAAAGCGGTGACTGGGGCCCTCCCGCCACCTCAGGGCCGCTTAACCAAGACTGGGGGGGGTAGTGGCTACCGCCGCCCGCTTACGCGGGCTTAACTTGGCTGGCGCCAAGTTAGCGTGCGCCGCTACACCACGAGCCGCTTAACCGAGACTGGGGGGGGTAGTGGCTACCGCCCGCCCGCTTACGCGGGCTTAACTTGGCTGGCGCCAAGTTAGCGTGCGCCGCTACATCACGGGCCGCTTAACCAAAACGGCCCGTGATGTAGTCTTCCGTTTGTTTGATTTTGGGTTTGACGAAGAGCTCGTCGGTCTTGCCGAATTCGATCAGTTCGCCCAGGTACATGAAGGCGGTGTAGTCCGACACCCGGGCCGCCTGTTGCATGTTGTGGGTGACGATCAGGATGGTGACCTGGTTTTTCAACTCCGCCACCAGCTCTTCGATGCTGGCGGTGGCGATCGGGTCCAGGGCCGAGGTCGGCTCGTCGAACAGGATGATCTCCGGATCGGAAGCCAGGGCGCGCGCGATGCACAGACGCTGCTGCTGGCCGCC
>DDKN01000072.1 GCA_002339725.1 Thiobacillus sp. UBA2597
GTCCGGCATGGCCTTTGCCGAAGAACCGATGCCGGCCCCGGCTCCGGCCGCCACCGCCGAGGCGGCGCCTGCGGCCGACGCGGCTGCCCCGGCCCCGGCTCCGGCCGAGGCCGCCCCCGCTGCGGCGCCGACCCCGGACAAGGGCGACACCACCTGGATGCTGGTGGCCACCCTGCTGGTGGTTCTGATGACCATTCCCGGCGTTGCCCTGTTCTATGGCGGCCTGGTGCGGTCGAAGAACATGCTGTCGGTGCTGACCCAGGTGTTCGCCATCTTCTGCCTGGTCGCCATCCTCTGGGTGGTCTACGGCTACAGTCTGGCGTTCACTGCCGGCGGTGACCTCAACAGCTTCATCGGCGGCCTATCCAAGGCCTTCCTGGCCGGGGTCGATCCTTCGGTGAACGTGGAGACTTTCAGCAAGGGCGTGGTCATTCCCGAGATGCTGTTCATGGTGTTCCAGCTCACCTTCGCGGCGATCACCGCCACCCTGATCGTGGGCGGTTTTGCCGAGCGCATCAAGTTCTCCGCGCTCCTGGTGTTCATCGTGCTCTGGTTCACCTTCGCCTATCTGCCGATGGCGCACATGGTCTGGTTCTGGGGCGGTCCGTCCGCCTACGGTGACCCGGCCGGCTTCCTGTTCGCCAAGGGCGCGCTCGACTTCGCCGGCGGCACCGTGGTCCACATCAACGCCGCCATGGCTGCGCTGATGGGCGCCATTGTGATCGGCAAGCGCGTCGGTTACGGCCGCGACCCCATGCCGCCGCACAACCTGATGGCGACCATGGTCGGCGCCTGTCTCCTGTGGGTGGGTTGGTTCGGCTTCAACGCCGGTTCCAACCTCGAAGCGAACGGCACCACCGTGCTGGCTATGGTCAACACCGTGGTCGCCACAGCCGCCGCAGCGCTGTCCTGGATGTTTGCCGAATGGGCGATCAAGGGTAAGCCGTCCATGCTGGGCATCGCCTCGGGTGCCGTGGCCGGTCTGGTCGCGGTCACCCCGGCCGCCGGTTTTGCCGGTCCCTTCGGTGCCCTGGTGCTCGGCGCCATCGCCGGGGTCGCCTGCCTCTGGGGTGTGACCGGCCTGAAGCGCGCCCTGGGCTATGACGACTCGCTCGACGTCTTCGGTGTGCATGGTATTGGCGGCATCATCGGCGCCATCGGCACCGGCATCGTCGTCAACCCGGCCCTGGGCGGCACCGGCGTGTTCGACTATGCGACCAACGCCGTGGCTGAGTACAACTTCGGCGCCCAGCTGACCAGCCAGCTCTGGGGCGTTGGCGTCGCGGTGGTTTGGGTCGGTGTGGTCAGCTACGTGCTGTTCAAGCTGATCGACATGACCATGGGCCTGCGCGTGACCGAGGAAGAGGAGCGCGAAGGTCTCGACACCGCCACCCACGGCGAGCGGGCCTACACCCTGTAATCTTCTTCAAGACTCTCCTCCGCAAGGATTTGGGCGCCCTCGGGCGCCCTTTTTTCTGGGCCGCCGTTATAGTGACGGCAATCCATTTCCGAGTGGTCACGTGAAACTGTTGATCATCGCCGTGGGCGACAAGATGCCGGGCTGGGTCGAGACCGCCTGCGCCGAATACCTCAAACGCATGCCGCGCGAGGCGCGCGTCGAGCTGATCGAGGTCAAGCCGGAGAAGCGCGGCGGCCAGTCGATCGAGCGGCTCAAGGCGCTGGAGGCGGCGCGCATCCTGGAGAAGCTGCCGAAGGGCGCGCGCCTGATCGCCCTGGACGAGCACGGCCAGATGGCCGACACCCGCGGCCTGGCCGGCCTGCTGCAGGATTGGCTGGCCGAAGGGCGTGATGTCGCCCTGGTCATCGGCGGCGCCGACGGACTGGCGCCCGAGCTGCTGCAAAGGGCGGAGCTCAAGCTGGCGTTGTCGCGCCTGACCCTGCCGCACGGCCTGGTCCGGGTGTTGTTGAGCGAGCAGTTGTACCGGGCGTCGAGCCTGCTCAAGGGCCACCCCTATCATCGGGAGTGAGACACTCGGCCACGCCGGGGGCCGGCGAAACCGGGCGGAATGCTTGCAATCCGGGCGTATCAGCGATAATCGGCCGCATGCACCGACGCATCTACCTTGCCTCGCAGAGCCCGCGCCGCTTGGAGCTGTTGCGCCAGATCGGCATCGATGCCATGGTTTTGCCGCTGCGCCATCAGTCGGGCCGGGCCGATGTCGACGAATCGCCCCTGCCCAATGAAAAGCCGGCCGACTATGTGATGCGGGTCGCGCGCCTCAAGGCGGAAGCCGGTGTGCTCGCCATGACCGGGCGCCGGCTGCCGGTGATGCCGATCCTGGCCGCGGACACCACGGTGGCGTTGGACGGCAGGTTGCTCGGCAAGCCGGCTTCGCCCGAGCAGGCGGCCGAATGGCTGCGCAGCTATTCGGGCAAGACCCATCGGGTGTATTCGGGGGTGGCGGTGGCCTGGGAGGGGCAGGTGCACACGGCGCTATCCAGCAGCAAGGTGCGCTTCCGCCCCTTGAACGAGGCCGAGATCGCCGCCTACGTCGCCAGCCGCGAACCGATGGACAAGGCGGGCGGCTATGGCATTCAGGGCCACGCCGCCCTGTTCATCGAGCACATCGAGGGCAGTTATTCCGGCATCATGGGCCTGCCCCTGTTCGAAACAGGCGCCCTGCTCAGGCAAACCGGTATGATCCTGCTTTAGTGTCGAATCGACGGCCGGTCGGGCCGGCCGTCGATTCGGCATTGCTGGTGGCAACATGAGCGAAGAAATCCTGATCAACATCACCCCGCAGGAAACCCGGGTGGCGGTGATCTATCTGGGCGCCGTGCAGGAGCTGCACATCGAGCGCGAAGGCCAGCGCGGCCTGGTCGGCAACATCTACCTGGGCCGCGTCAGCCGCGTCCTGCCCGGCATGCAGTCGGCCTTCGTCGACATCGGCCTCGACCGCGCCGCCTTCCTGCACGTGGCCGACATCTGGGACGCCCGCAACGGCGACGGCAACCCGCGTCCGATCGAGCGCATCCTGCACGAGGGGCAGAGCCTGATGGTGCAGGTGATCAAGGATCCGATCGGGGCCAAGGGCGCCCGGCTGTCGACCCAGATCAGCATGGCCGGCCGCTTTTTGGTCTACCTGCCGCAGGAGACCCGGATCGGCATCTCGCAGAAGATCGAGGACGAGGCCGAGCGTGAACTGCTGCGCGACCGCCTGCAGCGGGTGCTGCCGCAGGACGAGCACGGTGGCTTCATCATCCGGACCATGGCCAATACGGCCGAGGACCAGGAACTGGCGGCCGACGTCGAATACCTGCACACCCTGTGGGACGCCATCCGGGCCCGGGCCGAGAATGCCGCGGCGCCGCTGCGGCTCTACCACGAGCTGGATCTCGCCCACCGGGTGCTGCGCGACATCGCCACGCCCGATACCACCCGCATCCTGGTCGACTCGCGCGAGACCCATCAGAAGCTGCAGGCCTTCGCCAGCGAATTCGTCCGCTATGCGGCGGACAAGATCTACCACTACGCGGCGGAGCGGCCGCTGTTCGACCTGTATGGCGTCGAGGAGGAGATCGAGCGCGCCCTGGCCAGAAGGGTCGACCTCAAGTCCGGCGGTTATCTCATCATCGACCAGACCGAGGCGCTGACCACCATCGACGTCAACACCGGCGGCTTCACCAGCGGCCGCACCTTCGACGAGACCATCTTCAAGACCAATCTGGAAGCGGCCCAGGCCGCGGCCCGGCAGCTGCGCCTGCGCAACCTGGGCGGCATCATCATCCTCGATTTCATCGACATGGACAGCGCCGAACACAAGGAGGCGGTGCTCAACGAGCTGAACAAGGCCCTGGCGCGCGATCGCACCCGGATGACCATCAACGGCTTCACCTCGCTCGGCCTGGTCGAGATGACCCGCAAGCGCACGCGCGAGAGCCTGGCCCGGGTGCTGTGCGAGCCCTGTCCCACCTGCCAGGGCCGCGGCCAGATCAAGACCGCGCAGACCGTCTGCCACGAGATCCTGCGCGCCATCCTGCGCGAGGCGCGCCAGTTCGAGGCGCGCGAGTTCCGCATCATGGCGGCCCAGCCGGTGATCGATCTGTTCCTGGAAGAGGAATCCCAGAGCCTGGCGCAGCTGTCCGACTTCATCGGCAAGCCGATCTCCATGCAGGTGGAGAGCCTGTTCAGTCAGGAGCAGTACGACATTATTTTGTTGTAAGGCAGTTGGCAGTTGGCAGTTGGCAGTTGGCAGTTGGCAGTCGGCAGTCGGCAGTCGGCAGTCGGCAGTCGGCAGTCGGCGGTCAGCGGTCAGCGGTCAGCGGTCAGCGGTCGGCCGTGGGGCCGATGGCGTCGAGCCGGGCCAATACCGTTTCCGGCGCCAGTGCCACTTCCAGCGTTTTGCGCCGGGATTTGCCGCCGCGCAGCAGCCGGACCTCGCGCACGGGCAGGCCCAAGGCCTCGGCGATGAAGGCGAGCAGGGCGGCGTTGGCGGCCCCCTCGACCGGCGGCGCCTGGATGCGCACCTTGAGGGCATCGCCGTGCCGGCCGGCGATTTCGGTCTTCGCCGCGCCCGGCTGGATGTGCAGGATCAGCGCGCAGCCGCCGGCAATGGGGCGCAGCCAGCCGGGTAAGGCAGCCGCTGTTGCCGGACGGCTCACCAGATCAGGCCCAGGGCATAGCGCTGCAGACCGGCCACCAGAATCAGCAGGAGCTGGATGACGATAAAGGCGCCGACCGGGCTGAGGTCGATGCCGGCGATGGTCGGGATCACCCGCTGCAGCGGGGCCAGGATCGGCCGGGACAGGGCGTAGAACACCGGCGCAATGGGCGAGTAGGGATTCACCCAGCTCAGGATCACCTGGATGAACACCAAGCCGAGCAGGATGTACAGGGTCAGGCTCAGGGTCATGGCCAGGGCATGCAGCAGGAAGCCGGGCAGGACCTGCCAGCCCGCGGCCGCGAAGGGATAGCTGTCGAGCCAGTGCAGGCCGAAGCTGAGCAGCAGCTCGGTGAGATAACACAAGAGCAGGCTGCTCAGGTCGAGGCCGAACAGGCCCGGCACCACCCGGCGCACCGGGCGCACCGCGAAATCGGTGACCCTGACGATGAACTGGGCGAAGGGGTTATGGAAAGGGACGCGCGCCCATTGCATATAAAAGCGCAGCCAGAAGGCCGAGGCGACCAGGCCGAGCAGGATGCGCAGCAAAAATTGCAGGGCTTCGATCAGCATCAGTGGGCCTCCCCGAACAGCTCGCCGATTTCGTGGCCGCGTTTCGCCGCGGCCTCGGCTGCCCGCATGATGGCCTGGCGCACCGCGGCCTGCTCCAGAACCAGCAGGCCCTGTTCGGTGGTGCCGCCCTTGGAGGTGACCCGTGCGCGCAGCTCGGCCGGGCTCACGTTTTCGCTCATGGCCAGGCGCGCCGCGCCGTTGAAGGTGTGCAGCACCAGGCGGCGCGCCGTCAGCGGCGGCAGGCCCAGTTCCACCGCGGCCTGTTCCAGGGCCTCGATGAAATAGAAGACATAGGCCGGGCCGCTGCCGGAGATGGCGGTCACCGCATCGATCTGCGCCTCGGTGTCGACCCAGACCGCCGTGCCGACGGCCTCCATCACGCGCTGGGCGGCCGCGCGCTGGGCCTGGCTCACGTCGGGCAGGGCATAGAGGCCGGCGATGCCGGCGCCGACCAGGGCCGGGGTGTTGGGCATGGCGCGCACCACGGCCGGATGGCCACCCAGCCAGCGCGAGATGTCCTTGGCCCGGATGCCGGCGGCGATCGACAGCACCAGCTGGGTCAGCCGGGGCGTCGGCAGGCCGCGCAGCACCTCACGCATCTGCTGCGGCTTCACCGCGAGCACGATGACATCGGCGGCCCTGAGGTCGGCGATATGTTCACTGGCCGACACGCCGAATTGCTGTTTGAGCCAGGCGCAGCGCTCCGGGCTGATCTCGGCCACCTCGATGGCGCCGGCGGCGAAGCCCTGCTTGATCAGGCCGCCGATCAATGCGGCGGCCATGTTGCCACCGCCGATGAATGCGAGTTTCATGTCTTTCCTTCTGTTGTCTTCCTGGTGCGGGCGCCGAAGATGGCGCTGCCCACCCGTACCCAGGTCGCGCCCTCCATGATAGCCGCCTCGAGGTCGTCGGACATGCCCATGGACAGGGTATCGAGCGCCAGGCCCCCGGCCCGGGCCTGGTCGAACAGTTCGCGCAATTGCCGGAACTGGGCGCGCTGCCCGGCGACATCGGGCGTCGGGCGCGGGATCGTCATCAGGCCGCGCAGCCTGAGCCCGGGCAGGGCGGCGATCCGGCGGGCGAGGGCAATGGCCTCGTGCGGGGCGACGCCGCCCTTGCTCGCCTCGCCGCCGATGTTGACCTGCAGGCAGACGTTGAGCGGCGGCCGACCGGCAGGCCGGGCGGCCGCCAGGCGCTCGGCGATCTTCAGCCGGTCGACGCTGTGCACCCAGTCGAAGTGCTCGGCGATGGATCGGGTCTTGTTGCTCTGGATCGGGCCGATGAAGTGCCATTCCAGGCCGGCCTGGCTGCCCAGCACGGCCTTCACCTCGGCGATCTTGGCCAGCGCCTCCTGGACATAGGATTCGCCGAAGGCGGTCTGGCCCGCGCGATAGGCCTCGATCACCGCGCTGGCGGGGAAGGTCTTGCTCACCGCGAGCAGGTGCACGCTGTCGGGGGCGCGCCGGGCGCTCGCCGCGGCGGTCGCAATGCGCTGGCGGACGTCTTGCATGGCCTTTGCGATTGCGCCCATAATGCTCCGCACCCTCAGAAAACCGCGACAAACGGGGAGATTGTAATGGATATCGCCGACCTGCTGACCTTCGTGGTCAAGAACAAGGCCTCCGATCTGCACCTGTCTTCCGGCCTGCCGCCGATGATCCGGGTGCACGGCGACATCCGCCGCATCAACCTGCCGGCGATGGACAACAACGAAGTGCGCGCCATGATCTATGACATCATGAACGACGCGCAGCGCAAGGCCTACGAGGAACACCTGGAGACCGACTTCTCGTTCGAGCTGCCCAACGTCGCCCGCTTCCGGGTCAACGCCTTCAACCAGAACCGCGGCGCCGGCGCGGTGTTCCGCACCATTCCGTCCAAGGTGCTGACCCTGGAGGAACTGGGCGCGCCCGAGATCTTCAAGGAAATCTCCAACCAGCCGCGCGGCATCGTGCTGGTGACCGGGCCGACCGGCTCGGGCAAGTCGACCACGCTGGCGGCGATGATCGACTACATCAACGACAACATGTTCGGCCACATCCTTACCATCGAGGATCCGATCGAATTCGTGCACCAGAGCAAGAAGTGCCTGATCAACCAGCGCGAGGTCGGCCCACACACCCTGGGCTTCGATGCGGCCCTGCGCTCGGCCCTGCGGGAAGACCCGGACGTGATCCTGGTGGGCGAGATGCGCGACCTGGAGACCATCCGCCTGGCGCTGACCGCGGCCGAGACCGGCCACCTGGTGTTCGGCACCCTGCACACCAGCTCGGCGGCCAAGACCGTGGACCGGATCGTCGACGTGTTTCCGGCCGCGGAAAAGGACATGGTGCGCGCCATGCTGTCGGAATCGCTCAGGGCGGTGATCTCGCAGAGCCTGCTCAAGCGGAAGGACGGCAGCGGCCGGGTGGCGGCGCACGAGATCATGATCGGCACCCCCGCCATCCGCAACCTGATCCGCGAAAACAAGATCGCCCAGATGTATTCCTCGATCCAGACCGGCCAGGCGGTCGGCATGCAGACCCTCGACCAGTGCCTGGTCGAACTGGTCAAGCGCAATATCGTGGACTCGGAGGAGGCGCGGCCTTACGCCGTGAACAAGGACCTGATTCCGGCGCGTTGAGCCGGGCGGGCCGGCGGTGCCGGCCCACGCTGTCACAGGGTCTGGTCGAGATAGGCGCGCACGGCCTCGATCAATTCCCCTTCCATCCCCTCGAAGAAGTGATTGGCACCCGGCACCTGCAGTTGGCGTGACCCGGCTTTGCCTTTGAGCAGGGTGGCCCGTTTGGGCGCGTTCCTGACCACGGCCGGCAGGTCGTTCTGGCCATAGAGATCCAGCACCGGCAGCTTGAGCTTGCGGGTGTCGTCCACCACCGAGCTGCCAATCGCCACCCAGGCCCCGATCGGGGCCGTCGGCCGGGTGCTGAGATAGCGATAGCTCATGCGGCAGCCCAGGCTGTGCGAGACCAGGGCGATCTTTTGGTAACCCTTTTGCTGGAGGAAGGCGACGGCCCGTTCCAGGCGTTGGGCCGCTTCATCGAAGGTGGGCGGATAGTCCTCCGGCCGGGCGTCGACCTTGAGGATGGGCATCTGCAACGACAGCGTGCTGTAGCCGAAATCCACCAGCTGCTGGCGCAGCGGGCTGATCAGGCCGTGATCCGGGTGCACCCCGATGCCGTGCACGATGATCACGGCGGCCTTGGGGCTGCCCGCTTCGGCATAGAGGCCGAGGAATTTGTGCCGGTTGGGCCCTTCCAGCCAGACCGGATCGCCCACCAGCACGGCGGGCAGGATCTCGTCGGCCCATTTCTTCTCGCGCGCATAGTCGGCGGCGAAGGCGGCGGCCCAACTGGCGCACAGCACGAGTGCGGCTAGCCATTTTTTCATCGTGGTCTCCTTGCTGGTTGGTTGGTCAGAACAGGCTGTAGGCCATGCGCACAGCCAGGATATAGAGCAGGCCGGCGAAGATGCGTTTCAATTTCGCCACCGGCAGGCGGTGGGTCAGCCGGGCGCCCCAGGGGGCGCTCACCATGCTCATGGCGGCGATGGCGGCGAGCGCCGGCAGATAGATGAAGCCCAGGCTCCACGCCGGCAGGCCGGCGGCGGCCTGGCCGGACAGGGCGTAGCCCACGGCACCCGAGACCGCGATGGGAAAACCGATCGCCGCCGAGGTGCCGATCGCTTCCTGAAAGCGCACATTGCACCAGGTCATGAACGGCACCGAGAGGGTGCCGCCGCCGATGCCGACCCAGCTCGAGACCGTGCCGATCACCGCGCCGGCCAGGGTCATGCCCGGCCAGCCCGGCAGCTGGCGATGGGCCTTGGGCTTGAAGCCGAACAGCATCTGGGTGGCGGCATAGAACAAAAACAGGGTGAAGAACACGCGCAGGCCGAAGTCGGGCAGCCAGGCGGCGGCAATCGCCCCGGCCAGGGTGCCCGCCACGATGCCGGGCGTGATCCGGCGCACGATCGCCCAATGCACCGCGCCATGGCCGTGGTGGGCCCTGAGGCTGGAGATCGAGGTGAGCACGATGGTGGCGAGCGAGGTGCCGAGCGCCATGTGGATGTTGTATTCGGCCGGAAAGCCCTGGTGGGCGTAGACCCAGGACAGCACCGGCACCAGGATCAGGCCGCCGCCGACCCCGAGCAGGCCGGCGATGAAGCCGGCGATCAAACCGATGCCGAGATAGATCGCCAGGAAGGTCATGCCCGCTGGTCCAGCTTCTTCAGGATGAAAGCCCACTCGGCCGGGTCGACCGGGGTGATCGAGAGCCGGTTGCCGCGCGCCAGGATGCGCATCTGGGCCAGCTCGGGATAGCTGCGGATCTCGGACAGCGGCAGCAGGCGGGTCTTGCGCGTGATTTTGACATCGACGTTGAACCAGCGCGGCGCCTCCGGCGTGGCCTTGGGGTCGTAATACTTGGCCTTGGGGTCGAACTGGGTCGCGTCCGGGTAGGCCAGGCTGGCCACCTCGGCCAGGCCGGCGATGCCCGGCTCGGCACAGGAGGAATGGTAGAACAGCACGCCGTCGCCCACCCGCATCTGGTCGCGCATGAAATTGCGCGCCTGATAGTTGCGCACGCCGAACCAGGGCACGCGGCCATCGCGCACCAGGTCGTCGATGCTGTATTCGGAGGGTTCGGATTTCATGAGCCAGTAACGCATGGTGGTTCCTATATTGACACGGTGAGGGCTATAATCCCGAGTAATTTGGTCGGATATGGTGACTGGAGTTTAACCATGACGGAGTCCCCTGTCGCGCAATGGAATTTTGGCGCGCTCGTCAACGCGGTGCAAAAGAATTGCCATATCTCGGATGCCCAGTTCGCCGGCGACCTCACCCTGTGCACCTTCCTGCTCAAGATGCGCGAGCTCTACCGCTGGGAACACGACATCCCGCTCACCCAGGACATGCCCAAGGCCGAGGTGGGCGACTGGATGAACGCGCGCGGTCTGCTCTGGGACGACATCGAGACGGCGCCCTTCGAGCCCTTGCCCTTGGCCGGCGGCGCGATCGACCCGTTCGAGGTGCGCACGATCAACCGTGAACTCACGCCGCGCGGCCTGGTGTATTCCGGTGGCTACGGGCGCCAGTGCAAGCCCCATTTCTTTCTGGGCCGGCTCGAGCGCCAGGAGCGGCGCGATGGCTTCGACATCTACGTTGCCGCCTGTGAATACGCGCGCGACCTCGACGCGCCGCCCGGCATGATGCTGGACGAGACCATCTTCGTGCGCACCGAGGCGCTCAAGCGCTGGCTCTGGGAGCGCTACGAGGAATGGCACTGGAACCGGCGCAACGAGGCCATGGGGCGTGCCATCGCCTGCTATCCCTTCGAACAGGACCGTGAGGCGGCGCTGGAGGCCATGACCCGCACCGAGGTGGAATCGGTCATCCTGCACGAACTGGGCGAGGCGCGCGCCGACCGCGAACTGGGCCCGGACTGGCCCCTGTTGCTGGCCACGGTGATGCGCAGCCGGGCCGAGATCGTCGCCCGTGCCGTGCGCGATCTTTATGCCGACTGCCTGTCCACCCTGCCTGGCCTGATCGCGCGGGCCGAGCCGGCCGCCATCCATTTCTATTTCGCCAACCTGGTCGGCATGCGGCGCAAACTGTTTCCCGAGCTGCCGGCCGCCTATCGGCAGTGGCTGGTGAGCGGCGATCTGTCGGTCCTGCGCGCCGTCGCCACGAGCGGCCTGCAGCGCTGGGGCGACACGGCGCAGCGCCTGCTCGAGCTGTATCGGGAACGGGGCGAGGCGGTCGGGGCGGAGATCGAGTCCCGGCTGGCACCGAAGGAAAGCGCCCGGCAGGCGGCGGTCGAGCCCGAGGCGGGCGCCGACCCGGCCTGTCGCCCCTGATGCCGCCGGCCCGGCAGGCCGGCCTCAGGCCGATTTGATCAGGGTGCCGACGCCCTGGTCGGTCATGATCTCGAGCAGCAGGGCGTGCTCGACCCGGCCATCGATGATGTGCACGGCCTTGACCCCGCTCTTGGCCGCATCCAGGGCCGAGGCGATCTTGGGCAGCATGCCGCCCGACAGGGTGCCGTCGGCCACCAGCTCGTCGATCTTCTTGGGGGTGAGGCCGGTCAGCAAATTGCCGTCCTTGTCCAAAACGCCCGGCGTATTGGTCAGGAGCACCAGTTTTTCCGCCTTCAGCACCTCGGCCAGCTTGCCCGCCACCACGTCGGCGTTGATGTTGTAGGTCTCGCCCGCCTCGCCCACGCCAATGGGGGCGATGACCGGGATGAAGTCGCCCGAGTCGAGAAAGGCGATGAGCGAGGGGTCGATCGCCGTGATCTCGCCCACCTGGCCGATGTCGATCAAGTCGCCCGGCTTTTCCTTGCTCGCCATCATCAGCTTTTTCGCCCGGATGAAGCGACCGTCCTTGCCGGTCAGGCCCACGGCCTTGCCGCCCGCCTGGTTGATGAGATTGACGATCTCCTTGTTGACCTGGCCGCCAAGCACCATCTCCACCACTTCCATGGTCTCGGCGTCGGTCACCCGCATGCCCTGGATGAACTCGCCCTTCTTGCCCACGCGCTTGAGCAAATCCTCGATCTGCGGGCCGCCGCCGTGCACCACCACGGGGTTGAGGCCGACCAGCTTCAACAGCACCACATCGCGCGCGAAGGCCGCCTTCAATACCGGGTCGGTCATGGCGTTGCCGCCATACTTGATGACCACGGTTTTGTCCCAGAAACGCTGGATGTAGGGCAGGGCCTCGGCGATGACGCGCGCCTTGTCGGCGGGGGAGATGTGGGATACGGGCATGGCAGGCTCCAAGGTAGGCTGGCGCGATTTTACAAACAAAAAGGGCGGCCCGGGCCGCCCTGGCTCGATCGGTCGTGCCGCCTTATTCGATGGTCAGGCGCTTGGTCGTGCTGGTGACCTTCTTGGGCAGGGTGAGGTCGAGCACACCGTTTTCGAACTTGGCCTTGGCCGCCGCCTCGTCGATATCGTGGCCCAGGGTGAAGCTGCGGTAGACCTTGCCGTAATAGCGCTCGCTGCGCAGGACCTTCTCGCCCTCCTTCTGCTCGGACTCCTTCTTGACCTCGGCGCTGATCGAGACGGTGTTGCCCTCGATGTTGACGTGAATGTCCTCCTTCTTCACGCCCGGCAGGTCGGCATGCACGGTATAAGCCTTGTCGTCCTCCTTGACGTCGACCTTGATCTGGCCCAGTGCCTGGGCCTCGGCCGGAACCGGCAGCGGGCGGACGAAAAAGCCGCGCATCAGGTCATCGAACAGATCGTCGATCGCGAAGGGATCACGCCGGATGATGTTGGCCATTTTGCGAACTCCCATAAAAGTGAATGAAATGAACGTCGGCATTGCCGACAACCACATCTTCAATATGGGAGAGCGCCGGCCGGATTCAAGGGGTGAGGCCCGATTTCGATGTTGGATTGAGAATCAGCATCAGGCAGCCGGTCAGCCGGGCCCGTCCCGCCCAAGCCAGGTGCCCTGGGCCGCCGGTACTCGGGCCCGGCGTGTCACGAAAACGTCACGAAAACGTCATAACATGCCCGCGATACCGATTCAGGGGGAAACCATGTCCGCTACCATTCTGGTCGTTGAAGACGAGCCGGGCATTCAGGAACTGCTCAAGCTCAACCTGGGCCAGCAAGGCCACAGCGTGCTGATCGCGGGCGACGCCGAAGAGGCGGCCCATGTCCTGCGGGGGGCCATGCCCGACCTGATCCTGCTCGATTGGATGCTGCCCGGCCAGTCCGGGGTCGATCTTGCCCGGCGCATCCGGGCCGATGCCCGGCTCAAGGACATCCCCATCATCATGCTCACCGCCCGGGCCGAGGAACGCGACAAGGTGCTGGGTCTGGAAACCGGGGCGGACGACTACATCACCAAGCCGTTCAGCCCCAAGGAGCTGATGGCCCGGATCAAGGCCGTGCTGCGCCGGCGCGCGCCGCAGATGACCGAGGACGCGGTCGAGATCGCCGGTCTCAGGCTGGACCCGGTCAGCCATCGGGTGTACGGCAGGGACCAACCCTTGAGCCTGGGGCCTACCGAATTCCGCCTGCTGCATTTCTTCATGACCCACCCGGAGCGCGTCTATTCCCGCTCCCAGCTGCTGGACCAGGTTTGGGGCGACCATGTCTTCGTCGAGGAGCGCACGGTCGACGTCCACATCCGCCGTCTGCGCAGCGCCCTCGAGCCCTCCGGTCACGATGGCCTGATCCAGACCGTGCGCGGCGCCGGCTACCGGCTGTCGGCCAACTGACTTAAAATCCGCCTTCCCAAGCATTCGAGCTGGAATAAGCCGAATATGCCTGCCTTCTGGTGGCGCCCGCTGATCTTCGCGCTTGTGCTCGCCCTGTTCGCCCTGGTGGCCGGCGGCATCTACGGCCAAACCGGCGCCTGGATCGTGGCGACGCTGGGCCTGGCGCTCTATCTCGTCAGCCAGCTCTATCAGCATTCCCGTCTCATGGCCTGGCTGCTCAAGCCGGACCGCCCCCTGCCCGAGACCGAGGGCAATTGGGGCGAGACCTTCTATCGCCTGGACAAGCTGATGCGCAGCCATCTGGACACCGAGCACCGGGTCACGGCCGAACTCGACCAGATGCAGGAGGCCACCCGCCTGCTGCCCGACGGGGTGGTTTTGCTCGACAGCCAAAACCGCATCCAGTGGTTCAACCAGGCAGCCCAGGCCATGCTCGGCCTGCGGCCCGAGCGCGACCTCGGCCAGTTCATCAGCTACCTGCTGCGCAACTCGCGTTTCAACGAATGGCTGTTGGGCGAAGCCAATCACGAGTCGGCGCCCGAAGCCGGCAACCACAAACCGGCCGCCGGTCGGGCGCAATACAGCCAACTGCTCACCCTGCCCGCCCCGGGGGCCCAAGGCAGGACCCTGAGCCTGCGCATGGTGCCGCTGGCGGGCGAGCAAAAGATGCTGCTGGCGCACGACATCACCGAGATCGACCGGGTCGAGGCCATGCGGCGCGACTTCGTCGCCAACGTCTCACACGAGCTGCGCACGCCGATCACGGTCATCGTCGGCTTCCTGGAAACCTTCGCCGATATGGAAAAACCCGACCCGGCCCAGTTCAAACAGCACGTCGCCCTGCTACGCGAGCAGTCCGAACGCATCCGCCGCCTGGTCGATGACCTGCTCACCCTGGCCCGCCTGGAGAGCGACAGCGAGGTGAGTGACGCCCCGGTCGATGTGCCCGCCCTGTGCCGGCGCCTGCTGGACGAGGCGCGTTCGCTCAGCCAGGGTCGGCACGAAATCAGTCTGGCGCTGGACAGCGGTGCCTGGCTTCTGGGCAGCGAGCACGAGCTCTACAGCGCCTTCACCAACCTGGTGAGCAATGCCGTGCGCTATACCCCCGAGGGCGGCCGCATCACCCTGCGCTGGGGTGAACGGGAAGGCGGTGGCGCCGAGTTCTCGGTGACCGATACCGGCGAGGGCATCGAGCCGCAACACATCCCGCGCCTGACCGAGCGCTTCTACCGGGTCGACCGGGGGCGCTCGCGTGCCACCGGCGGTACCGGCCTGGGGCTGGCCATCGTCAAGCACACCCTCCAGCGGCACCAGGCCCGCCTGCGCATCGACAGCACCGTGGGCAAAGGCAGCACCTTCACCGCCTGCTTCCCGCCCGAGCGGGTCATCCCGCCGCTGCAGGCAAGCGCCGAGCCAACGCCGCAATCAAGCGCGGCCTGAGCGTTTCATCCCCGCGGGTTTTGCCCTCGCGTTTGGGCGCCGCCCAGATTGCATCGGGGAAGTGCCGGTCGTCACGAAAGCGCGGAATCACATGCCAGTGCATATGCGGCACCATATTGCCCAGGCTGGCAAGGTTGATCTTGTCCGGTTGCAGCACTTCTCTTATTGCCGACTCCACCGCGAACACCACGTTCATCAGGCGCTGCCGATCCGGTTCGGCCAGGTCGGTCATTTCCTTGACGTGGGCATTGAGGATGACCCGGCAGAAGCCGGGGTAGGCGGGGTCGTCGACCAGGATGATCCGGCAGAAGTCATCCTGCCAGAGAAGATTTTCGTGAGTGGGGGTGCAGAGGGGGCAGGGGGAGGGCATGAATATAACTTTGAAAGGTTAAGGCGATTGAGAGGCTTAAGGTCCTTGGCTGTTTCGTTCCCAATCGCCATATGAATATGAGTGGTCTCGATATTAAGCCGGCGTTTGTGTTGGGTAAAT
>DDKN01000071.1 GCA_002339725.1 Thiobacillus sp. UBA2597
GGTCTGAGGCTGGGCTGGGTTTGGCTTGAGCCCCTCCCCACCTCCGCCACCCTGGGGGAGGGGTTGCCCCCTCCCCATTTATGGGGAGGGCTGGGGTGGGGAGATCGGTTTTACGAGGCTGCCTTCACTGCGTGTGACGGCCGGCGGGTGAGCGAGCCGATCACCATGCCGACGATGCTCAACAGGAAGCCGACGAACTGCGGCGGCACTTCGGTCTCCGGCGCGAAGAACTCCAGCGGCAGCCAGCCGGCCAGGCCGAACAGGATGGCCAGATAAGCGCCCTGCGTATTGGCGCGCTTCCAGTAAAGGCCGGCCACCAGGGGTACGAAGGCGATGACCAGGGTCACCTTGTAGGCGTTCTCCACCATCTGGTGAATGCCGGTCTCGTGGTCCAGGGCCCACAGGGCATAGAGCGTCACCAGCACGGAGAAGATCGCCACCACCCAACGGGTGAGCACCAGCAGCTTCTGGTCAGACAGGTGCCGGCGTCGGGTGATGAAGTCCTTGATCACGTTCTCCGAAAGGGTCACCGAGGGGGCGAGCAGGGTGCCCGAGGCGGTGGACATGATCACCGCCAGCAATGCACCGAAGAAGATGACCTGGGCGGTGAGCGGCAGGTGGCCGGTCACCAGGTTGGGCAGGATCTTCTGGGCATCCTCGGTCAGCAGCCGGCTGGTCATGGCCGGGTCGATCAGATGGGCCGAATAGGCCAGGAACAAGGGCACCGCGGCGAACAGGAAATAGGCGACGCCGCCCAGCACCGTGCCCCAGGCCGCGACGTTTTCGTTCTTCGACGAATTGGCGCGCTGGAACACGTCCTGCTGGGGGATGGAGCCGAAGCCCATGGTGATCAGGCCCGAGATGAAGGCGACCATGGCGATGGCATTGAGCTGGGGCCAGAAATGGAACTTGCCGTTCTGCGCCGCGTGCTCGATCACCGGCGCGACGCCGCCGGTCATGTCGGACACCAGCCAGGCGATGTAGAAGAGCCCCAGCACGATGATGATCATCTGGAAAAAGGTGGTGATCGCCACCGACCACATGCCGCCGTACAGGGTGTACATCAGCACCACGGCGGCGCCGATCAGGATGCCCTGGGCCTGCGTGATCTGGCCCTCCGACAGCACGTTGAACACCAGGCCGAGCGCGGTGATCTGGGCCGAGACCCAGCCGAGGTAGGACAGCGCGATGGCGATGCCGGTGACCACCTCCACCTTGCGGTCGTAGCGCTGGCGGTAGAAGTCGCCGATGGTGAGCAGGTTCATGCGGTAGAGCTTGCGCGCGAAGAACAGGCCGAACAGCACCAGGCACAGCGCGGCGCCGAACGGGTCGGAGATGAGGCCGCCGAGATCCTCATCGAGAAAGGTGCCGGGGATGCCCAGCACCGTCTCGGCGCCGAACCAGGTGGCGAACACCATGGCCAGCACCATGTACAGCGGCAGCGAGCGGCCGGCCGCGATGTAGTCCTTGGCGTTGTGCACCCGGGTGGCGGCATAGACGCCGAGGCCGATGGAAATGACCAGATAGAGAATGACGAAGCCCAGCAGCATCGATACCCCCGTTCAACGTTTTTTCAGTGGATGGCGTTCCAGATCAGGCCGGCCGCCAGCAGGGCGGCGATGATGGTCAGCCAGCGGTTGCGCCGGCGCTGCTCCGCCAGCATCAGCGTGAAACCCTGCTCCAGCTTTTCCATCTGCTCGCCGCGCAGGGCCTGGTGCGCCAGGCGCGGCAGCTGCGGCACCACGGTGCCCCAGTAGGGAAACTCGTTCCTGAACGTGCGCAGCCAGCCGCGCCAGCCAATCTGTTCGCTCATCCAGCGTTCGAGATAGGGCTTGGCCGTGGCCCACAGGTCGAGGTCGGGGTCGAGCTGGCGGCCCAGGCCTTCGATGTTGAGCAGTGTCTTCTGCAGCATCACCAGCTGCGGCTGCACCTCCATGCCGAAGCGGCGCGAGGTCTGGAACAGGCGCATCAGCACCTTGCCGAACGATATCTCCTTGAGCGGCCGGTCGAACACCGGCTCGCACACCGCGCGGATCGCCGCCTCGAACTCGTCGACCCGGGTCTCCTTCGGCACCCAGCCGGCGTCCCAGTGGGCCTGGGCCACGCGCCGGTAGTCGCGCCGGAAGAAGGCGAGGAAGTTCTGCGCCAGGAAGTTCTTGTCGGTGTCGTTCAGCGTGCCCATGATGCCGAAGTCGAGCGCGACGTACTTGCCGGAGTCCTCGACCAGAATGTTGCCCGGGTGCATGTCGGCATGGAAGAAGCCGTCGCGGAAGACCTGGGTGAAGAAGATCTCCACCCCGGCGCGCGCGAGCTTGGGGATGTCGATATTGCGCCGGCGCAGCTCGTCGACCTGGGAGATCGGCACGCCGTCCATCCACTGCATCACCATGACTTCCGAGGTGCAGTAATCCCAGTAGACCTCGGGCACGGCGAGCAGGGGCGAGTGCTCGAAGTTGCGCCGCAGCTGGGAACAGTTGGCCGCCTCGCGGATCGGGTCCAGCTCGTCGTCCAGGTGCTTGGCGAACTCGGCCACCACCTCCTTCGGCTTGAGCCGCTTGCCGTCCGACCACAGCGCCTCCAGCAGGCCAGCCGCCACCGTGAGCAGGGCGAGGTCGTTGTGGATCACCCCGTGAATGCCGGGGCGCAGCACCTTCACCGCCACCGCCTCGCCGGTCTTGAGCCGGGCGCGGTGCACCTGGGCGACCGAGGCCGAGGCCACCGGCGTGCGGTCGAACTCGGCGAACACCTCGTCGACGTCGCGGCCATAGGTGCGGCGCAGCACGGCCAGGGCCTGCTCGCTGGGAAACGGCGGCACCCGGTCCTGCAGCGCGGCCAGTTCGTCGGCGATGTCGAGCGGGATCAGATCGCGCCGGGTGGAGAGCATCTGGCCGAACTTGACGAAGATCGGGCCCAGGGCCTCGAGCGCCAGGCGCAGGCGCACCGCGCGTGGCTGGCGGAAGCGGCGCCAGAAGAACAAGGCGTGCATGGCCCAGCGCACCAGCTTCACCCGCTCGTGGCCCAGGAAGAACTCGTCCAGCCCGTAGCGGGCGGCGACGAACCAGATCTTGGCGAGCCTGAGCAGGCGCATGCTCAGCCTTTGCCCGCTTCGAGCAGAGCGATGCGCGCCTCCAGCCGGGCGGTGTCGTCGCGCAGCGCATCCACCTCGCGCATGAACTCCGCCACCGCCGCCTTGCCGGCCAGAGTGCCGGCCTCATGCACCAGATACTCGGCAATGGATTTGGCCGCACTTTCCTGTGCCTTGAGCTGCCAGGCCTGCAGGGCGCTCACGCCATCCGCCACCCGCGCGGCCAGGATGTCGCCCAGATAGGGGCGCAGGGCGAGGGCGAGGTCGATCGCCTCGAAGGCGTGGCGCAGGTCGGCGGCCAGCAGCCCGTCGCCGCTGGCCTGCGCCTCGGCGATGGCCTGGCGTTCGCCGGCGATCAGGCGCAGCAGCAGGGCGGGCGTGAGCCGGATGTCGGTGGCGATTTCGGCGCCTTCCGGTGCAGCTGTGACATTGCCGGCCGCGTCGATCTGCGCCATGAAGAGGGGCGCGATCAGGCTGATCCTGAAGGCCTTGCCGGCATGCCGGGCGAGCAGGGCGCGCGCCGCCGGCTGGTCGGCCAGCAGGCGGTGCAGCACGGGGATCAGGGGCGCGGACAGCATGATGGCGGCCATTGTAGCTGACAGCTTGCCCCTGCGGCCGGCTTGGTCGTACTCTCGTGTGCTCTCCAGGAGTCGTTATGCGCGTTCACGGCATCCCCACCCGCACCATCCAGCCCCTGCCCGATGGTTCCGCGGTCGAGATCATCGACCAGACCTTGCTGCCTCATCGCTATGAGCTCAGGCGCCTGGCCACCTGGCAGGCGGCGGCCGAGGCGATCGCGGTCATGCGCGTGCGCGGGGCGCCGCTGATCGGCGCCACCGCCGGCTATGGCCTGGCCCTGGCCTGCAATGCCGACGCGGCTGACGCCGCGCTGCACGCCGCCGCGGCCGGCCTGGTCGAGACCCGGCCCACGGCGGTCAACCTGCGCTGGGCGGTCGAGCGCATGCTGGCAAAACTTCTGCCCCTGGCGCCTGGCCAGCGGCGCGAGGCCGCCTGGCGCGAGGCCGCCGCCATCTGCGAGGAGGACGTGGCGCAGAACCAGGCCATCGGCCGTCACGGCCGGGAGATCATCCGCACCATCCACCAGCGCAAGGGCGGCGCGGTCAATGTCATGACCCACTGCAACGCCGGTTGGCTGGCCACGGTCGACTGGGGCACCGCCCTGGCGCCGGTCTATGCCGCCTTCGAGGCCGGCCTCGCCCTCGACGTCTGGGTCAGCGAGACCCGGCCACGCAACCAGGGCGCCGCGCTCACCGCCTGGGAACTCAAGCAGCACGGCGTGCCGCACACCGTGATCGCCGACAACGCGGCCGGTCATCTCATGCAGCAGGGCAAGGTCGACCTCGTCATCGTCGGCGCCGACCGGGTGACGGCCAACGGCGACGTCGCCAACAAGATCGGCACCTATCTCAAGGCCCTGGCCGCGCGCGACAACGGCGTGCCGTTCTACGTCGCCGTGCCCGGCCCGACCATCGATTTTCGTCTGACGGATGGCGCCGGCATCCCCATCGAGCAGCGCGCCGCGCGCGAGGTGACCCACATTGCCGGGCGCGACCCCGAGAGCGAGGTGACCGAGGTGCAACTCACCCCCGACGGCAGCCCGGCGCTCAACCCCGCCTTCGACGTCACCCCGGCCCGGCTGGTGACGGGGCTGATCACCGAGCGCGGGGTGTGCGCGGCGAGCGCGGCCGGGCTGCGGGGTTTGTATCCGGCATGAGGGGCTTCGGTGTCCCCCTCCCAACCTCCCCTACAAGTGGGGGAGGGGTCTAAGGCTGGGCTGGGTTTGAGCCCC
>DDKN01000002.1 GCA_002339725.1 Thiobacillus sp. UBA2597
TTGACGCGAGAGCAGTTGTAACCGGCCTCGTATAATCATTCACACGGAGACATCACGATGGAGTACGCCATGCAACAGATCGATATCTTTGTCGCCTCGCTCACCTCGTTCTGGACCGAGTTCGCCCGTTTCGTGCCGCAACTGATCGCCGCCGCCATCCTGCTGCTGCTGGGCTGGATGCTGGCCAAGGTGGCGCGCTCCGCCGTGATGCGCCTGCTCAAGCTGCTGCACTTCGACAAGGCCACCGAGAAATCCGGCCTGGAGTCCTTCCTCAAGCATGCCGAACTCGACGTCTCGGTCGCCTCCATCCTGGGCAACCTGGTCTACTGGCTCATCATCCTGGTCATGATCGTCACCGTCGCCAACAGCCTGGGCCTGCAGATGGTGGCCGATCTGTTCAACAAGGTGGTGCTCTACATCCCCAACGTGATCGTCGCCATCCTGGTCCTGGTGTTCGGCACCATCCTGGCCCGCTTCATCAACCGCCTGGTCTTCGCCTGGCTCAACAACGTGGGCTTTTCCGGCGCGCTCACCGTCTCCACCTTCTCCGAATACGCGATGCTGGTGTTCGTCTTCTTCATCGCCATGGAGCAGTTGCAGATCGCCAACGAGCTTTTGACCGCCGCCTTCGTCATTGCCTTCGGCGCCGTGGGCCTGGCCTTCGCCATCGCCTTCGGCCTGGGCTCGAAGGACGTGGCGGCCCGCGTCATCGAGCAGATGGTGAGCAAGAAGAAAAACGATTGAATCGCGTGGCCGGGGTCGGCGGGCCCCGGCCAGGGCCTCGCGCTGTGAGGCTCCTCAGCTCTGCGGCTTGTTGCCGCGCGCTGCCAGGCGGCGCCGGTAGGGATGCACCGATTTGCTGACAGCCTCCGGCTCCGACTGCGGCAAGGCCTTTTCCTGACGCGTTGACGGGGGCCTGGCCTGGCCGCGCGCCGGCGGCCTGGCTTTCTGCGGGGCCAGCCGCTCCCCCTTGGCCAGTACCAGCGCGCCGTTTGACCTGCCGTTCCAGCGCAGCACCTTGGCCACCTCGTCCGGCGTCAGCTCCAGGCGCTGGCCGCGCTTTAGGCGCGGCGGCAGGCTGATCGGCCCGAAGCGCACCCGGATCAGCCGGCTCACGGTCAGGCCCAATGCCTCGAACAGACGGCGCACCTCGCGGTTGCGGCCTTCCTTGATCACCAGGTTGTACCACTTGTTGGCGCCCTCGCCGCCGCCGACCGTGATGCTCTCGACCCGGGCCTCGCCGTCTTCCAGCTGAACCCCGGTCTTCAGGGCCTGGATCTGTTCCGGCGTCAGCTCGTCACCCAGCACGCGCACGGCGTATTCGCGCTCGACATCGAAGCGCGGATGCATGAAGCGATTGGCCAGCTCGCCGTTGGTGGTGAAGATGAGCAGGCCCTCGGTGTTGTAGTCGAGGCGGCCGATGGCGATCCAGCGCTCGCCCTTGAGCTTGGGCAGTTGGTCGAACACGCTGGGCCGGCCCTGGGGATCGTCGCGCGAGACGATCTCGCCCTCGGGCTTGTGATAGAGCAGGATGCGCGGCTGGTTGGCCGCATCCCAGGGCAGGCGCACCACCCGGCCGTCGACCCGGACCACATCGTTCGGTGTCACCCGGTCGCCCACCTGCACCGGCTGACCGTTGACCGAGACCCGGCCGGTGGCGATCAGCATCTCCATGTCGCGGCGCGATCCGAGACCGGCCGCGGCCAGCATCTTGTGCAGTTTCTCGCTGCTGGGCTGCGCCGGTTGCCGACGCTGGGCATGGTATTGGCGCTGGGGGCTGGGCTGG
Organism: Thiobacillus sp. UBA2597; assembly: GCA_002339725.1. Taxonomy (GTDB): domain Bacteria; phylum Pseudomonadota; class Gammaproteobacteria; order Burkholderiales; family Thiobacillaceae; genus Sulfuritortus. Next base: position 1,787 of record DDKN01000002.1, read on the forward strand.
CGGGGCGCCGCATTGCCGCCGCGCTGGCGAAAAGGCGGCCTAGACATGCTGGGCATCCGGCTGGCTCGGCTCCGGACTCGGGCGCATGGCCTCGCCATTGGCAACGGCCGGCGTCTCGGCGGTCATCTCGGCCTCAGCCTCGGTCAGCGCCTCTTCGGCCAACACGTCGATCCCGGCCTCCTCGAGCTCCAGTGGTGCGTCCTCGAACAGGTCGCGCGCCACCTCGGGCAGCGGCGGCAGTTCGGCCAGGGAACGCAGGCCGAGGTCGCTCAGGAAGCGCTTGGTCGTGGCGTAGAGCGCGGGCCGGCCGGGCACGTCCTTGTGGCCGACCGATTCGATCCAGCCGCGTTCCTCCAGGGTCTTGATGATCTGGCTGTTCACGGCGACGCCGCGGATCTCCTCGATGTCGCCGCGGGTAACCGGCTGGCGGTAGACGATGATGGCCAGGGTCTCCAGCACGGCGCGGGAATACTTGGGCGGCTTCTCCGGGTTGAGCCGGTCGAGGTGCTCCTGCATCTCGGTCCGGGTCTGGAAGCGCCAGCCCTCCGCCACGCTGACCAGCTCCACGCCCCGCCCCTGCCAATCGGCCTGCAGCGATTCCAGAGCACGGCGCACGAAGTCGTTGGTCAGCTCGACGGCGAAGGCCTTCTTCAGCTCGGCCAGGGTGAGCGGGCCGGCGCTCGACAGCAGCACGGCCTCGAGCACGCGCTTGACGTCGTCCAGGCTGTTGACGCCGGCAATGGTGTTTTCTTCCTCGAAAACGGCCGCCGGCTGTTCATTCGAAGCCGCCTCGGCGGCATTCGGTTCGGCTTCGACAGCCAAGGCTGCAGTGTCCGGCTCGGCCGCTTCGATTTCAGGGTTCGGTTGGGGTATAGGCAAGTCGTGCATGGATCGGGGCGAAGGGTTCGTTCTGGACAAGATCGATCAGGCGCTCGCGCGTGAGCTCGAGCAGGGCGAGAAAGGTGACCACCAGCTCGGGCCGGCCCGCCTCGGGATTGAACAGATCGGTGAACAGGGCATAGCTCGATTCCTGCAGCCGCTTGAGGATGCGGCTCATGTGCTCGCGCACCGACAGTTCCTGACGGCCGATGCGGTGGTGCTTGTGGCGCGAGGCCCGCTTGAGGATGTCGCGCCAGGCGGCGAGCAGGTCGTCCGGATTGACCTGGGGCAGACGGCGCACCGCCAGTTTCTCGACCCAGACGTTGACCGGCATGAAGTCGCGCCCGATCAGCGGCGCGGCGTTCAGATTGTGCGCCGCCTTCTTCATCTGTTCGTATTCCAGCAGGCGGCGCACCAGCTCGGCACGCGGGTCGACCTCCTCGCCCTCCTCCAGCTTCTCCGGCCGCGGCAGCAGCATGCGCGACTTGATCTCGATCAGCATGGCGGCCATGACCAGGTATTCGGCCGCCATGTCGAGCCGGGTGCGGCGCATGGCCTCGACATAGTCGATGTACTGCCGGGTCAGCTCGGCCATGGGGATGTCGAGCACGTCGATGTTGTTGCGCCGGATCAGCCACAAGAGCAGATCGAGCGGGCCCTCGAAGGCGTCGAGGATGACCTCCAGCGCATCCGGCGGGATGTACAGGTCCTGCGGCAGCTCCAGCCAGGGCTGGCCGAGCACGCGGGCAATGGCATGCGCCTCGGCCTGGGCAGCCGTTGCCTCGGCGGCCCCGGGGGCCTCGGCGACAGTCTCGGTATCGATCATCTCGTTCATCCGCGCGGCTGCGGTGGTTTTTTTATTCGGTTTCGAATGGCCTGGCGGCCATGGCTTGTGCAGGATTGGGCTCCATCTTACCCGGTTTTCGCGCCCCTGAATTATTGCTTATGAATCAGAGTGATACGCCTAATTTGCGGAGCAAGGGCAGGGCCGCGCAGTAAACCCCGGCGGTGGCGGCCCCGGCCCCGGCCAGGCTCAGCCAGAACCCCGCCCCCAGCTTGAGCAGCCAGGGCAGGATCAGGAAAAAGACCAGGGAAGGCAGCACCAGCCAGAAGATCTGCTGCGAGAGCGCAACGATGCGGGCCTCGCCCGCCCCTTCCAGCTGCAGCCAGACGAAGGCCAGCAGCGAAGTCAGCGGCAAGGCGGCGATCAGGGCGGCAAAGCCGCTGTGCCGCTTGGCGATCTCAGACACGGCCACGATGACCAGGGCCGAGAGCAGGACCTTGGCGGCGTAATACAGCATCAGCCGTAGTTGAGGCCCATGGCCTCGCGCACGTCGCGCATGGTCTCGCGCGCCAGGTCGCGGGCCTTTTCGCAGCCGTCGGCGATGATGCTGCGCACCAGGTCCGGCTCCTCGGTATAGGCCCGGGCCCGCTCCTGGATCGGCGCCAGCTCGCGCAGCACCGCCTCGATCACCGGCTGCTTGCACTCGATGCAGCCGATGCCGGCTGAGGTGCAGCCCTGGGTCACCCAGGCGCGCACCGCGTCGTTGGAATAGACCTGATGGAACTGCCAGACCGGGCATTTCTCGGGGTTGCCGGCGTCGGTGCGCCGCACCCGGGCCGGGTCGGTCGGCATGGTGCGGATCTTCTTGCTCACCGCCTCCGGGTCTTCCCGCAGGGCGATGGTGTTGTGGTAGGACTTGGACATCTTCTGGCCGTCCAGGCCCGGCATCTTCGAGGCCTCGGTCAGCAGGGCCTCGGGCTCGGTCAGGATCATCTTGCCGCCGCCCTCAAGGTAGCCGTACAGCCGCTCCTTGTCGCCCAGGCTCAGGTTCTGGGCCTCGGCCAGGATGGCGCGGGCCGATTCCAGGGCCTCCTCGTCGCCCTGCTCCTGGTAGCGGGTGCGCAATTCCGTGTAGAGCTTGGCCTTCTTGCCGCCCAGCTTCTTCACCGCGGCCTCGGCCTTTTCCTCATAGCCCGGCTCGCGGCCATACAGGTGATTGAAGCGGCGCGCGATCTCGCGCGAAAACTCGATGTGCGGCACCTGGTCCTCGCCCACCGGCACCCGGTTGGCCCGGTAGATCAGGATGTCGGCCGATTGCAGCAGGGGATAGCCGAGAAAACCATAGGTCGCCAGGTCCTTGTCCGTCAGCTTCTCCTGCTGGTCCTTGTAGGTCGGCACCCGTTCCAGCCAGCCCAGCGGCGTCATCATGGACAGCAAAAGATGCAGCTCGGCGTGCTCGATCACCTGCGACTGGATGAACAGCGTGGCCCGGGTGGGATCGACCCCCGCGGCGAGCCAGTCGATCACCATCTGCCAGGTGTGTTCCTCCAGCGCCTGCGGGTTGTCGTAGTGCGTGGTCAGGGCGTGCCAGTCGGCGACGAAGAACAGACACTCGTATTCGTGCTGCAGCTTCAGCCAATTCTTGAGCACGCCATGGTAATGGCCCAGGTGCAGGCTGCCCGTCGGGCGCATGCCGGAGAGGACGCGATCAGCGTACATGCGGTTTCCCTAACTCAAAACGATCTGGATCAGCGCCAGCATGTCCGTCGGCTCGATGCCGAAGATCATGCCGACCAGGGTGAACAACGCCTGAATCAATGGCCAGATGATGAGGCCGAGCAGCCCCATGAACATCAAGGCGATCAGGATGATCAGGCCATAAGGCTCGACGCGCGACAGGGCATAGGCCAGACGCGGCGGCAGCAGCGAGACCGCGATGCGACCGCCGTCGAGCGGCGGCAGGGGGATCAGGTTCAAGGCCATCAGCACCGCATTGATAAACACCCCCGCCGCGCCCATCAAGACGAGCGGCGTGGAAAACCCGCCCGGGTGCAGGGCGATGCCGAGCTTGATCATGGCCGCCCAAAACAGGGCCATGACCAGATTGGCGCCCGGGCCGGCTGCGGCTACCCAGAGCATGTCGCGTTTCGGCCGGCGCAGGTTGTTGAAGTTCACCGGCACCGGCTTGGCCCAGCCGAACAGGATGCTGCCGGCGCCCGCCAGTTTGGCCAAAAGCAGGATCGTCGCCGGCACGATGATGGTGCCGATGAGATCGATATGACGCAGCGGATTCAAAGTGATCCGGCCCATCATCTCCGCCGTGCGGTCCCCGAACATCCGGGCGACATAGCCGTGCGCCGCCTCGTGCAGGGTAATGGCGAAGATCACCGGCAGGGCGAAGATGGCGATTTTCTGAATGAGATTGAGTTCCATGTCTGCCTTTGTTTACAGCCCGAGCCGGCTGGTGTCGCCCTTGCCCCGCCGCACGACCTCGAAGACCTCGCCCGACAGGTCGATCACCGTGGTCGGCTCGATGCCGCAGAAACCGGCCTCCAGGATCAGGTCCACCTGCTTGCCCAGGCGCGCGCGGATTTCCTCCGGGTCGTTGAGCGGGTAGTCGTCGCCGGGCAGGGCCAGGGTCGACGACAGGATGGGTTCGCCCAGCTCCGCCAGCAAGGCGGCCACCACGGGGTGTTCCGGCACGCGCAGGCCGATGGTGCTGCGCTTGGGGTGGAGCAGGCGCTTGGGCACTTCCTTGCCGGCCTCGAGGATGAAAGTATAACTGCCGGGGGTGACGCCCTTGAGCAGCCGGTACTGGCGGTTGTCGACCCGGGCGTAATGGGCGATCTCCGACAGGTCGCGACAGACCAGGGTGAAGTGATGGCGCTCGTCGACCCCGCGGATGGCGCGGATGCGCTCCATGCCCTGCTTGTTGCCGAGCATGCAGCCCAGGGCATAGCAGGAATCGGTGGGATAGACGATGACGCCGCCCTGCCTGAGGATCTTCACCGCCTCGCGGATCAGGCGCGGCTGGGGATTGTCCGGATGGACCGAGAAATACTGCGCCATGCGGGTTACCAGGCGGACCAGACCGGGCGGCAGCGTGCCGGCAGGGGCGGCAGCTTGCCCAACTCGCGCCCGTTTTCGCCCGGGGCGTGAAAATCGGAGCCAACCGAGGCATAGAGGCCGAATTCCTGGGCGAGGTCGGCATAGACCGGCACCTGATCCGGGGTGTGGCTGCCGGTGCAGACCTCGACCGCCTCGCCGCCGGCGGCCTTGAATTCCTCGAACAGCAGGTGGCGCTTGTCCCTGCCCATCAGGTAGCGGCCGGGGTGGGCCAGCACCGCCATGCCGCCGGCCGCCCGGATCCAGCCCACCGCCTCGGTCAAGCTGGCCCATTCGTGGTGGACGTAGCCAGGCTTGCCCTTGACCAGGTATTTTTTGAACACCGTTTTGATGTTGCGCACATGGCCCTTGTCGACCAGGAAGCGGGCGAAGTGGGAGCGGCCGATCAGTTCCTTGTTTTCGGCGAAGGCATAGGCGCCTTCCAGTGCGCCGGCAATGCCCAGCTTGGCCAGGGCCTCGGCGATCTTTCGGGCCCGCTCGGCCCGCCCGGCGCGGTTGCGTTCCAGACCGGCCACGATCGCCGCGTGCTCGGGGTCGACCTTGAGGCCGACGATGTGCACGGTGTTGCCGCCCCAGGTGACGGAGACCTCGACGCCAGGCACCAGCTCGATGCCGTATTGCCCGGCGGCCTTTCGCGCCTCGGCCAAACCGCGCACGTCGTCGTGGTCGGTCAGGGCCAGCACCTTGACGCCCTGTTCATGGGCGCGCTGAACCAGTTCACGGGGAGAGAGGGTGCCGTCGGAAACTCGGGAGTGGCAATGAAGGTCGTAGGGCGACATGTAACAGTGCTTGAGAATCAGCGCCAAATCATAGCAAAATGCTCAACTTCCGGCCATGAACGGCCCTCCCCAGCATAGCGATCCATTGTGAAATTTCTGTTCGACCTGTTCCCCATCATCCTGTTCTTCGTCGCCTTCAAATGGGGCGAGGCCAAGCCGGAGGCCGCCACCGCCATTTTGGCCGATCTGGGCCTGCACCTGAATGGCGCGGCCAAGCCGGGCGTGCTGCTCGCCACCCTGGTCGCCATCCTCGCCACCTTCGGTCAGATCGCCTGGGTCTGGGCCCGGCACCGCAAGGTCGATGCCATGCTCTGGGTCAGCCTGGCGCTGATCGTGGTGTTCGGCGGCGCCACCCTGTGGCTGCAGGACGAGGCCTTCATCAAATGGAAGCCGACCGTGCTCTACTGGCTGTTCGCCTCGGCCCTGCTGCTGGCGCCGCTGCTGTTCGAGCGCAATCTGATCCGGCTGATGATGCAAAAGCAGCTTACCCTGCGCGAGATCGCCTGGGCCCGCCTGAACCAGGCCTGGGCCGGCTTTTTCGCCTTCATGGGCGCTGCCAACCTGTTCGTCGCCTTCAACTTCTCGACCGACATCTGGGTCGACTTCAAGCTGTTCGGCTCGCTCGGCCTGATGCTGCTGTTCATCCTGGCGCAGAGCGTCTATCTCGCCCGCCACATCAAGGAAAGCGCATGAACCGGCTCTATGCCATCGTCGGCGAGGATGTCGCCGACAGCCTGGAAAAACGCCAGGCTGCCCGGCCCGCCCACCTCGCCCGCCTGGAAGCCCTGAAAAACGAAGGCCGCCTGGTCCTGGCCGGACCTTTTCCCGCCATCGACAGCCTGGACCCCGGCCCGGCCGGTTTTACCGGCAGCCTGATCGTGGCCGAGTTCGACAGCCTGGCGTCGGCGCAGGCCTGGGCCGAGGCCGACCCCTATGTCGCCGCCGGCGTCTACGCCCGGGTGACGGTGAAGCCGTTCAAGAAGGTGCTGCCCTGATGGACGAGGTCATCGCCCTCATGCGCGAGCGGTTGGCCGCACTGGCGCCGGAATCGCTCGAGATCGAGGACGAGAGCGCCCAACACGCAGGGCACGAGGGCGCCAGGGGCGGCGGCGGGCATTACCGGATGACCATCGTCTCGCCGCAGTTCGCCGGTCTTAATTCGGTGGCGCGCCACCGCGCGATCTACCAGGCCCTGGGCGATTTGATGGGCCGACGCATCCACGCCCTGAGCATCACCGCCTTCACACCGGAAGAGTTTTAAGACCACAACAGAAGGGAAGCCGATCCATGCAAAGCAAGCTCATCACCACCCTGACTCTGGCCGCGGCCCTGGCCCTGCCCCAGATCACCCTGGCCGCCGCCCAAGGCGAAACGGCCGTCACCGTGAACGGTGTCGCCGTGCCCAGCGCCCAGGCCGACGTGCTGCGCCAGGACCGGCTCTCCCGGGGACAGGCCGCCGAGACCCTGAACGACAACGCCATCCGCGAAATGCTGGTGACCATGGAAATCCTGGCCCAGGAGGCGGTCAGGCAAGGCATCGACAAGCGCCCGCAGGTCGCCGCCACCATCGAGCTCAACCGCAAGGACATCCTCGGCCGCCTGCTCTTGGAGGACTACCTGAAAAACCACCCGATCAAGGAAGAGGACATGAAGGCCGAATACGATCGGGTCAAGGCCGCCTCCGGCAACATGGAATACCGACCCCGCCACATCCTGGTGCAAACCGAGGAGGAGGCCAAGGCCATCCTGGCCAAACTGGCGAAGAAGGCCAAGTTCGAGGACCTGGCCAAACAGCAGTCCAGGGACCAGGGCTCGGCCAAGAACGGCGGCGAACTGGGCTGGCTGTTGCCCAGCAACCTGGTGCCCGAATTCAGCGAGGCCATGGTCAAGCTGAAGAAGGGCGAAACCACCAAGACCCCGGTGCGGACCCAATACGGCTGGCATGTCATCCGGCTGGACGATGTGCGTGAACTGAAATTCCCCGACTACGAGCAACTCAAGCCCCGCATCAGCGCCCAGCTGCAGCAACTTCAGGTGCGCAGGTACCTGAGCGAGCTGCGCGCCGCCGCCAAGGTCGAGTAAGCCCGGACTGGCCGCAGCTTCCCGGCTCAGGCCTGGGGAGACTGCGGTCGCGGCCCGAACCGCCCCGGTGGTGCCGGCACAACGTAGGCTCGTTCACGTCCCCGGAGCGTTGCCCGACCTGCCTCTTTGCCACACCGGCGCTTGACTTCGATATCAGCCCGCGGCCGGCCTGCCTCCAACCCAGCGAGGCCTCGCACGCCACGCCTCTAATAATCCTTAGATTTCATGATGTTGCAATTCATCCCGGCGTCAGGCGCCGAGGCGGCCCAACGACAAGAATTGCCAGCGTTCGGCGGGCCCTATGCTAAGATGCAAGCTCTTTTCCGGCCCTACAAAAATGACATGAGCGACAAAGAACGACACAACCTGCAGGACCTCTTCCTGAACACCCTGCGCAAAGAACACGTCACCGTCTCGGTCTTCCTGGTCAACGGCATCAAGCTGGTCGGCCGCATCGAATCCTTCGACCAGTACATGGTCCTGCTGCGCGGACACGACCAGGCAGTGCAGGCGATCTTCAAGCACGCCATTTCCACCGTGTCGCCGTCCAAGCAGATCAACCTGGCCCTGCCCGGCCAGGCACCCAAGGCGCCGGCCGCAGAGTAAGACTTTCGCCGCATGAAATGAGAAGGGGCGACCGCGCGGTCGCCCCTTTCGTTTTGCCGGTTCGGACCAGGCTTACTCGTCCTCGTCCGACTCCATCACCCGCTGCAGACCGGACAGCTTCTCGCCCTCGCCCAGGTTGATCAGGGTGACGCCCTGGGTGGCGCGGCCGAGTTCGCGGATCTCCTTGACCCGGGTGCGGATGAGCACGCCGCCGGTGGTGATCAGCATGATCTCGTCGTCCGGGTCGACCAGGGTGGCGGCGACCACCTTGCCGTTGCGCTCGCTGGTCTGGATGGCGATCAGACCCTGGCCGCCCCGGTTGTGGCGGGTGTACTCGGTGATCGGGGTGCGCTTGCCGTAGCCGTTCTCGGTGGCGGTGAGCACGGCCTGTTGCTCGTTCTCGGCGACCAGGAGCGAAATGACCTTGGCGCCCTTGCCCAGCTTCATGCCGCGCACGCCGCGCGCGCCGCGGCCCATGGCGCGCACATCGCTCTCCTCGAAGCGGTTGGCCTTGCCCTCGTCGGTGAACAGCATGACATCGTTGCTGCCGTCGGTGATGGCGGCGCCGATCAGGTGATCGCCCTCATCCAGGCTCACCGCGATGATGCCGGCCGAGCGCGGCCGGGAGAACTCCGAGAGCGGCGTCTTCTTCACGGTGCCGTTCGCGGTGGCCATGAACACATAGTGCTGCTCGTCGAACTCCTTCACCGGCAGGATGGTGGTCACCGCCTCACCCGGTTCCATCTTGAGCAGGTTGACAATGGGCTTGCCGCGGGCGATGCGGCTGCCCTGCGGCACCTCGTAGACCTTGAGCCAGAACATGCGGCCGCGGTTGGTGAAGCAGAGAATGGTGTCGTGGGTGTTGGCGATGAAGAGCTTCTCGATGAAGTCCTCTTCCTTGGTCGTGGTCGCCTGCTTGCCGCGGCCGCCGCGTTTCTGGGTGCGGTAATCGTCGAGCGGCTGGGCCTTGATATAGCCGGCGTGGGACAGGGTGACCACCACGTCCTCGGGCGTGATCAGGTCTTCCAGCGACATCTCGCGCGCGTCGGTGACGATCTCGCTGCGCCGCTTGTCGCCGAAGGCCTGCTTGATCTCGGCCAGCTCGTTGCCGATGATCTCGGTCACCCGCTCGGGTTTGTCCAGGATGTCCAAGAGGTCGGCGATGCGGGCCATGACCTCCTTGTATTCGCCGACGATCTTGTCCTGTTCCAGGCCGGTCAGGCGCTGCAGGCGCAGCTCCAAAATCGCCTGAGCCTGGGCGTCGGACAGGAAATAGCCCTTCTTGTGCAGGCCGAACTCGGGGGCCAGGCCGGCCGGCTTGTACTGGTTGCCCTCGGCGCGGGCGAGCATCTCCTCGACCAGGGCCGAGCGCCAGGGCTTGCTCATCAGCCCGGTCTTGGCCTCGGCCGGGGTGGGCGAGGCCTTGATCAGGGCGATGATCTCGTCGACGTTGGCCAGGGCCACGGCCAGGCCTTCCAGGATATGGCCGCGCTCGCGCGCCTTCCTGAGCTCGAACTGGGTGCGGCGGGTGACCACCTCGCGCCGGTGGCGCAGGAAGGCCTCGATGAATTGCTTCAGGTTGAGCAGGCGCGGTTGACCGTCGACCAGGGCCACCATGTTCATGCCGAAGGTGTCCTGCATCTGGGTCTGCTTGTACAGATTGTTCAGGATCACCTCGGGCATCTCGCCCCGTCTGAGCTCGATCACCACGCGCATGCCGGACTTGTCCGACTCGTCGCGGATCTCGCTGATGCCCTCGATCTGCTTGTCGCGCACCAGCTCGCCGATCTTGGCGCAAAGGTTGGCCTTGTTCACCTGGTAGGGCAGCTCGTCGATGATGATGGCCTGACGGCCGCCGCCCTTCTCGATGTCCTCGAAGTGGCACTTGGCGCGCATGACCACGCGGCCGCGGCCGGTGCGATAGCCGTCCTTCACGCCAGCCAGGCCGTAGATGATCCCGGCGGTCGGGAAGTCGGGCGCCGGCACGATGTCGATCAGCTCATCGACCGTGATCTCCGGGTTGCCCAGCACGGCCAGGCAGGCATCGACGATCTCGTTCAGGTTGTGCGGCGGGATGTTGGTCGCCATGCCCACGGCGATGCCGGCCGAGCCGTTGACCAGCAGGTTGGGGAACTTGGCCGGCAGGATCAGGGGCTCCTGCTCGGAGCCGTCATAGTTGGGGCCGAAGTCCACTGTCTCCTTGTCGATGTCGGCCAG
>DDKN01000043.1:0-5009 GCA_002339725.1 Thiobacillus sp. UBA2597
TCGTGGCGAAGATTATTGAGTAACAGCTTGATCTAAAAGGTGTTCGAAGCCAAAGCGCCCCGCGTTGGGCGCTTTGGTGTCTCTGCCGCAGGGGCATAGCTCAATTGGCAGAGCGTCGGTCTCCAAAACCGAAGGTTGGGGGTTCGATTCCCTCTGCCCCTGCCATTATCGAGACGAACAACCAGACAGGGTTGGGCCAGAAACGGGTTTAGATGGCGGATAAGATCAAGTTGTTGATTGCCGGCCTCCTGGTGGTGGCGGGCATTGTGGGATTCTACCTGCTGGCGGACAGCCCGACCGTGGTTCGGGTGCTGGCCGTGCTGGCGGGCGTGGGCCTGGCGTTGGTGGTGGCCTGGTTTACCGAGGCGGGCCGCGCCTTTTTTGGTTTCAGCCGAGAATCGATCGAGGAGGCGCGCAAGGTCGTCTGGCCGACCCGGAAAGAGACCTTGCAGATGACCGGCGTGGTCATCCTGTTCGTGGTGGTCATGGCGCTGTTCCTCTGGCTGGTGGACAGTGTGCTGTTGTGGCTGGTCAAACTGCTGATGGGCAGGGGCAACTGATGGCAAAACAGTGGTATGTGGTGCATGCCTACTCGGGCTTCGAGAAAAGCGTACAGCGTGCGCTGAAGGAGCGGATCGAGCGTGCCGGTATGCAGGATCAGTTCGGCGAGATCATGGTGCCCGTGGAAGAGGTCGTCGAGATGAAGGGCGGCCAGAAGAGTATCACCGAACGCAAGTTCTATCCCGGCTATGTGCTGGTGCAGATGGAAATGAACGATGCCACTTGGCATCTGGTCAAAAGCACGCCCAAGGTGACCGGCTTCGTCGGTGGCACGCCGAACAAGCCGTCGCCGATCAGCGAAAAAGAGGTCCAGGCCATCCTGCAGCAGATCCAGGAGGGCGTGGAGAAGCCGAAACCCAAGGTCACCTTCGAGGTCGGCGAGATGGTGCGGGTGACGGACGGTCCCTTCACCGACTTCAACGGCACGGTGGAAGAGGTCAACTACGAGAAAAACAAGTTGCGCGTGTCGGTGACCATTTTCGGTCGGGCAACGCCGGTGGAATTGGAATTCGCCCAGGTCGAGAAGGCCTGAGTCTGCGTGAGCAGACTTGGGCTTTGCGGCGAGCGCCAGAAGGCCTGAGCATGAGGTGGCCCGGGTAACCGGGCCGATTGGGGAGGGACGGCCAGTCCCGTTATGACCCGTTTATTGGAGTGAAACATGGCAAAGAAGATCATCGGCTACATCAAGCTGCAAGTGCCGGCCGGCAAGGCCAACCCCTCGCCGCCGATCGGCCCCGCGCTGGGTCAGCGCGGCCTCAACATCATGGAATTCTGCAAGGCCTTCAACGCCCAGACCCAGGGCGTCGAGCCGGGTCTGCCGATCCCCGTGGTGATCACCGCCTATGCGGACAAGTCCTTCACCTTCGTGATGAAGACCCCGCCTGCCACCATTCTCCTGAAGAAGGCGGCCGGCATCGACAAGGGCAGCCCCAAGCCGCACACCGACAAGGTGGGCAAGGTGACCCGCGCCCAGCTGGAAGAGATCGCCAAGACCAAGATGCCCGATCTGACCGCTGCGGACATGGATGCCGCCGTGCGCACGATCGCCGGCAGCGCCCGCAGCATGGGCCTGAATGTGGAGGGTATGTGACATGGCCAAGCCATCCAAGCGTATGCAGGCCCTCAAGGCCAAGGTGGACCGCAACAAGCTCTATGCCGTGGACGAGGCGCTGTCCCTGGTGAAAGAGGCGGCCACCGCCAAGTTTGACGAATCGATCGACGTCGCGGTGAACCTCGGCGTGGATCCCCGTAAATCCGACCAGGTGGTGCGCGGCTCCGTCGTGATGCCGCGTGGCACCGGCAAGACCGTGCGCGTCGCCGTGTTCGCCCAGGGCGCCGCGGCCGAAGCGGCCAAGGCGGCCGGTGCCGACATCGTCGGCTTCGATGACCTCGCCGCCGAGGTCAAGGCCGGCAAGCTGGACTTCGACGTGGTCATCGCCACCCCGGATGCCATGAAGGTGGTCGGCCAGCTGGGCCAGATCCTCGGTCCGCGCGGCCTGATGCCGAACCCCAAGGTCGGCACCGTGACCCCGAACGTCACCGAGGCGGTGAAGAACGCCAAGGCCGGTCAGGTGCAGTACCGCACCGACAAGGCCGGCATCGTCCACGCCACCATCGGCCGCGCTTCGTTCAACGTCGATGCCCTGAAGGAAAACCTGGCTGCCCTGGTTGAGGCCCTGAACAAGGCCAAGCCGAGCGGCGCCAAGGGCGTTTACCTGAAGAAGCTGGCCATCTCCTCGACCATGGGGGTGGGTGTGCGGGTGGATCAGTCCAGCCTGCAAGGCTAGTTGTGAATTTTGGGCTGCCCGCCGCCCGCATGGGGCGGGCAGGTTGTCCAAGACCGTAGATGCCGAAAGGCTTAATTGGAGGATGGCAGGGTTTTCGGGATTCCGATCCCGCAGGCCCGAACCCTGATCCCTGTCTACGCAGACGGCGTCACCCGGAACAGGTTTAACGCAAGTTGCTCCTGAATCAGGTCGCCGTATGGGGATGCCAGCCCGTTGGGGCCGGCATCGTGTGTGGCTTGTATGGAGGAAGGACCTTATGGGTCTCAATCTGGAAGATAAAAAAGCCGTCGTGGCTGAGGTGTCGGCGCAGCTGGCCAACGCCCAGACCGTGGTCCTGGCCGAGTACGCCGGCATTCAGGTGCAAGACCTGACTGCCCTGCGCGTCAAGGCCCGGCAGTCTGGCGTTTACCTGCGGGTGCTGAAGAACACCTTGGTGCGCCGCGCCGTGGCGGACACCCCGTTCGCGCCGCTGGCCGAGCAAATGACCGGGCCGCTGATCTACAGCATTTCTGCCGATCCGGTGGCCGCGGCCAAGGTGCTGAACGAGTTTGCCAAGGGCAACGACAAGCTGGTGCTCAAGGTCGGCGCCTATGCCGGCAAGGTGCTCGACAAGGCGGGAGTGCAGGCATTGGCCTCGATCCCCAGTCGCGAAGAGCTGCTCGCCAGGCTGCTCGGCGTCATGCAGGCGCCGGTGTCCGGTTTTGCCGGTGCCCTGGCCGCCCTGGCCAAGCAGCGCGAAGAAGCCGCGGCTTAATCGTCACGTATATCTGATTTAGGAGTAATCGAAATGGCTGTTACCAAAGAAGACATCCTGGAAGCCGTAGGCGCCATGACCGTGATGGAACTGAACGACCTGGTCAAGGCGTTCGAAGAGAAGTTCGGCGTGTCCGCCGCCGCGATGGCCGTGGCTGCCCCGGCCGGCGGTGCCGCCGCCGGTGCGGCCGCGGCCGAAGAGAAGACCGAGTTCGACGTGGTGCTGACCAGCGCCGGCGCCAACAAGGTCAACGTCATCAAGGTCGTCCGTGCGGTGACCGGCCTGGGCCTGAAAGAGGCCAAGGACCTGGTCGACGGCGCGCCCAAGACCATCAAGGAAGGCTGCCCCAAGGCCGAGGCCGAGGATATCAAGAAGCAGCTCACCGAAGCTGGCGCCACGGCCGAGATCAAGTAATTTCGGCGTGCGCCGGGCATGCCGGTGTTCGTGGCTGGCGGACCCAGACCTGCCTCAGGCAGGGCTGGCCCGCCGGCCTTTTGGTTTTGAAAAAACCTGCGCATCGTCAGGGAAAGCAGAAGCCAGATGAAAGAAGCCGCGTCGCACGAGTTCTTCTCTCACCTGTCTTTTGTGCAGGAAACGATCGATTTCCGTTCCTTGATCGCCTTCTCCTGATAAGGGGTCGCCATGAGCTACACATTCGCCGAGAAAAAACGCATCCGCAAGAGCTTCGCCAAACGCGTCAGCGTCCTGCCGGTGCCCTATCTGCTGACCACCCAGCTTGAGTCCTTTTACGAGTTCCTGCAGGAACACGTTGCTCCGGACCAGCGCAAGGATGTCGGTCTGCAGGCGGCGTTCAAATCCATTTTCCCGATCACCAGTCACAACGGTGGTGCGCGCCTGGAGTTCGTCAGCTATACCCTGGGCCAGCCGCTGTTCGACATCGTCGAGTGCCAGCAGCGCGGCCTGACCTATGCCGCGAGCCTGCGCGCCCGGGTGCGTCTGGTCATCCTCGACCGCGAAAGCGCCAAGGAAAAGATCAAGGAGGTGAAGGAGCAGGAGGTCTATATGGGCGAGATTCCGCTCATGACCCCGACCGGTTCCTTCGTGATCAATGGGACCGAGCGCGTCATCGTTTCCCAGTTGCACCGCTCGCCCGGTGTCTTCTTCGAGCATGACCGGGGCAAGACCCACAGCTCGGGCAAGCTCCTGTTCTCGGCCCGGATCATCCCCTACCGCGGCTCCTGGCTCGACTTCGAATTCGATCCCAAGGACTTCGTCTTTTTCCGGGTCGACCGTCGGCGCAAGATGCCAGTCACCATCCTGCTCAAGGCCCTGGGCTACAGCGCCGAAGAAATCCTGGCCATGTTCTTCGAGTTCGAGACCTTCCATGTGACCAAGAAGGGCATCGAATACGAAATCAAGCCCGAGCGTCTGAAGGGCGAGACCGCGCGCTTCGACATCACCGACAAACACGGCAAGGTCATCGTTGCCAAGGACAAGCGCATCACCGCCAAGCACATCCGCGACCTGGAGGCGGCCGGCGTCAAGAAGCTGACGGTCGACAGCGAGTTTCTGCTCGGTCGGGTGATCGCCAGCAATATCGTCGACAAGGAAACCGGTGAGGTCATCGCCCGCGCCAACGACGAGATCACCGAGGCCCTGCTCGAGAAATTGCAGGCTGCCGGCATCGCCAAGTTCGAAACCCTCTACACCAACGAGCTGGACCACGGCCCCTACATCTCGCAGACCTTGCGCAGCGACGAGACGGTGGACCAGTGGACCGCGCGCGTCGCCATCTACCGCATGATGCGCCCGGGCGAGCCGCCGACCGAGGATGCGGTCGAGGCCCTGTTCCAGCGCCTGTTCTTCAGCGAGGATTCCTACGACCTGTCCAAGGTTGGCCGCATGAAGTTCAACCGCCGGATCGGCAAGGATGAACTGACCGGCCC
>DDKN01000047.1 GCA_002339725.1 Thiobacillus sp. UBA2597
TTCTCCCAGGCGTCGCGCAGGCCCTTGGGCGGTTCGGGTTCCTTCAGGTAGGCGAGCAGGCGGCCGATCTCGCGCAGCTTGGCCGGGTCCTCCTCGCCCATGCCCAGCGCCACGCGCTGCACGGTGCCGAACAGATTGGCCAGCACCGGCATGGCATGCCCCTTGGGTTTTTCGAACAGCAGGGCGGGGCCGCCGGCGCGCAGCACGCGGTCGCCGATCTCGGTCATCTCCAGCCTGGGGTCGACCTCGATGCCGATGCGTTTGAGTTCGCCGCGCTGCTCGAGTTGGGCGATGAAGTCCCGCAGGTCCTTGTATTGCACGGCGCGCTCTTAGTCGAGGTATTCGAAGACCTTGACCACCTTGAGCACGCCGCCGGTGCCGGCGGCGATCTGGGCCGCGGCGTCGCCCTCGGCGCGCGTGACCAGGCCCATCAGGTAGACGATGCCGCGTTCGGTGACCACCTTGACGTGGTTGCCGCGGACCCGGCCGTCGTCGAACAGGCGGGTCTTCACCCGGGCGGTGATCATGCTGTCGTTGCTGCGGCCGACCAGGGAGGAGGGCGCGGCGAGGGCGACCTCGTTGATGGTCTCGCGCACGTTGACCACACCCCGGGCGATCTCCTCGACCCTGGCGCGGTTGGCTTCGGTGCTGGCCTCGCCGGTAATCAGCAACCGGCGGTTGAAGCTGGTGAAGTTGGCGTGCACCCCTTCGAGCTTGGCGTTCATCAGGCGGGCAGCGGCGGTGAGTTCGATCTCCTCGTCCATCAGATAGGTGGTGGCGGTGCGGCGATCGTCCGCCATCAGCGCGCCGGCGCCGACGCCGCCCACCACGAGCGGGGCGCAGCCGGTAAGCGGCAGGCTGATAAGGCCAAGCAGGGCAATGAGCAGGGTGTGGCGCATGTCAGGCTCCCAATAACAGATAGTCGATGCTGTCGCACAGGCAGTGCAGGGCCAGCCGGTGAATCTCCTGAATGCGGGCCAGGCTGTCGCCCGGTGCGCAGATCAGGATGTCGCGCTCGCTCAGCATTTCAGCCAGCTCACCGCCGTCCTGGCCGGTTAGAGCGATCAAAGTCATTTCGCGTTCCTGAGCGGCGCGCGCCGCCTCGATCACGTTGCGCGAGCCGCCGGTGGCGGAGATGGCGAACAGGATGTCGCCCGGCAGGCCCAGGGCGCTGATCTGGCGCGCATAGACCATGGCAAAGTCGGAGTCGTCGGCGATCGAGGTGAGCGTGGTGCTGTCGGCATTGAGCGCGAGGGCGGCCAGGGCCGGGCGCTCGCGCTCGAAGCGGTTGAGCAGGTCCGACACCAGGTGTTGGGCGTCGGCGGCCGAGGCGCCATTGCCACAGGCGAGCAGCTTGCCCTCGTGCATGAAGCAGTCGACCAGACGCTCGGCGGCCTGCGCGATTGGCTCGGCCAGGATATCGGCCGCGTTCAGTTTCGCCTGGGCGCTTTCCTGGAAGGTGTAATAGATGCGTTCGGCCAGATTCACGGTGGGGCTCTCGGTTTCGGCCGATTATAGCCGAGGCTCAGGAAGCGGCCTCGAAGGCCTGTTTCAGCCATTGGAGGTCGCTGCCTTCGATCAGCACGGCGTCGAAGCGGCAGGGCGCGCGGCAAGGGTGTTGCAGCAGATACTGTTCGGCGGCGCGGATCAGCCGCGCCTGCTTGGCCGGCGTGATGCTGGCGGCTGCGCCGCCGAAGGCCGCGCTGGCCCGGCTGCGCACCTCGACGAACACCAGGGTGTGGCCGTCCTGCATCACGAGATCGATCTCGCCCGCGCGACAACGCCAGTTGCGCGCGAGCAATTTCAGGCCCTGACGCGAAAGATAGTCGGCCGCGCGATCCTCGGCCGCCGCCCCGCTCGGCATGGTGTTCTCCCTGTTGTAAATGGGCCTGTTAAACTGCCGCTCAAGCATTCCCCTCACCCCTGCCCTCTCCCCGGAGGGGAGAGGGGGACGCGGACCCTGCCCTCTCCCCGGAGGGGAAAGGGGGACGCGGAATCGCTGCGCGTTTTCACGTTAAGGGCAATGGAAGCAAGATGCAAGACGCCGCGGCCGTCCCGGGCTGCCTCTACATCGTCGGCACGCCGATCGGCAATCTGCGCGACATCACGCTGCGCGCACTGGACATCCTGAAGACGGTCGACCTGGTGGCGGCGGAGGACACCCGGGTGACCCAGGGCCTGCTCAGCGCGCATGGCTTGCAGAAGAAGCTGATCGCCCTGCACGAGCACAACGAGCGCGAGGTGAGCGAGCGCCTGGTTGCCGATCTGGCCGCCGGCAAGAGCGTGGCCTATGTGTCGGATGCCGGCACGCCCGGCGTGAGCGATCCCGGCGTGCATCTGGTGCGCCGGGCGCGCGCGGCCGGGGTGCCGGTGCAGGTGGTGCCGGGCCCCAGCGCCGCGGCCGCGGCGCTCTCGGTGGCGGGGCTGGAAGCGGGGCAATGGCTGTTCTACGGCTTTCTGCCGAGCAAGCCGGCGGCCCGGCGCAAGGCCCTCGAGTCGCTCAAGGACCTGCCCTGTGCCCTGGTGTTCTACGAGGCACCGCACCGGGTGTGCGAATGCGTGGCCGACCTGGCCGCCGTGCTGGGGCCCGGACGCGAGATCGCCATCGCGCGCGAGCTGACCAAGCTGTTCGAGCAGGTACACGTCTGTCGCCTGGAGGAGGCCGGGGCCTGGCTCGCGGCCGACGCCAACCGCTGTCGCGGCGAATTCGTCCTGATCGTGCAGGGGGCGGCGCCGCACGAGGCGGACACAGACGCCCTGCGGGCGACGCTGGAAATACTTCTGGCCGAGCTGCCCTTGAAGCAGGCGGTGGTGCTGGCGGTGAAACTGAGCGGCGCGAAAAAGAACACGGTTTACCAATTGGCTCTGGAGCTGCAGAAACATGGACACCCTGACGATCACCCGGCCTGACGACTGGCATCTGCACCTGCGCGACGGCGAGGCGCTGCGCGCCGTGCTGCCCGACACCGCGCGCCGCTTCGCGCGCGCCATCGTCATGCCCAACCTGAAGCCGCCGGTGCGCACGGTGGAGGATGCGCGCGCCTACCGCGCGCGCATCCTGGCCGCCCTGCCGGCGGGGCTTGATTTCGAGCCCCTGATGACGCTGTATCTCACCGACAACACGACGCCGGACGAAATCGCCAAAGCGAAGTCGAGCGGCTTCGTCCATGCGGTGAAGTATTACCCGGCGGGGGCGACGACCAATGCCGACTTCGGGGTCACGGCCGTCGAGCGCGCCTATCCGGCGATCGAGGCCATGGCCGGGCACGGCCTGCCCCTGCTGGTGCACGGCGAAGTGACCGATCCCAAGGTCGATGTGTTCGACCGCGAGGCGGTGTTCATCGACCGGGTGCTGGTGCCGCTGCTTACGCGCTTTCCGACATTGAAGCTGGTGCTGGAGCACACCACCACGCGCGAGGGCATCGAGTTCGTCAGGGCGCAGCCGGCCAATGTGGCGGCGACCCTGACGGCGCATCACCTGCTCTACAACCGCAACGCCATGTTCCAGGGCGGTATCCGGCCGCATTACTACTGCCTGCCGGTGCTCAAGCGCGAGGCGCATCGCCAGGCGTTGATCGAGGCGGCGGTCTCGGGCGACCCGAAGTTCTTTCTCGGCACCGACAGCGCGCCGCATGCCAAGAGCGCCAAGGAATGCGCCTGCGGCTGTGCCGGCATCTACACGGCGCACGCCGGCATTGAGCTCTATGCCGAGGTGTTCGAGGCGGCCGGGGCGCTCGACCGGCTGGAGGCCTTTGCCAGTTTCCATGGACCGGATTTCTACGGCCTGCCGCGCAATCCGGACAAGATCACCCTGCGCAAGTCGGCCTGGGCCGCGCCGGACAGCATCGCCTTCGGCAATGATGTGCTGGTGCCGCTGCGCGCGGGGGAACCGATTGCCTGGCAACTGGTCTGACCGGTCCGTATACTGGTCACGGGAGTCGGCCAGGCAATCGCTGCTCTTCGATCGTGGTGGAGGACAACACGCCGCAGGCGTGTTGCGGCGTAGGCTAATGCGCGCAAGCGCGTTATGCCGAAGCCAAAGTCCGAAAGGACTTGCCTCTGCCGGAGCGAAGCGAAGGCAGAGGAAAGTCCGGGCTCCACAGGGCAGGGTGCCAGGTAACACCTGGGCGCCGCGAGGCGACGGAATAGTGCAACAGAAACACACCGCCGATGGCCGTCCGCAAGGACGGATCAGGTAAGGGTGAAATCGTGCGGTAAGAGCGCACGGACGGGCTGGCAACAGTCCCGGCGGGCAAACCCCACCCGGAGCAAAGCCAAATAGGCAGGCATTGAGGCGGCCCGCTGAGCCTGCGGGTAGGCTGCACGAGGCGGCGAGCGATCGCCGTCCCAGAGGAATGATTGCCTCGGGTCGCAAGACCTCAGACAGAACCCGGCTTATCGGCCGGCTCCCACCTTCTCATGCGCCGTCCCCGGGCAATCCGGGGGCTTTTCGGCGCACGCGGGCATCCGCTCTTAACAATCCACTTTAAGTTCCGAGCGTACCCCCTTCTTTATTCTCCCTATTTGCGCGTGTTGGCTTTCGCACGTAAGTCATTGTCTTCATTGAAAAAAATCGCGCAACGGCCTTGACAGTGCGGGTCTTGGGCCACTAAAGTGGGGACCAATGGAGAAAAGTGGAGGAAAGTGGGTTCGGGTGGAAACATCCGGCTCAGGAGGCGGCGATGTTCAGGGGGCTCAGTGCATTGGCGGTCGACGGCAAAGGCCGGCTCGCCATTCCGACCAAATACCGCGAGCTGTTGATGGAGCGCTGTGGCGGTCGTTTGGTCGTCACCGCCGATCCCAGCGGTTGCCTGCTCCTGTATCCCTTTCCCGAATGGGAGCCGATCGAGCGCAAGCTGACCTCCCTGTCCAGTTTCAATCCGGTCAGCCGCCAGCTGCAGCGCATCCTGGTCGGTTCGGCCTCCGATGTCGAACTCGACAGCGCCGGCCGCATCCTGCTGCCGCCCATGCTGCGCAAGCACGCCAATCTGGAGAAGGAGGCGATGCTGGTGGGCCAGGGCAACAAGTTCGAGATCTGGAGCGAGCCGGCCTGGCAGGCGCAGTACGAAACGGCCGGTCAGCTGCCCGAGCTGCTCGGCAACGCCCTGCAGAACGGCGAGCTGCCGGACGAGCTGAAGGGGTTCTCTTTGTGACCGATGGGCAGTTGGCCCATGTCCCGGTCCTGTTGGAAGAGACGTTGGAGGCACTGAACATTCGGCCGGAGGGCATTTACGTCGACGCCACCTTCGGCCGTGGCGGCCACAGCCGGGCCATTCTTGGCCGGCTGGGGGCGCAGGGTCGGCTGGTGGCGCTGGACCGCGATCCGCGCGCCGTGGCCGAAGGCGAGAGCATCCGCGATGCGCGCTTCCGGATCGTGCATGCCCCCTTCAGCCGGCTCAAGGCGACCCTGGCGTCGTTGGGCCTGGTCGCGGTGGATGGGGTGCTGCTCGACATCGGCGTGTCCAGTCCGCAGATCGACGAGGCGGCGCGCGGTTTCAGTTTCCGCTTCGATGCGCCGCTCGACATGCGCATGGACACCAGCCAGGGCGAGACGGCGGCGGCGTGGCTGAACCGGGCGAGCGAGGAAGAGATCGCGCGGGTCATCCGCGACTATGGCGAAGAGCGCTTTGCCAAGGCGGTTGCCCGGGCGATCGTGCAGGCGCGCAGCGAGGCGCCGATCACCCGAACCGTGCAGCTGGCGCGGATCGTGGCTTCGGCGGTGCGCACGCGCGAGCGCGGCCAGGACCCGGCGACGCGCACCTTCCAGGCGGTGCGGATTCACATCAACCGCGAGCTGGAGGAGCTGGCGCAGGCCCTGCCGCAAAGCGTCGAGGTGTTGCGCGCAGGCGGGCGCCTGGCGGTGATCAGTTTTCATTCCTTGGAGGATCGGATGGTCAAGCGGTTCATGCGGGCGGAGGCGAAGGGCGAGGAGTTTCCGCCCGAGATCCCCCTGCCCGCCCATGCCATCCGGCCTGGCCGGCTGCGTCTGGTCGGCCGCGCCATCCGCGCCTCCGCAGCCGAGGTGGCGCGCAACCCGCGCGCCCGCAGTGCCGTGCTGCGGGTGGCGGAACGAACGGCGGAGGCGGCATGCTCAGGCTGAATGCCCTGCTCGCCATCCTCTTGGTGCTCTGCGCCCTCCTCGTCGTCTCTGCGCGCCATCAGGCGCGCAAATTGTTTATCGAGCTGCAGGCCGAGCAGGAAAAGGCGCGCAGCCTGGACATCGAGTGGGGCCGCTTGCAGCTGGAGCAGAGCACCTGGGCCATGCATGGCCGGATCGAGCAGGTGGCGCGCCAGCATCTGCAGATGGCGGTGCCTGAGCCCAAGCAGATCCACATGCTCAATCTGATGCGCAAAGAGGCACCATGAGCCGCCGCGTGAACCCGCTGTTGCGTCTGGACCTGCAGCGCTGGCGCATGCGCCTGATGCTGGGTCTGCTGTTCGCCGCCTATGCCGCGCTCAGCGTGCGTGCCCTCTATCTGCAGGGCTGGCAGGACGATTTCCTGCAGGAGAAGGGCGAGGCGCGCATCAACCGCCTGCAGCCGGTGCCGGCCTATCGCGGCATGATCACCGACCGCCGGGGGGAGCCGCTCGCGATCAGCACCCCGGTCGAATCGATCTGGCTCAATCCGCGCGAGGCGCAGGCGACGCCCGAACAGATCGCCGCGCTGGCCGGCCTGCTCGAGATCGAGCCGGGCAGCCTGAAAAAAATCTTCCAGGACAAGGGCAAGAGCTTCGTCTATCTGCGCCGGCAGTTGCCGCCGGATGTCGCCGCGCGCGCGCTCGCGTTGCAGATCAAGGGCCTCTACAGCAAGCCGGAATACCGCCGCTACTATCCGTCCGGCGAGGTGGTGGCCCATGTCCTGGGCCTGACCTCGGTCGAGGACAAGGGCATCGAGGGCGCCGAGCTGATCTACGAGAAGTGGTTGGCGGGCGAGCCGGGCCTCAAGCGGGTGGCGCGTGACCGGCGCGGCAATGTGGTCGAGGTGCTGGAATCGGTCAAGCTGCCGCGCCCGGGCCAGGACCTGGCCCTGTCGCTCAATCTGCAGATCCAGTATCTGGCCTATCGCGAACTGGCCGCCGCGGTGCAGCAGCATCGGGCGCGGGCCGGGGCGGTGGTGGTGCTCGACGCCAAGACCGGCGAGATCCTGGCGCTGGCCAACCAGCCCAGCTACAACCCGAACAACCGCGCGACCCTGACGACCGACCGTGCGCGCAACCGGGCGGTGACCGACGCCTTCGAGCCGGGCTCGACCATGAAGCCCTTCCTGGTGGCCGCCGCGCTGGAGGCCGGCATCGTCCGGCCGGACACCCGGATCGACACCGGCCCGGGCTACCTTTTGGTGGGCGACAAGAAGATCACCGACGTTCATCCCAAGGGCAATCTCAGCGTGGCCGAGGCGATCCAGGTGTCGAGTAACGTCGCCACCGCCAAGATCGCGCTCGACATGCGTTCGGAGGATTACTGGCGCACCTTGAGCCGCGCCGGATTCGGCGCGCCGCCCTATTCGGGCCTGCCGGGCGAGAGCAGCGGCCGCCTGCGCCCCTATGACAGCTGGCGCCCGATCGAAAAGGCGACCATGGCCTATGGCCACGGCATCTCGGTCAGCCTGATGCAGCTGGCCCATGCCTACACCGTGTTCGCCAACGACGGCTGGATGCCCCCGCTCACCATCGTCAAGCGGCGCGAGGCCGTGGTCGGTCAGCGCATCCTGTCCGAGCGCACCGCGCGCGAGGTGCGTGCCATGCTGGAACTGGCCACCCAGGACGGCGGCACGGCGCCCCAGGCCCGGGTGGTCGGTTACCGGGTCGCGGGCAAGACCGGCACCGCGCACAAGCTGATCGGCGGCAGCTACGCCCCGGACAAGTATCTGTCCTCCTTCGTCGGGATGGCGCCGGCCTCGGACCCGCGCCTGGTCATCGCCGTCGTGGTCGACGAACCCTCCGGCGGCGTCTATTACGGCGGGCAGATCGCCGCCCCGGTGTTCAGCCGGGTCATGGCCGGCGCCTTGCGCCTGATGGCGGTGCCGCCCGATGCCCCGATGGAATCCTGGACCGGGCCGAATCACGCGGCGCCGCTGGTGGCGGAGGACGTATGAACCAACACCAGGCCCTGATTCAGGAGCTGCGCCAGGTGCGGCCACCGATCGAACGGCTCACCGCCGACAGCCGCCAGGTCCGGCCGGGCGATGCCTTCCTCGCCTTCCCGGGCGGGGCGCACGACGGCCGGCATCACATCGCCGAGGCGATTCGCGCCGGCGCCGGTGCCGTGCTGTGGGAGCCGGAAGGCTTTGCCTGGCAAGCCGAATGGACCGTATACAACCGCCCGCTGCCGGGCCTGAAGGCCCTGGCCGCCGAGATCGCCGCGGAATGGTACGGGCATCCCTCCGAGGCCCTCTGGGTCATCGGCGTGACCGGCACCAATGGCAAGACCTCCTGCAGCCATTGGTTGGCCGAGGCGCTGACCGGCCTGGGCCGGCGCACGGCCGTCATCGGCACCCTGGGCAACGGCTTCCCGCCGGCACTGTCCGCCAGCAGCCACACCACGCCGGATGTGGTGACCCTGCAGGGCCTGTTCGCCGAGTTTCGGGCGGCGGGTGCCGACGCCGTGGCGATGGAGGTTTCCTCGCACGCGCTGGATCAGGGCCGGGTGGCGCAGACCCGGTTCGATGTGGCCATGCTGACCAATCTCTCGCGCGACCACCTGGATTACCACGGCGACATGGCCAGCTATGCCCACGCCAAGGCCAGGCTGTTCGACTGGCCCGGTCTCAAGTGGGCCGTGCTCAATGTGGAAGACGAGCTGGGCCAGCGCCTGTACCGCGATCTCAAGGACGGGCCGACCCGGGTGCTGGGCTACGGCCTGCGCAGCGGCGAAGTGCATGCGGAGAAGTTCGTGCTCGACCGCAATGGCATGCGTCTGGAGGTGGTCACGCCCTGGGGCCGGGGCGAATTGAAAACCGCGCTGCTGGGCGAGTTCAACGCCTACAACCTGCTCGGTTGCCTTGCCGTGCTGCTGGCTAGCGGGGTCGAGCTGGCTGGCGCGCTGGCGGCCCTGGCCAAGGTGAAGCCGGTGGCCGGGCGCCTGCAGCGGGTCGAGGTGGAAGGGCCGGCGCCGACCGTGATCGTCGACTACGCCCACACCCCGGACGCCCTGCACAAGGTGCTCGCCACCCTGAAGTCGCTGGTGCACGGGGGCCGGCTGATCTGCGTGTTCGGCTGCGGTGGCGGGCGCGACAAGGGCAAGCGGCCGCAGATGGGTGGCATCGCCAGCGCCCTGGCCGACCGGGTGATCGTCACCAGCGACAACCCGCGCGGCGAAGACCCGGCCGTCATCATCGCCGAGATCCTGGCCGGCATGCCACCGGGACAGACCGCCGTGATCGATCGGCAGGACGCCATCGCCCAGGCCATCGCCGAGGCGAAGCCGGAGGACATCGTGCTGATCGCCGGCAAGGGTCATGAGGATTACCAGGAGATCGCCGGGCGCCGGCTGCATTTTTCCGATGTGGAGGAGGCCGCGCACGGTCTCGCAAAATGGAGGGCCGAGCATGCGGCTCACTGAAGTGGCCCAGGCCCTGTCCGCCCAGGCGGTGGGCGAGGACGTCGAATTCACCACGGTCTCGACCGATACCCGCAATCTGCCCAAAGGCGCCCTGTTCATCGCCCTGCGCGGCGAACGCTTCGACGGCCACCGCTTCGCCGCCCAGGCGCTGGCGGCCGGGGCGGCGGCGGTGATGATCGATGCCGCCGCGCAGCTCAGTCTGGCGCCGGCCATCGTGGTGCCGGATACCCGCCTGGCCCTGGGCCGGCTCGCCGCCTGGCACCGCAGTCGGCAGCCGGCCAAGGTGGTGGCGATCACCGGCAGCAACGGCAAGACCACGGTCAAGGAGATGACCGCCGCCATCCTGCGCGCCCATGCGGTTCAAACCGGGGCCGACGCCGGCGCGGTGCTGGCGACCGAGGGCAATCTGAACAACGACATCGGCGTGCCGCTGATGTTGCTGCGCCTGACCCCGGCCCATCGCTATGCCGTGATCGAGATGGGCATGAACCACCCGGGTGAATTGACCTATCTGTCGAACCTGGCCCGGCCCGATGCCGCCCTGGTCAACAATGCCCAGCGCGCCCACCTCGAAGGGCTGCAAACGGTGGAGGCGGTGGCCCGGGCCAAGGGCGAGATCTTCACCGGCCTGGCGGCCGACGGCATCGCGCTGATCAATGCCGACGACCCTCACACCGCACTCTGGCGCGGGATGAATGCAGGGCGGCGCATCGTCAGCTTCGGCCTGGCGCCGCAGGCCGATGTCCGGGTCGAACACCGACCCCTGGCCTACGGCGCCGCGCTCACCCTGCACACGCCGGTCGGCACGGTGCAGTGCGAACTGCATGCGCCCGGCCTGCACAACGTGCGCAACGCCGCCGCCGCCACCGCGGCCGCCTTGGCCTTGGGCGCCTCGCTCGATGCCGTGGCCCAGGGCCTGAATGGCTACACCGGGGTGAAGGGGCGTCTGCAACGCAAGGAATGCCTGCTCGGCGCGCATCTCATCGACGACACCTACAACGCCAACCCGGACTCAGTCACGGCCGCCATCCAGGTGCTCGCCAGCCAGCCGGGCAAACGCATCCTGGTGCTGGGCGATATGGGCGAGCTGGGCCCGGGCGCGGCCGAACTGCATCGCGAGATCGGTGCCAAGGCGCGCGCCGCCGGCATCGAGCGCCTGTTCTGCCTGGGCGAGCTGTCGATCCACGCCGTGGAAGGGTTCGGCCCGGCCAGCGATGGCCAGCGCGCCATGCACTTCGAACGCATCGAGGAGTTGCTGGCGGAAGTGGAGAACGCGCTGGAACCGGGTGCGACGCTGCTGGTGAAAGGTTCGCGCTTCATGCAGATGGAGCGCGTTGTGAAAAGCTTTGAGGAGGCACACCAATGCTCCTGATGCTCGCGCAGTGGCTCGGCCACGACATCCGGGCCTTCAACGTGTTCAGCTACATCACGCTGCGCGCGGTGTTGGCCGTGCTCACGGCCCTGGTGATCTCCTTCATCATCGGCCCGGCCCTGATCCGCAAGCTGACCCAGTACAAGATCGGCCAGGCGGTGCGCGACGACGGCCCGCAGACCCATTTGGTCAAGGCCGGCACCCCGACCATGGGCGGTGCCCTGATCCTGAGCGCCATGGTGATCACCACCCTGCTGTGGGCCGATCTGTCCAATCAGTATGTCTGGATCGCATTGCTGACCCTGATCGGTTTCGGCGCGATCGGCTGGGTCGACGACTGGCGCAAGGTGGTGCAGCGCAATCCCAAGGGGCTGCCCGCGCGTTGGAAATACTTCTGGCAATCGGTGATCGCCGCCCTGGTCGCCGCCTGGCTCGCCTATTCGGCCCAGCTGCCGACCCAGACCGAGCTGATCGTGCCCTTCTTCAAGGACGTGGCCATCCCCCTGGGCGTGGCCGGCTTCGTGCTGCTCACCTATTTCGTCATCGTCGGCACCAGCAACGCGGTGAACCTGACCGACGGCGCCGACGGCCTGGCCATCATGCCCACGGTGATGGTGGCGGGCGCGCTGGCGGTGTTCGCCTATGTCGCCGGTCACGCGGTGTTCGCCAAGTACCTGGGCCTGCCGCACATCCCGGGCGCGGGCGAGCTGGTGGTGTTCTGCAGTGCCATGGTGGGTGCGGGCCTCGCCTTCCTCTGGTTCAACGCCTACCCGGCCGAGGTGTTCATGGGCGACGTCGGCGCCCTGGCCCTGGGCGCCGCGCTCGGCGTGGTCGCCGTGATCGTGCGCCAGGAGATCGTGCTGTTCATCATGGGCGGCGTGTTCGTGGTTGAGACCATCTCGGTCATGCTCCAGGTCGGTTCCTACAAGCTGCGCGGCAAGCGCATCTTCCTCATGGCGCCGCTGCACCACCACTACGAACTCAAGGGCTGGAAAGAAAATCAGGTTGTGGTCCGCTTTTGGATCATCAGCATGATGCTGGTCCTCATTGGCCTGTCGACGCTGAAACTGCGATGAGAAACCAAGACCACAACCTGATTTCGTCGCAGGGTAATGGCCCGAGGCCGACAGCGCCGGCCGCAGGCCGTCGCGCTGACGCGCCTTGGGCCGTTAGCCGGAGACAAAACCGTGAATCGGTCCGTTTTTGGATCATCAGCATGATGCTGGTCCTCATCGGCTTGTCGACGCTGAAACTGCGATGAACGCTCGGCTGAACCTCGAAGGACGCAAGGCCCTGGTCGTCGGACTCGGCGACACCGGCCTGTCCTGCGTGCGCTGGCTGATGAGCCAGGGTGCCGAGCTGCGCGCGACCGACAGCCGCGCGGTGCCGCCCCATGCTGAGCGGCTGCGTGCGGCGCACCCGCAAGTGACACTCCGCCTGGGGGGCTTTTGTCAGGACGATTTCGACTGGGCCGATCTCATCGTGGTCAGCCCCGGCGTGCCGCTGGCGACGCCCGAGATTCAGGTGGCGGCGAAGGCCGGCAAGGACATCGTCGGCGATGTCGAATTGTTCGCTCGCAGCATCCAAGGTGGCCGTGCCAAGGTGATCGCCATCACCGGCAGCAACGGCAAGAGCACGGTGACCAGCCTGGTCGGCCATCTGTGCCAGGCGGCCGGGCTCAGGACCGTGGTTGCCGGCAACATCGGTCTGCCGGTGCTCGATGCCCTGACAGAGCAGGGCGAGGCCCGGCCCGAGGTCTATGTCCTGGAGCTGTCCAGCTTCCAGTTGGAAACCACGGCGAGCCTCGTACCCGATGCCGCCACCGTGCTCAATCTGTCGGAAGACCATATGGACCGCTATGCCGGCATGGCCGACTATGCCGCGGCCAAGGCGCGCATCTTCCACGGTGGCGGCGTGCAGGTACTCAACCGTGATGACCCCTTGGTGATGGCCATGCGCCAGCCCGGCCGCACCGTCTACACCTTCGGGCTGGCCGAACCGGCCGCGCCGGGCGAATGGGGCCTGGTGCAGCAGGACGGGCGCCATTGGCTGGCCGAGCATGGCTGCAGCCTGATGCCGGTGGACGAGCTGCCGATCACCGGCCTGCACAACGCCGCCAACGCCCTGGCCGCCCTGGCCCTGTGCCGCGCCATCGGCCTCGATTACGCCCCCCTGCTGTCGGGGCTCAAGCGTTTCAAGGGCTTGCCGCACCGGGTGGAAAAGGTGGCCACGGTGAAGGACGTGACCTTCTACGACGATTCCAAAGGCACCAATGTCGGTGCCACCGTGGCGGCACTCATGGGCATGCCCTGTCCGGTGGTGCTGATCGCCGGCGGCGACGGCAAGGGCCAGGATTTCACGCCGCTGAAGGATGCCGTGAAAAAGGTCCATGCGGTGGTGCAGATCGGCCGAGACGGGCCGCAGATCGCGGCCGCCATCGCCGGCAGCGTGCCGGTGGTGCGGGCCGAGAGCCTGGAGGCGGCGGTGCGCCAGGCCTACGCCCTGGCCCGGCCGGGCGATGCCGTGCTGCTGTCGCCGGCCTGCGCCAGCTTCGACATGTTCCGCAATTACGTGCACCGGGCCGAGGTCTTCGTTCAGGCGGTGCAGGCCCTGAAGGCCGAAGAGGAGGGCGCCCGTGTTCTATAAGGCGGCCCAGCCCAAGCGCACCCTGCTCGCGCCCTACGACTGGGGTCTGCTCTGGGCCGTGTTCGCCCTGCTGGCCATGGGCCTGGTCATGGTCTATTCGGCCTCAATCGCGGTGGCCGAGGCCAAGAGCGTCAACCAGCAGGGCGAGTTCTATCTCATCCGCCACGCCATGTATTTGACGGTCGGTCTGGCCGCGGCCTATGCCGCGTTCCAGGTGCCGACCGGGCTGTGGCAGAAGGCGGCGCCCTGGCTGTTCATCCTGGGCGCGCTCTGCCTCATCGCCGTGCTGGTGCCCTTCATCGGCAAGGAGGTGAACGGCAGCCGGCGCTGGATTCCGCTCGGCCCCCTGGGCAATTTCCAGCCCTCGGAACTGGTCAAGCTGTTCGTCGTGCTCTACGCCGCCGACTACACGGTGCGCAAGGCGGCGTTCATGGACAACCTGAAGAAGGGCTTCCTGCCCATGTTCATCGTCATGCTCGGCGTCGGCGGTCTGTTGCTGATGGAGCCGGACTTCGGCGCCTTCGTGGTGATCGTGGCGATCGCGCTGGCCATTCTGTTCCTGGGCGGCCTCAACTGGCGCCTGTTCGCCGGCCTGATCCTGATGCTGGGCGTCGGCTTCGTGCTGATGATCTGGCTCTCGCCCTATCGCCTGCAGCGGGTGGTCGGATTCATGGACCCCTGGGCCGACCCGCTGGGCAAGGGCTATCAGCTGTCGCACTCCCTGATCGCCTTCGGTCGCGGCGAACTCACGGGAGTGGGTTTGGGCGACAGCGTGGAGAAGCTGTTCTACCTGCCCGAGGCCTACACCGATTTCCTGCTGGCGGTGATCGCCGAGGAACTGGGCTTCCTCGGGGTGATGACGGTGATCGCCCTGTTCGCCTGGGTGACCTGGCGCGCCTTCTCCATCGGCTGGCAGGCTGCGCTGATGGGCCGCAACTACGCCGCCCTGGTCGCCCAGGGCATCGGCGTCTGGCTCGGGGTGCAGGGCTTCATCAACATGGGCGTGAACATGGGCCTGCTGCCGACCAAGGGCCTGACCCTGCCGCTGATGAGCTACGGCGGCTCCGGCATCGTCGCCAACTGCATGGCGCTGGCGATCCTGATTCGGGTCGACTATGAAAACAGGCAGCTCATGAGGGGGAAGAAGGCCTTATGAGCGACTTCAGATGGCACGCCGCATCGAGGTACCAAGGGCTGCCTGTTTCGGCGCAGGCTCATATCGGCGTAGCCGATGTGAAGCCGCGCAGCGGCGGCCGCAGCCAAAACCGGCTGGCTCATGAGGGGCAAGAAAACGACATGAGCCAACTTGCCATCCCCGTCTCGATGCAGGCCAAAGGGCAGCCGATTTCGGCGCAGGCTAACTTCGGCAACGCCGAAGTTAAGCGAAGCGGCCGCAGCCAAAACCGGCCATTGATGCGCGGCAAGGGCGCGGGGGCGGTGCGATGAGCGCGCGCACCGCCCTGATCATGGCCGGCGGCACCGGTGGGCACATCATGCCCGCCCTGGCGGTGGCCGAGCGCCTGCGCGCCGAGGGCTGGCGCGTGGTCTGGCTCGGCACCCGGGCCGGCCTGGAGGCGCGCCTGGTGCCCGAGCGCGGCTTTGCCATCGAATGGCTGAACTTCGCCGGCGTGCGCGGCAAGGGGCCATTGCGTCTGGTCCTGTTGCCGCTGCAATTGCTCATCGCCTTCGGGCAGTCGCTGCGCGCGCTGTTCCGGGTGCGGCCCGATGTGGTGGTGGGTTTCGGCGGCTACCCTGCCTTCCCCGGCGGCCTGATGGCCGTGTTGCTGGCCAAGCCGCTGGTCATCCACGAGCAGAACGCCATTGCCGGCATGAGCAACCGGGTGCTGGCGAAGCTGGCCGACCGCGTGCTGCTCGGCCTGCCGCTGGCAACGCCGCTGGCCGGAAACGAGGTCTGGGTCGGCAACCCGGTGCGGCCCGAGATCGCCGCGCTGCCGGCACCGGAGCTGCGCTATGCCGAGCATCAGGGCCCGCTGCGCCTCTTGGTGGTGGGCGGCAGCCTGGGGGCGGCGGTGCTCAACGAGGTGGTGCCCAAGGCCCTGGCCCTGCTGCCCGCCGATCGCCGTCCTGTGGTGCGGCACCAGGCCGGCGCCCGGCACATCGAGCAGTTGCAGGCGAACTATGCGGCGGCGGGCGTGGCGGCCGAGTGCCTGGCCTTCATCGACGACATGGCGGCGGCCTATGCCTGGGCCGATCTGGTGCTCTGCCGGGCCGGCGCGCTGACCGTGGCCGAGATCGCCGCCGCCGGCGTCGCCGCCGCCTTCGTGCCCTTCCCCCACGCGGTGGACGACCACCAGAGCGCGAACGCCCGCTTTCTTTCCGAACGCGGGGCGGCCTGGCTCATGCCGCAAAAGGAATTGACCCCGGAAGGCCTGGCGCAGTGGCTCGGCGGGCTCGAACGCGCCGAACTGCTGGCGCGTGCGGTCAAGGCGCGGGCACTGGCCAAACCCGAGGCCGCCGAGCGCGTGGCCGATGTCTGCAAGGAGCTGGCGGCATGAAGCACAAGGTTAGGCACGTCCACTTCGTTGGGATCGGCGGGATGACCGCGAGCAGGGAGCGGGTACCTGCCGCCCCTTTTGGGGCGGTAGGGGGCGACCGGC
>DDKN01000005.1:0-24835 GCA_002339725.1 Thiobacillus sp. UBA2597
GCCGGCTCGCTGGTCGCCTACTGCCTGGGCATCACCGACCTCGACCCCACCCGCTACGACCTGCTGTTCGAGCGCTTCCTCAACCCCGAGCGGGTGTCCATGCCCGACTTCGACGTCGATTTCTGCCAGGACGGCCGCGACCGGGTGATCCAGTACGTGCGCGACAAATACGGCCATGAGGCGGTGTCGCAGATCGCCACCTTCGGCACCCTGGGCTCCAAGTCGGTGATCCGCGACGTCGGGCGCGTGCTCGACATGCCCTACAACTTCTGCGACATGCTGTCCAAGCTGGTGCCCGTCGAGGGCGTCAAGCCGGTGTCGCTGGAAAAGGCCCTGGCGCAGGAGGCTCAGCTCAAGGAGAAGTACGAGGCGGAAGACGATGTGAAGGAGCTGTTCGATCTGGCCTTCAGCCTGGAAGACCTGACCCGCAACGTCGGCATGCACGCCGGCGGCGTGCTGATCGCGCCGGGCAAGCTGACCGACTTCTGCCCGCTCTACCGGGCCGACGGCTCGGAGGCCATGGTCTCCCAGTTCGACAAGGACGACGTCGAGAAGGCCGGTCTGGTCAAGTTCGACTTCCTCGGCCTGCGCACCCTGACCATCATCGATTGGGCGGTGCGCTACATCAAGCGCCTGCATCCCGAGGTCGACCTGCGCATCGAGACCCTGCCGCTGGACGATGCGCCGACCTACAAACTGCTCAAGGCCTGCAACACCACCGCCGTGTTCCAGCTCGAATCGCGCGGCATGAAGGACCTGATCCGGCGCCTGCAGCCGGACTGCTTCGAGGACCTGATCGCCCTGGTCGCGCTGTTCCGACCCGGCCCGCTGGAGTCGGGCATGGTCGACGACTTCATCAACCGCAAGCACGGCCGGGCCGAGCTCTCCTATCTGCACCCCATGCTGGAGGGCGTGCTCAAGCCCACCTACGGCGTCATCGTCTACCAGGAACAGGTGATGCAGATCGCCCAGATCATGGGCGGCTACACCCTGGGCGCTGCCGATCTTTTGCGCCGGGCCATGGGCAAGAAGAAGCCGGAGGAGATGGCCCAGCACCGGGGCCTGTTCGTCGAGGGCGCCGTGGCGAAAGGCGTCGATGCCGGCCAGGCCGAATACATCTTCGACCTGATGGAGAAGTTCGCCGGCTACGGCTTCAACAAGTCGCACTCGGCCGCCTACGCCCTGGTCTCCTACCAGACCGCCTGGCTCAAGACCCATTACCCCTCGGCCTTCGCCGCCGCCACCCTATCGGCCGACATGGACGCCACCGACAAGGTGCGCAACTTCTACGAGGATGCCGTGGCCAACGGCCTGGAGGTGCTGGCGCCCGACATCAACCTGTCCGACTACCGCTTTGTGCCGATCGACGCCAGGCGCATCCGCTACGGCCTGGGCGCGGTCAAGGGCACCGGCGAGTCGGCCATCGCCGCCATCGTCCAGGCGCGGGAGGCGGGCGGCCAGTTCTCCGACCTGTTCGACTTCTGCCGCCGGGTCGACCGCCGCATCGTCAACCGCCGGGTGATCGAGGCCCTGGTTCGGGCCGGGGCCTTCGACAGCCTCAACCCCAACCGGGCGCAGCTGTTCAACGCGGTCGGCCTGGCCATGGAGTGGGGCGACACCATGCAGCGCAACGCCGTGCAGGACAGCCTGTTCGGCGAGGCGATGAACGAGGCGGCGCCGGCCCTGCCCGAGGTCGGCGAATGGTCGCTCAAGGAAAAGCTGGTGCAGGAAAAGGCCGCGCTCGGCTTCTATTTCAGCGGTCACCCCTTCGATGCCTATCGCCAGGACCTGGCCGGCATTGTCGACAAGGGCCTGAACCAGCTCACCCCGCAACAGCAGCCGGTCTGGATGGCCGGCGTGGTCATGGCCGTGAACATCCGCATGACCCGGCGCGGCAAGATGGCCTCGGTGCTGCTGGACGACGGCGCCGGCCAGGTCGACGTCGCCGTGTTCAACGAAAAATTCGAGGCGCGGCGCGACCTCTTGAAGGAGGACGCCCTGCTCATCGTGCAGGGCAAGGTCAGCCACGACGACTACTCCGGCGGGCTGCGGGTGACGGCGGAAGAGCTCTACGACCTGGAGGGCGCCCGGGCCAGGCATGCCGACCGTCTGCGTCTGTCCATGAACGGCGAGGCCGACGCCGAACGGCTGCGCCGCCTGCTGCAGCCTTATCGCCAGACCGGTGCCGGCTGTCCCGTCGCCGTGCACTATCGCAACCGGGACGCGCAATGCGTCATCGAATTGGGCGACGCGTGGCGGGTGCGTCTGAGCAACGAACTGCTCGATGAGCTGCGCCATTGGCTGCGGCCGGAAAACGTGTCCATCAACTACCCGCGCAGTCGGCCGGCCTGAGTTTGGTACACAAATACCAAATTGCTATCTGGCCTATAAAAAACCTTTTAAAACAATAAGATAGGAATTTATCGCCCGAGCCGGGTCGGGCTGGCGGCGGTCATTGTCAATCTGGCCTCAAAATAATGCTTGCGCAATGGTTCGTTATATTAGAAAATTCTAATAACACTGATGCCGACGCTACTCCCTTAGCGTCATCAGTGTTGTCTCCTCCATCCTCCTCCTTTGGTGGATTTCCAAGCCCGGTCCCTGACCGGGCTTTTTTTTTTGCGCGCAGCCCAGGGTTACAATGCCGGCATCACGAGGGATGCCGAGACCATGAGCCATCAACGCTGGTATGTGCGCCGGAACGCCAAGGTTGCAGGGCCTTTTCCCCAGCCGCAAATCGAGGAGTATCTCGCCCGTGGTCTCCTGCTGCGCAGCGACGAGATCAGCCCGGACCGGGAGGCCTGGGTCAGCGTCGAGCAGAGCGGGCATTTTTCCCATGCGCCGGCGAAACCGGCTGTCGCCTTGCCCTTGCATCATCGCTGGTATGTGCGCAAAAACGGCAAGATGGCCGGCCCGTTTCCACATGCCCAAATCGAAGAGTATCTGATACTCGGCCGGCTGGTGCGCAGCGACGAAATCAGCCACGACCGGGAAACCTGGGTGAGCATCCAGGACAGCGGCTATTTTCCGGAAACGCCGAAAGGTGAGCAGATGCCCCAGGCGGCGGACGAAATCACCTGGCAGGAGGAGCGTGCCCGTGCCCGGCATCGTTGGTTGGACGAGCGCTTGTACAGCGATTCCGAGGCGGCGGCCGAGCGGCGGCGGGCCCAGCCGGAGCCGGAACCCTTGCAGGCCCTGCGCCATGATCATCAGCTGACCACTCAGCTGATGCGGGCCGAGCGGAGTCGGCGACCAAAGTTGTGGCTGGGCCTGCTGGCCCTGATCACCGTCGCCCTGGCGGCCGGGGGCATCTGGTATGGGCAGGGCGAGGGCATGGTCCTGGTGAAAGCACAATTGGGGCCGCCCGACTGCAAGGCAAGCGGGCCGGGCGTGAACTGGGCCGGCTGCGACAAGACGGCGGCCAATTTGCGCGGGGCGCCGCTGCGCCACAGCCGGCTGGATCGCAGCAAACTGGATGAGGCGGACCTGCAACAGGCCGATCTCAGTTTCGCCAGCCTGGCCGGGGCCAGCTTGCGCGCGGCCAATCTCGAGGCGGCGGTCTTGCGCGCGGCAGATTTCACCGATGCCGACCTGACCGGCGCCAACCTTGGCGCGAGCGACCTCAGCTATGCCACCTTCAGCGGGGCCAGGCTCGAAGGCGTGCGCCTGGAGGGGGCGCGGCTCGACAAGGCGGCTTGGGTCGATGGCCGCATCTGTGCCGAAGGCTCGGTCGGCGCCTGCCGATGAAGGCCATACGCTCGCGCGACAACCCGGAATACCGTTTCCTGAGGAGCCTGGCCGAGGACGCCCGGGCGCGGCGCGAGGCCGGTCTTGCCCTGCTTGACGGCTGGCATCTGATCGAGGCTGCGCTCACGGCGGGCCTCAGGCTGGAGAAGTTGATCCTTGCCGAGGGCGCGGCGTTGCCCCCCATGCTGGGCGAGCTGGTCCAGAGCACGCCCGCGTTGACCCTGAGCGAGGCCTTGATGCGCGCGCTGGCGCCGGTCAAAACCCCGACCGGGCTGATGGCGCTGGTGCGCATTCCCAAGCCGGCAGCGGCGGGCCGCGAATTCGTCATCCTGCTGGAAGACATCCAGGATCCGGGCAATCTCGGCGCCGTGTTGCGCGCGGCGGCCGCCGCCGGCGTGCAAACGGCTTATCTGTCGAAAGGCTGCACCGATGCCTGGTCGCCCAAAACCCTGCGCGGCGGGCAGGGGGCCCAGTTTCAGTTGGCCATCGTGGAATCGGCGGACCTGGCCCAGATCGCGGCCCAATTGCCCCAAGCGGTGCATGCCGCCGTGCTGGGGGCCAGGACCAGTCTGTATGAACTCGATCTGACCGGGCCCGTGGCCTTCGCCTTCGGCAATGAAGGGGCCGGGCTGAGCCGGCAACTGCAAGCCGGCTGCCGCGCTTTTGTGATTCCCATGCCGGGGCGGGTGGAGTCGCTCAACGTGGCCGCGGCAGCGGCTGTCTGCCTGTTCGAGCGGGTCAGACAAAACTCATGCGGCCGTCAGTGATTGCTTGAGCAAGGCCGCGATTTCCTCCACCGAGCGCTGGGTGGTGTCGATGATCGGAATGCCTGCGCCGCGCAGCATGTGTTCAGCCAGCTGGAGTTCCTTCTGGCAATTGTCCAGGCTGGCATAACGGCTGTCGGGTCGGCGTTCCGCCCGGATCTGGGACAGACGCCGGGCCGACAGGGTCAGGCCGCGCAGTTTCGGCCGGTGCGCCTGCAATTTCTCGGGCAAGCCGGTTTTCTCGAGGTCTTCCGGGGTCAAAGGATAATTGGCGACGCGCAGGCCATATTGCATGGCCAGGTAGAGCGAGGTCGGCGTCTTGCCGCTGCGGGAGACGCCGACCAGGATCAGGTCGGCCTGGCCATAGCGCTCGGTGGCCAGGCCATCGTCGGCGGCCAGGGCGTAGTTCAGCGCATCCATGCGGGCCCGGTATTGCGCCGCGTCGCTCATGCCATGGGCCTGGCCCAGGGCCGGGGTGGGCGGGCAGCCCAGCTCGGTCTCCAGCGCCTGCAAAAAACAGGGGTAGATGTCGAGGCACAGGCTGTCGGTCTGGGCGATGGGGCGGCGCAATTCCGGCTGGGCCAGGGTCGAGATCACCAGCGGGCGCAGACGGCTGTGGCCGCGTTCCGCCTGGATGCGTTGCGCGGCCTTTTCCGCTTTTTCCTGGCTGTCGATGAAGGGTAGACTGATGAATGTGAAGCTCTGGCCGGGGAACTGCGAGAGCAGGCTTTTGCCGATGAGTTCGGCGGTGATCCCCGTGTGGTCGGAAACGAAGAATACCGGGCGCGAATCGCTCATGGTTGCTGTGTTTGGCGGGGGCTGAGATGGACTATATCCTGCGTTTTCATGAGCTGTCCATGAAAGACGTGGACAAGGTGGGCGGCAAAAACGCCTCGCTCGGTGAAATGATCCGTAACCTGCGGCATGAGGGCATGCGCGTGCCGGACGGCTTCGCCACCACGGCCGATGCCTTTCGCGAATTGCTGGCGCAAAACGGTTTGGATCGCCGCATCGCCGAGCGTATGTCCGGGCTGGACGTGGCCGATGTACAGGCCCTGGCCCGTTGCGGCAAGGAGATTCGGCAGTGGATCTTCGATGCGCCCTTACCGGCCGCGCTGGAAGGCGCCATCCGCACGGCGCATGATGCCCTGTGCCGCGAGGCCGGCGGCGAGGTCGCCTTCGCCGTGCGCTCTTCGGCCACCGCCGAGGATCTGCCGGATGCGTCGTTTGCCGGCCAGCAGGAGACCTATCTCAACATCCGCGGCATCGACAACCTGCTCGACGCGGTCAAACGCTGTTTTGCCTCGCTCTACAACGACCGTGCCATCGCCTACCGGGTGCATCACGGCTTCGAGCACAGCCATGTCGCCTTGTCGGCCGGTATCCAGCGCATGGTGCGCTCGGACAGGGGGGCGGCCGGGGTGATGTTCACCCTCGACACCGAATCCGGCTTTCCCGACGTGGTGTTTATCAACGCCGCCTACGGCCTGGGCGAGACCGTGGTGCAGGGCTCGGTCAACCCGGACGAATATTACGTGCACAAACCGGGTCTGGCCGCCGGCAAACAGGCGGTGATCCGCAGGAAGCTGGGCGAGAAGGCCATCCGCATGGTGTTCACCGACGAGGTGCGGGCCGAGGCCTCGACCCGGATCGAGCCGGTGCCTGACGATTTGCGCCAGCGCTTCGCCCTGAGCGAGGCGGAGATCCTGGAACTGGCCCGCTATGCCGTGAGCATCGAGCGCCATTACGGCCGGCCGATGGACATCGAATGGGGGCGCGATGGCATCGATGGCAAGCTCTACATCCTGCAGGCCCGGCCCGAGACGGTGAAGTCGCGCGCGGGGCGGGTGCTGGAACGCTACCAGTTGCAGGAGCGCGGCCCGGTGCTGGCGGAGGGCCGGGCGATCGGGACCAGGATCGGCCAGGGCCGGGCCCTGGTGGTGCGCAGCGCGGCCGACATGCATCTGGTGCAGCCGGGCGATGTCCTGATCACCGAGATGACCGACCCCGATTGGGAACCGGTGATGAAGCGGGCCTCGGCCATCGTCACCGACCGGGGCGGCCGCACCTGCCATGCGGCCATCGTCGCGCGCGAGCTGGGCGTGCCGGCCGTGGTCGGGGCGGGCGATGCCACGGCCAAGGTGCAGAGCGGCCAGCCGGTGACCGTGTCCTGCGCCGAGGGCGAGGACGGCAAGGTCTACGCGGGCCTGCTGAAATTCCAGCACAGCACCATCGAGCTGTCGGCCATGCCCGAGCTGCCGGTGAAGATCATGATGAACGTCGGCAACCCGGAGCAGGCCTTCCACTTCGCCATGCTGCCGCACGAGGGCGTGGGCCTGGCGCGGCTGGAGTTCATCATCAATACCGCCATCGGCATCCACCCCAATGCGGCGCTGGATTATCCCAAGCTGCCGGATGAGATACGCCACGAGATCGCGCGGCACGCGCGCGGCTACGACGACCCGGTCGCCTTCTACGTCGGCAAGCTGGCCGAGGGGGTGGCCACCATCGCCGCCGCCTTCTGGCCCAAGCGGGTGATCGTGCGTCTGTCCGATTTCAAATCCAACGAATATGCCAACCTGATCGGCGGCAGGCTGTACGAGCCGACCGAGGAAAACCCCATGCTCGGCTTCCGCGGTGCCGGGCGTTACGCCCACCCCCTGTTCCGCCGCGCCTTCGAGCTGGAATGCCGCGCCATCCGCCGGGTACGCGAGGACATGGGCCTGACCAACGTCGAGATCATGCTGCCCTTCGTCCGCACCCTGGACGACGCCGACGCCGCCCTGGCGGTGCTGGCCGAGAACGGCCTCAAACGGGGCGAGCAGGGGCTCAAGCTGGTGATGATGTGCGAGATCCCGTCCAACGTGCTGCTGGCCGAGGAGTTCCTCCAGCGCTTCGACGGCTTCTCCATCGGCTCCAACGACCTGACCCAGCTCACCCTCGGCGTCGACCGCGATTCCAGTCTGGTGGCGGCGGCCTTCGACGAGCGCAATCCGGCGGTGAAGAAACTGCTGGCCGAGGCGATCGCCGCCTGCAAGCGCCAGGGCAAGTACGTCGGCATCTGCGGCCAGGGGCCGTCGGATCATCCGGATCTGGCCGAGTGGCTGGTGCAGCAGGGCATCGACAGTCTGTCCCTCAACCCGGACACGGTCGTCAGCACCTGGCTCAGGCTGGCGGGCAAGCCGGTCTGAACGAGAGGCGATTTAGCCGGCCTTGACCTTGGCCAGGCCACGTGCGGCCTGCAGGCAGAGCATCTTGAAGTCGGTGTAGGTGAGGGCGTCGAGGCCGCAGACGCCGTGACCCCGGTCGGCGTAGATCAGGCCGATCGGTTTGTTGCCGGTGAACAGCGACATCGCATAGAAATCGCCGACCCCGATCATCTCGCGCAGATTGGGCTGGATCAGCGGCCACAGCCGGTCACGGTTGTCGGCGTTCATCCAGATGCCCTGCATCTTGTTCATCAGCTGGCCGAACAGGTCTTTGCCGGCCAGGGTGAATTCAAAGTGGCGCAGCGGGTCTTCGTGCGCGATGCCCAGGGTGAAACGGCATTTCACCCGCTTGCCGTCAGGTGTGACCATGGCGAACAGGATGCGCGACAGGCCCAATCCGGTATGCAGGCCGCGCAGGATCTGAGCGCTCATCTGTGACAGCGTCAGCGTCCCATCCTGATGGGTCTCGATCGCCTTGAGGCTTTCCCGGAACACCTGCTTGTCGGGCATGGGGCAGGCCTCGCCGGCCTCCTCCTCCACCGGCTCGGGCGGCCAGTCGCCGGGCAGCAGCGGCAGCCAGCGGGCCGCGGGCAGGGCGGGTACCCAGCGGTTGGCACGTGCGGCCTGAACGGCATTGTGATGGACGATGCCCGCGATGCGCTCCGCCGGTTGCCCCAGCAATTCGGCCAAGGCCTCGTAGACCCCGTTGAACGCGTCGCTCCACCAACCGTCTTCGCTGGTGCGGGCAATGGCCAGGGCGGACTGCAGCAGA
Source organism: Thiobacillus sp. UBA2597 (assembly GCA_002339725.1). Taxonomy (GTDB): domain Bacteria; phylum Pseudomonadota; class Gammaproteobacteria; order Burkholderiales; family Thiobacillaceae; genus Sulfuritortus. Next base: position 8,493 of record DDKN01000005.1, read on the forward strand.
ATCTGGCGCGGTCTTGGCTGGTGGCTGCTGCTGAGGAGTTCGCGCAGCAGGCTGGGCACATGCCACGCCTCGAGCACGGTATGCTGCAGTTGTGACAGCGCCCCGCCCAGTGTCGCCTGCTCGGCATCGGGCTGTTGTTTCCGGCGCAGGCGGCGCAGTTTGAGCGCGGTTTCCGGGGTGAGCACCCAAAGCAGCAGTTCGGCGATTTCGCCGAGCAGGGCGGCCACCTGCACTTCTTCGGCCCGGATATCGATATGCAGCACCGCGAAATCGCGTGCCTGCCAGGCGGCATGCAGGCAACGCTGCAATTGGCCGTAGGCGCCCTGCAAAGCGAGCGGCTGGTTGCTCAAGGCGTCTTCGACCGTTTTCAGGCCCTGGTATTTCTCGAAGAAGACATTCACCCCGATCATCATCAGGGCATGGTCGACCGTCGTGATCTCGGTGTCGAAGTGGCGCGATTTGCGCTTGTTGGCGTCGTAGATGATACGCAGGGTCATCAGCGGATCGGCCAGGATCACGGCGGCGATGTCGCCGGTCTTGAGCTGCTCGCCCTGAGTCGCCATGCTGGCAAGGCGCCGTTCGGTGTCGCGAAACACCGGCAGATCGGTGGGACCCAGGAGTTCAATCCACTGTTTGGGTGTCATGTCAGGCGCCAGATCAGAAGCCGGCCTCGATTGAGGTCATCCAGTTCCACCACCGCGTCGGGCGCAACCCCGGGCACGCCGAAGGAATTGCTGATGAACAGGCTGCCGGGACGCATCTCGCGCCGGACCTTGTCCCACAGCCGCGCCATCGGCGCTGGTGAGAGGAAGGCATAGACCACATCGAAATGTGCCAGGTCGAGGTGCCGGAAATCGCCGAATTTGACCTGCGCGCGCTGGCCAAGGCGCAAACGGCTGACCAGCCAAAGCAGGGGTGCGGACTCGATCCCGGCCAGCTGCAGATCGGGCCGGACCCGGGCCAGGTAGGCCAGCAGCGCACCGGTGCCGCTGCCGATGTCGAGCAGACGCAGGCCGGACTGTGCCGGCAGCACGCGGGCTAGTTCGCGCTTGGCCTGACGGCTCGACAGGTACAACGGCACCCGGCTGTGCAAGGCGCCAAACTGGGTGAGCAGGAGGGCGCCCAGGGCCAGGAGATACCAGGCCGGATCGAGCTCGAGTTGCAGGGCGAGCCCGATCAGCGGAAAAAAACCAAAGTTGATGGCGAGCCACCAGCCGGGCAGGCCGAGCAGCAGACTTAGGGCCCCGGCCAGCGCACCCTGCAGGAGCAGCAGGCCAAACCCGGTGACCGAAAACTGCAGGTGCTGGGCAACAAGGACCAGGCCAAGGCTGCCCCCCCAGGCCATGAGATGAATCAGGGCGGCCTGGGCCGGCAGCGGCAGGTTCAGACGGCGCAGGCCTGTGTGCTCATGGTTTGACGGTGCCAAGCTTTTCCCCGACTTGCTGCGCGGTCATGGCCTCGATCTGCTGATTTTCCTTGGTGATGGCCTCTTCCGCCTGCTTGTTCATCACGATGATGGAAATGCGCCGGTTGACCGGGTCGTTGGGATTGTCCTTGTTGAAGGGGACGGCTGACGCCAGACCGACCACGCGCAGGATCTTGCTTTCCTCCAGGCCGCCCAGCAACAGTTCGCGGCGCGAGGCATTGGCCCGGTCGGCCGAGAGTTCCCAGTTGCTGTAGCCGCGCTGGCCCGAGGCATACTGCACGGCATCGGTGTGGCCGGACAGGCTGATCCGGTTGGGCACCTCGTTCAGGGTATGGCCGATCGCGCGCAGGATGTCGCGGGTGTAGGGCTTCATCACCGCGCTGCCGGAATCGAACATCGGTCGGTTCTGGTCGTCGACGATCTGGATGCGCAGCCCCTCGGTGGTGATGTCGATCTTGAGTTGCTTCTTGAATTGCTGGAGTTTCGGATTGTTCTCGATCAGTTTTTCCAGCTTCTCTTTCAGGTCGGTCAGCCGGACGGCCTCCTGGAGCTTGTTCTGTTGCGGCGTTTCCGGCTGATCGGGTTCACCCCGTTTGACCTCGCCCGCCTTGCGGGTGACGTCCTCGCCACCGCCCTTGATGATGCTGGTCTGATCGCCGGCGCCGACCCCGCCCTGCAGCGCGACCTTGAGCGGCGTCTTGAAGTATTCGGAGATGCCAAACAGCTTGGAGGTGTTGACCGAGCCCAAGAGCCACATCAACAGAAAGAAGGCCATCATCGCCGTGACGAAGTCGGCGTAGGCGATCTTCCAGGCGCCGCCGTGGTGGCCGTGCGCTGCCTTCTTGATCCGCTTGATGACTATCGGGCGTTGGGAATCGTCTGCCATGTCAGCCTGTTGCCGGGGCGGGTGGCATTAGAGGGGTCGACAGGCTGGCCGGTGTTGAGACCACCCGGTCCATGCCCTGCATCGCCTGCCGGGTTTTCATTTGCCTTTGCGGTTTTTCAGCTCTTCCTCGAGCTCGCGGAAACCGGGGCGCTCGGTGGAATTGAGAACCTTACGGCCGAACTCGACACAGACCTGGGGCGAAAACCCGTTCAGGCTGGCCAGCAGCACCGTCTTCACGGTTTGCAGCACCTTGCCTTCCTCTTCGGCCTTGTTTTCGAGGACGGTGGAAACCGGTGACACGAAGCCATAGGAGAGCAAAATACCGAGGAAGGTACCGACCAGGGCGTGGGCGATCAGTACGCCGAGTTCGGTCGGCGGCAAATGCAGCGACTCCATGGTGTGGACCACGCCCATCACCGCCGCCACGATACCGAAGGCCGGCATGGCGTCGGCCATGCGTTGCACGGCATGGGCCGGCACCATGGCCTCGTGGTGATGGGTCTCAATCTCGGCATCCATGAGATTTTCGATTTCCATGGCGTTCAGGTTGCCGCCGACCATGAGACGCAGATAATCGGTAATGAATTCGACCAGATGATGATCGCTCTGGATGGCGGGATATTTGCTGAACAAGGCGCTTTTTTCCGGCTCCTCGACATCCGATTCGATCGACATCAGGCCCTCGCGCCGCACCTTGGTCAGAATCTCGAACAGCAGCGCCAGCAACTCGATATAGAGCGCCTTGTTGAACTTGGAGCCCTTGAAGACCTTGCCGATGCTGCCGAGGGTGGCTTTCAGGCCCTTGGGGCCGTTGGCGGCGACGAAGGCACCTAGGGCGCCGCCACCGATCATGACCAGTTCGAGGGGTTGGAATAATGAGGCCAGATGCCCACCGGCCGCGGCGAAGCCGCCGAACACGCCAGCCAGGGCGATGAGCCAGCCAACGATCACCAGCATGTCTTGATCTCTCCTCTGTCGTCGGCGCTTCCTGCCTGGTCTTGCATCAGGACCCGTTTGACCGGTCCGAACGATTTGCGGTGCACCGGGGAAGCGCCGTGCCGTTGCAAGGCTGCGATGTGGTCCGGCGTAGGATACCCGCTGTGACGTTCGAAGCCATAGTCCGGATAATACTTAGCCAACTGCAACATTTCCTTATCCCGCTCGGTCTTGGCCAGGATCGAAGCCGCCGAAATCACGGGCTCCAGGGCATCACCCTGGACGATGGCCCGGCCCGGGTAGGGTAGTTCAGGACAGACGTTGCCGTCCACCCAGACCGCGTCGGGTTGTACCGACAAATTCAACACACTGCGGCGCATGGCCAACAGTGTGGCCTGCAGGATGTTGAGTCGATCGATCTCTTCCACGCTGGCCCAGGCCACGGCCCAGGCCAGTGCCTTGTCTTTGATCTCCTGGGCCAGGCGGGTGCGGTTGCTGGCGGACAGCTTTTTCGAGTCTTTCAAGCCCCCGATCGGTCGGGCGGGGTCGAGGATGACCGCGGCGGCGCAGACCGGCCCGGCCAGGGGGCCGCGCCCGGCCTCGTCGACACCGCAGATCAGCAGAGGTTCGGGTTTCACTTGAGATAGGGGGCGAGGGCCTCGGCGATCAGACGCGGGGTGTCACGCCGGAGCGAGCGGCGCATGGCCTCGAAGGCATCGAGCATGGTCTCCCGTGCCAGCCGATTCTCCAACAGGGTCAGGATCGCGTCCGCCAGAGGCTCCGGCTGAGCCTGCTTCTGGATCAACTCGGGCACGATCTGGCGCCCGGCGACGATATTGGGCAGGCCGATGTAGGGCAGGTAGGCCTGGCGCCGCATGATCTGGTAGGTGAGCCAGGGCACCTTGTAGGTGATGACATGGGGACACTTGAGCAGGGCGGCCTCCAGGGTGGCAGTGCCGGAGGCGATCAAGGCGGCATCGGCCGCCTGCAGGGCGTCGTGGGCGTGGCCGAACAGGATGCGGATCGGCAGGTCATGCGCCTGCAGCCGGAAAATCGCCTGCTCGAACTGAAGCCGGGTCTCGCGCGTGATCAGGGGGATCAGGAACTGGACCTGGCCCCGGCGTTGATGGACCTGGCGCGCGGTCTCGATGAAGGTGTCCGCCATGAGATTGAGTTCGCTTTGACGGCTGCCCGGCAGGAGGGCGACGTATTCGCCGTTTGGCCTCAATCCCAGGCGCTCGCGCGCCGCCTTGCGGTCGGGCTGCTCGGGCAGGGCATGGGCCAGGGGATGGCCGACATAGGTGGCGGGAATGCCGGCTTGGGCATAGATCGCCTCCTCGAAGGGGAAGATGAGCAGCATGTGCGAGACCGCCTTGCGGATCTTCTTGATCCGGCCGCGGCGCCAGGCCCAGATCGAGGGGCTGACGAAATGCACGGTGGGAATGCCTCGGCGTTTGAGTTTGGCCTCCAGCCCGAGGTTGAAATCCGGGGCATCGACACCGATGAACAGCTGGGGTCGCTTGGCACACAGTTGCGCCACCAGCTGGCGCCGGATGGCCAGAATCCGGCGCAGGCCGGACAGGGCCTCGACATAGCCGCGTACCGAGAGGGCTTCCATGGGGAAGAGCGAGCGGGCACCCAGACCCTGCATCTTGGGGCCGGCGATACCTTCGAAGTGCGCGGCCAGCCCGGCCTGTTGCAGGGCCTTGATCAGCAGGCTGCCGAGCAGGTCACCCGAGGCCTCGCCGGCGACGATGCCGACCTTGGGGGCATCGGCTGCCAGGCCCGGGGCGACCGGCGACAAAGCCGCGGCGGTTCGGCTTGCCTGATTCACGCCAGCGACCCCACGCGATGCATCCTTCATCGAATGATGCCGCGACCCGGGATGGTCAGGAATTCGGCCAGTTGGGCCAGCTCGGGCTGGCGCGCGGCCTCGGCCTGGATTGCCGCCGTCGCCTCGTTCAGGCCCAGGCCGGATTTGTACAGGGTCTTGTAGGCGCGCTTGATGGCCGCGATGGCATCGGCACTGAAGCCACGGCGCTTGAGGCCCTCGCTGTTGATGCCATGCGGGCTGGCCGGATTGCCCGAGGCGGTGACGTAAGGGGGGATGTCCTGGCGCACCACCGAGGCGATGCCGGTGATGACGTGGGCACCGATGCGGCAGAACTGGTGCACGCCGGTGAAGCCGCCCAGGATGACGTGGTCGGCGATCTCGACGTGGCCGGCGAGCGAGGCGTTGTTGGCGAAGATGGTGTGGTCGCCGACGCTGCAATCGTGGGCGATGTGAACATAGGCCATGATCCAGTTGTGATTGCCGATGCGGGTGACGCCCTTGTCCTGCACGGTGCCGGTGTTGAAGGTGCAGAACTCACGGATGGTGTTGTAATCGCCGATCTCCAGCCGGGTCGGCTCGCCGGCGTATTTCTTGTCCTGGGGTTCCTCGCCCAGGGAGACGAACTGGAAGATGCGGTTGCCGCGGCCGATGCGGGTGTGGCCGGTGATCACGGCATGGGGGCCGATCCGGCAGTCGTCGCCGATCTCGACGTGCTCGCCGATGATCGTGAAGGCCCCGATCTCGACATGGCGGCCGATCCTGGCGTTGGGGTGAACGATGGCGGTGGGGTGGATCATCAGGAAACCTTATTTGCAGCCGCAAAGGCGCGAAGGACGCAATGCCGGCACCTCAAATGGCGCGCCGTGATGTGCCACGGCGGGTTGGAGCGCCTCACATCGAGCCGAAAGCTTTGTCATTTTGCTGCGCGTCCTCGGCGCCTTTGCGGTGAGTGATCTTATTCAACCGTGCGCAGGGTGCACATCAGCTCGGCCTCGCAGGCGAGCTGGCCATCGACCAGGGCCTGGGCGCTGAACTTCCAGATGCCCCGCAGGTTCTTGGTGATGGTCGCCTCCAGGCGCAACTGGTCGCCCGGCGTGACCGGACGCTTGAAGCGGGCGTTGTCGATGCCGACGAAATAGACCACGGTGTTCTCGGTCACCGGGGTGTCCGAGCTTTGGAAGGCGAGGATGCCGGCGGCCTGGGCCATGGCCTCGATGATCAGCACACCCGGCATCACCGGGTGGTGCGGGAAGTGACCCGGAAAGAAGGGCTCGTTCATGGTCACGTTCTTCAGCGCGATGATGCGCTCGCCCTTGTGCATCTCCAGCACGCGGTCCACCAGCAAAAAAGGGTAACGGTGGGGCAGGTGCTGCAAAATGGCCTTGATGTCCATGACAGGGCCGGTTTCGGTGCTCACGGGGATTTCCTTTCCAGTTCGCTCAATCGTTTTTCCAAGGTGCGCACGCGCTCGCGCAGGTCGGCCAGGTGGCGCAACTGCGCCATATTGCGGCGCCATTCGGCATGCGGCATCTGCAGGGTGGTCGAGGTGTAGACGCCGGCTTCGCTGATCGATTTGCCGATGAAGGAGCCGGCCGAGACGGTGACCCGGTCGGCGATCTCGATGTGGCCGAGGATCAACGCGGCGCCGCCGATCTGGCAGTAGGCGCCGATCCGGGCACTGCCCGCGATGCCGGCACAGGCGGCGATGGCGGTATGGGCGCCGATGCGCACGTTGTGGGCGACCTGGATCAGGTTGTCGAGCTTGGCGCCACGCTCGATCACGGTGTCATCCAGCGCGCCGCGATCGATCGTGGTGTTGGCGCCGATCTCGACATCGTCTTCGAGCACGACGGCGCCGATCTGGGGCACCTTGAGCCAGTGGTCGTCCTCCCAGGCCAGGCCGAAGCCGTCGGCACCGATGACGCAGCCCGAATGCAAAATGACCCGGTCGCCGAGGCGGCAGCCGGCATGCAGCGTGACATTGGCGTGCAGACGGCAGTCGGCGCCGATCACGACATCGGGCCCGATGACACAGCCGGGGTCGATCCGGCTGCGAGGGCCGATGCGGGCGCCGGCGCCGATGACCACATGGGCACCGATATGGGCATCCGGGGCGACCTGCGCGCCCGGCCCGAGGCTGGCACTGGGATGAATGCCGGGAATGGGCGCCGGCTCGGGATGAAACAGGCCGACGGCCCGGGCGAAGGCGGCATGGGGGTTGGCGACGACCAGGCGTGGCTGGCTGATGCGCTCGGCGAGGGCGGGTGGCACCAGCAGGGCGCCGGCCGCGCTGTGCCGGGTGGCGGCCAGATGCTTCTCGCTCACGACGAAACTGATCTGGTCGGGGCCGGCGCGTTCGAGCGAGGCGATTCCGCCATAGCGCTGGCCGGTATCGCCCAGGATTTCACCGCCCAGACAAGCCTTCAGTTCGGCCAGGGTATAGCCAGACGCCATTGGGAAAAAGGCCCGCGTGATTTCAGCGCTCGAGCGCCTTGAGCACCTTGTCGGTGATGTCGATGCGGTTGCTGGCGTAGACCGCGTTCTCGACGATGAGATCGAAATCCTCTTTCTTGGCGATCTCCAGGATGATCTTGCGCGCGCGCTCGTGGATGCCGGCGAATTCCTCGTTCTTGCGCTGGTTGAGGTCTTCGCGGAACTCGCGCTGGGCGCGCTGGATGTCCCGGTTCAGGTTGGCCAGTTCCCGTTCGCGCTTGGTCCGTTCCGCCTCGGGCAGGGTCAGCGCCTCCTTTTCCAGGAAGGCCTGCAAGTCGCGCGCCTGCTTGACCTGCTTCTGGATTTCCTGCTCACGTGCCGAGAATTCCCGCTCCAGTTTCTTCTGCGCCCTGACCGAAAGGGCCGAATCGCGAAACACGCGCTCGGTGTTGACAAAGCCGATCTTGAGCTCGGCGCCGAAAGCGGGCGGCATCAGGGCCAGGCCCGTGAGCAGCGCGGTGAGGATGATCTTCATGTACTGCATCTCCTGCGATCAGAATACCGAACCCATCTGGAACTGGAAGGCCTGGGTCTTGTCGTCCGGCTTGGCGTTGATCGGGCTGGCCAGGGAAAACTTGAGCGGACCGAAAGGCGAGAACCAGGTGACACCGACCCCGGCCGAGTAGCGCAAGTCGCTGAAGGACAGCTCGCCATAGCGGCCAAGGTGGTCATAGGGGCCGAAGGCCGCGCCGATGTCCATGAAGGCGCTCAGGCGGATGGAACGGTCTTTGCCGGCCCCGGGCAGCGGAAACAGCAACTCGGCGTTGCCCACCAGGCGTTTGTCGCCGCCGATGGCATTGCCCAGGCTGTCCTTCGGACCCAGGGTGCCGGATTCGAAGCCGCGCACCGAGGTGTTGCCGCCGGCGAAGAAGTTGCGGAAGAAGGGCATGGGCTTGCCACCGTAGCCGCCGCCATAGCCGATCTCGCCGTTGAGCATCAGGGTGAAGATGCGGCCGAGTGGGAAGTACTGCTGATACTGATAGCTCAGCTTGTAATACTCGAGATCGCCCACCGGGGTGCCCAGTTCACCATAGGCCCGCTGGTAATAGCCCTTGGTCGGCCAGGTCAAACTGTCGCGGGTGTCGCGCGCCCAGCCGGCATCCAGGCGCAGGCTGTTGGTGGTGACACCGCTCGCGCTGCCGCCAAAATCGGTGGCGAATTGTTTGTAATTGTCCGGACTGGTCGAGGTCAGATCGAGGCTGTACTGCTCGACGGCGGCACCCAGATGGATGCTGTCCAGCTCGTTGATCGGCACACCCAGGCGCAGCCCCAGGCCCAGGGTCGAGGTGCTGTAGGAACTCACGGCGTCGAGGTTGGTGGTGTCGTAGTCGCGCCGATAGATGTCGTAGCCCAGGCTTACGCCATCCCGGGTGAAATAGGGATTGGTGAAGGACAGGGCATAGACGGTATTGACGCTGCCGCTGTTCATCTGCAGCGACAGCCGGTTGCCGGTGCCGAACAGGTTGTTCTGCGAGACCGAGCCGGACAGGATCAGGCCTTCGCCGCTCGAGAAGCCGGCACCCAGCATGATGTTGCCGGTGGGCTTTTCCTCGACCGAGACGTTCATATCGACCTGATCGGTCGTGCCCGCGACCGGTGGCGTCTCGACGTTGGTCTCCTTGAAGAAGCCCAGCCGCTCCACCCGCTCGCGCGAGCGGTTGATCTTGTCGGCGGCATACCAGCCGCCCTCCAGTTGCCGCATCTCGCGCCGGATCACCTCATCCTGGGTCTTGGTGTTGCCGGCGATGTTGATCCGCCGCACATAGACCTTGCGGCCGGGGTCGACCAGGAAGGTGAAGGCGACCTGGCGCTTTTCCTTGTCGATCTCCGGGGCGGCATTGACGTTGGCGAAGGCGTAGCCGTCGTTGCCCAGCCGGTCGCCCATCTTCTTCACCGATTCGTTCAATCTTTCGCGCGAGAAGACGTCGCCCGGCTTGAGACCGACCAGGGCCGCGAGTTCGGATTCCGGCACCGGCAGATCGCCGGCGAACTTGAAGCCGGACACCGTGTATTTTTCGCCCTCGGTGATGTTGATGGTGATGTAGATGTCCTGCTTGTCCGGCGTGATCGAGACCTGGGGCGAGTCGATGCTGAATTCCAGATAGCCCTGGTTCATGTAGAAGGAACGCAGGGCCTCCAGGTCGGCGGTCAGCTTCTGCTTGGAATATTGATCGTTCTTGGTCCACCAGGTCAGCCAGCCCGGGGTGCGCAGGGTGAACACGCTGAGCAGGTCCTTTTCCTTGAAGGCCTTGGCGCCGACGATGTTGATGGCGCGGATCCTGGCGATGTCGCCTTCGTTGACCTCGAAACTGACCGCGACCCGATTGCGCTCCAGGGGCGAGGTGCGGGCGGCGACCTCGACTGCATACATGCCGCGGTTGTAATACTGGCGCTTGAGTTCCTGCTCGGCCTTGTCCAACAGCGATTTGTCCAGGATGCGGCCTTCGGCCAGCCCCATCTGCTTGAGCGCGGCCTTGATCTCGTCCTTGCCGAATTCCTTCATGCCGATGAAGTCGACCTGGGCCACGGCCGGGCGCTCTTCGACCTGCACGATCAGCACACCCTCCAGCACCTCCAGCCGGACGTCCTTGAAGAAGCCGGTGGCGTACAGGGCCTTGATCGCGGCGGCGGCCTTCTCGTCGGTCAGGGTCTCGCCGACCTTGACCGGCAGATAGCTGAACACGGTGCCGGCCTCGGTGCGCTGAATGCCTTCGACGCGGATGTCTTTGACCTGGAACGGCTCGAAGGCGTGGCTTGGGGCGGAGATGAGCGCTGCGGTGAGCGCGGCGATGCCAGAGAGGTGTTTTTTCTTCATTGTGTCAGCAAACGCTGGAGGTCGTTGAACAAGGCGAGAAACATCAATACGCCCAACAGGGCCATGCCGATTCTTTGCCCGATCTCCTGCACCCGCTCGGGAACCGGCCGGCCGGTCACAACTTCGGCCAGATAATACAGTAAATGCCCACCGTCCAATAGAGGAATGGGCAGCAGATTCAGCACCGCCAGACTGATGCTGATCAAGGCGAGAAAGGCGATGAAACTGGTCATGCCGCTGCGGGCGGATTGCCCCGCGTAATCAGCGATGGTGATCGGGCCGGCGATGTTGTTGAGCGAGGCCTGGCCCACCACCATGCGCCCCAGCATCTCCAGGCTGAAGCTCGACAATTCCCAGGTCTTGGCCAGGGCCCGGCTCACCGCCTCGCCGGCCGGATAGCGCACCTCGGTCTGCAGCGCCTCGAACACGCCTGCGGGAATTTCCGGCGCGGCGCCGATCTTGCCGACGCGTTGACCGGCTTCCTCGCTGCTGCTGGGGATCACGCTGAGGGATAGAATTTGATTCTGGCGCTCGATCTCGAAGCTGAGCGCGCGGCCGGGTGCGTTGCGCACCTGGCGCACGACGGCCTCCCACTGATCGACCGGCACGCCGTCGACCCGCAGGATGCGATCGCCCTTGCGCAGGCCGGCCAAATCGGCCTGGCCATCGGTGATGACCTCGCCGATCACCGGCGCGATGGCGGGCAGATAGCGGTTCAGGCCGGCGGCGCGCGCCAGATTGGCCTCCTTCTCGCTCTTGGTCAGGCCGGACAGATCGAGCTGGCGGAAAAAAAGATGGCCTGCCGCATCGCGCGTCTCCAGCGTCAGTTGCTGCGCACCCAGGCCATGGCGCAGCAGCGCCCAATGCAGGTCCTGCCAGCTTTCGATCCGCTCGCCCTCGATGCTGAGCACGGTTTCGCCGTTGCCGATGCCGGCGATCTGGGCCGGGCTGCCGGCCGGGGGGGTGCCCAGGATCGGCTTCAGGGCCGGCACGCCGCTGAAGAAGAGCCCCCAGTAGATCAGGATGGCCAGCAGCAGATTGGCGGCAGGCCCGGCGGCGACGATGGCGCTGCGTTTCCACACGTTCTGCCGGTTGAAGGCGTAGGGCAGGTCGGCGGCCGCGACCTCGGCTTCGCGCTCGTCCAGCATCTTGACGTAACCGCCCAGGGGGATGGCGGACAGGGCCCACTCGGTGCCGTGGCGGTCATGACGCCGGGCGATCACCTGGCCGAAACCGACGGAAAACCGCAATACCTTCACCCCCATCAGCCGGGCCACGCTGTAATGGCCCAATTCGTGGATGACGATCAGGACGGCGAGCGTGACGAGAAAGGCGAGCAGGGTGGTCACGGTGTGTGTCGGGCGATGAAGGCTTGCGCGAGGCTGCGTGCCTCCCGGTCGATGGCGACCAGGTCGTCAAGGCTGTTGGCACCCGCACTGCCCATGCGATCCAGGGCGTGTTGCAGCGTGGCCGGGATCGCCAGATAGGGGATGCGGTGATCGAGAAAGGCGGCCACGGCTTCTTCGTTGGCGGCATTGAGTACGGTCGGTGCCGTAGTATCCGCCTGGAGCGCGTCGAAGGCCAGCTTGAGGCAGGGAAAGCGGCGCGTGTCCGGCGCCTCGAAGGTGAGGCTGCCGGTCTTGGCCAGGTCCAGCCAAGGCACGCCGGCCTCGATCCGCTCGGGATAGGCCAGGGCATGGGCGATGGGCGTGCGCATGTCGGGGTGCGACAGCTGCGCCAGTACCGAGCCGTCGAGGTATTCGACCATGGAGTGGACGATGCTCTGCGGATGGATCACCACCTCGATCTGCTCCGGCCTGGCGTTGAACAGCCAGTGCGCCTCGATCACTTCCAGGCCCTTGTTCATCATGGTCGCCGAGTCGACCGAGATCTTCCTGCCCATGACCCAGTTCGGATGGGCCACCGCCTCCTCGGGGGTGACGGCGGCCAGGGTGTCGACCGGGCGGGTGCGGAAGGGGCCGCCCGAGGCGGTGAGCAGGATGCGGCGCACGCCATGCCGGGCCAGGTCGCCGTCATGGCCGGTCGGCATCGACTGGAACACCGCGTTGTGCTCGCTGTCGATCGGCAGCAGGGTGGCGCCGCCTTCGCGCACCGCCTGCATGAAGAAGCGGCCGGCCATGACCAGGGTTTCCTTGTTCGCCAGCAGGATGCGCTTGCCGGCCCTCGCCGCGGCCAGGGCGGGCCTCAGGCCGGCGGCGCCGACGATGGCGGCCATCACGCTGTCGACCTCGGGCAGGGCGGCCACCTGTTCCAGGGCCGCGTCGCCATGAAGCACCTCGGTCTGGCCCTCGCGCAGCAGTTGATGCAAGGCCCGTGCGCGCTGGGCATCCGGCACCACGGCATAGCGCGGCCGGAACCGGCGGCACTGCTCGGCCAGTTTGTCGATCTGGTTGAAACCGGTCAGGGCGACGACGCGAAAGCGCTCGGGATGGCGCGCCACCACGTCCAGGGTGTTGACGCCGATGGTGCCGGTGGCGCCCAAAATGGTCAGATTGTGCGTGGTCATTTTTTGCTTATCCGTGCAGCCAGAGCCAGAGCAGGGCGGCGATCGGCAGCACGGCGAGGTGGCTGTCGACCCGGTCCAGCACACCGCCGTGGCCGGGCAGCAGCGTGCCGCTGTCTTTGACCCCGGCCTGGCGTTTGAGCCAGGATTCGAACAGATCGCCCTCGACGCTGAGCACGAACAACAGGGCGCTGGTGGCGATGAGTTGCAGCAGGCAAAGACTGTGGCAATCCAGATGGAAACCCACGGCCAGGGCAGACAGGACGACGGCGATGGCGGCGCCGACGGCACCTTCCCAGGTCTTGCCCGGGCTGATGCGGGGCGCCAGTTTGTGCCGGCCGAAGGCGCGCCCGGTGAAGTAGGCGGCGCTGTCGGCCACGGCGGAAACGGCAATCGCCCCAAGCAGGAGGGCCGCGCCTTGTTCACGCAGGTAGAGCAGGGCTAGGCCGGTCGGCAGCAACAGGAGCCAGCCGAGCAGCCAACCCAACGCGCGGCCCGGCAGGGGCCAGGCGCGCATCAGCCAGAGCGGCACCAGGAGCAGCCAGAGCGCGAGCGCGGCGAGATAGGGCAGGGCCGATTGCTGCAGGCCGCTCATGGCCAGGGCGGTCATCAGAATGGCGCTGAAACCGACGAAGAGATGGCGCAGCAGCGGACCGAATTGCAGCAGGCGCGCCCATTCCCAGGCGGCGCCGGCGACGAAGAGCACGATCAGGCCGAGCCAGAGCGGGGCGGGGGCGGCGAACACCGCCAGCAGCAGGGCAGCGATCAGGCCAAGACCGGTGACCAGGCGCCGGCTAGTGTTGGAGGAGTTGTTCACTGGTACGACCAAAACGGCGTTCGCGTTTTTGATACCAGGCGATGGCCTGTTGCAGGGCCTTGCTGCCGAAATCGGGCCACAGGGTATCGGTGAAATAGAGCTCGGTGTAGGCGAGTTGCCAGATCAGGTAGTTGCTGATGCGCTGCTCGCCCCCGGTGCGGATGAACAGGTCGGGCTCGGGCGCGTAGGCCATGGACAGATATGGCGTCAGCCCGGCCTCGTCGATCTGACGGGCATCCGGATGCTCCGCGAGCCAGCGGTTCATGGCGTTGAGGATGTCCCAGCGGCCGCCGTAGTTGGCGGCGATGGTGAGCACCAGACGCTCGTTGCCGGCGGTCAGGGCCTCGCCTGCCCGGATGAGTTCCTGCAGTTGCGGGCTGAAGCGGCTGATGTCGCCCACCACCTTGAGGCAAATGCCATTGCTGTGCAGTTTGTCGACCTCGCGCTCCAGGGCCAGGACGAACAGTTCCATCAGCTTGGACACCTCTTCCTTGGGGCGGCGCCAGTTTTCCGAACTGAAGGCGAACAGGGTGAGGTATTCGACCCCCGATTCGATACAGGCCTGGATCACGTCGCGCACGCGCTCGACGCCGCGCTGATGGCCGGCGACCCGGGGCAGCATGCGTTTCTTCGCCCAGCGGCCATTGCCGTCCATGATGATGGCGATATGACGCGGGATGGCCGAGGTTTCCGGTACCCCTGCGGTGGAGCTGAAGTATTTCCGGATCATGGCCTAATCAAGCGTCGGGAGTCGGGATGTTGGGCAGCGAGAACAAGGGCAGGCGAGACGGGCGTTGCGGGCAGTGTGCTCGACGCTTCGCTCCCGACTGCCTTTCCTCAGACCGCGAGCAGCTCTTTTTCTTTTTCCGCCAGGATCTTGTCGATCTCGGCGATGTATTTGTCGGTCAGCTTCTGGATGTCGTCTTCGGCGCGACGATTGTCGTCCTCGCCGATCTCCTTGTTCTTCAGCAGCTCTTTGACATGGGCGATGGCATCGCGCCGGATGTTGCGCACGGCGACCTTGCCGTTTTCCGATTCGGCCCGCACCAGCTTGACCAGCTCGCGGCGCCGCTCTTCGGTCAGCGGAGGCATGGGCACGCGGATGACGTCGCCCATGGTGGCCGGGTTGAGGCCGAGGTCGGCCTCGCGGATGGCCTTTTCGACCTTGGCCAGCATCGGCTTTTCCCAGGGCTGCACGCCCAGGGTGTGGGCGTCGAGCAGGGAGATATTGGCCACCTGGTTGATCGGGGTCGGATTGCCGTAATAGTCGACCTTGACGTGATCGAGGATGCCGGTGTGGGCGCGGCCGGTGCGTACCTTGGCGAAATCGGCCTTGAGCGCCTCGATCGACTTCTTCATTTTGTCTTCGGCGGATTTCTTGATGTCGTTGATCATGCTTGTCTCCTAGTGCTTAGGGCACGACGCGGGTGCCCTCGGCCTCACCGTGGACGATGCGCTTGAGGGCACCGGCCTTGAAGATGGAAAAGACCTGCAGCGGCATCTTCTGTTCCCGACACAAGGCGAAGGCGGCGGTATCGAGCACGCCGAGGTTCTTGGCGATCGCCTCGTCGAAGCTGAGCTGATCGTAGCGGGTGGCGCCCGGGTCCTTCTTGGGATCCGCGCTGTAGACGCCGTCGACCTTGGTCGCCTTGAGCATCAGGTCGGCGCCGATCTCGGCCGCGCGCAGGGCAGCCGCGGTGTCGGTGGTGAAGAAGGGGTTGCCGGTGCCGCCGCCGAAGATGACCACCCGGCCGGCCTCGAGGTGACGCACGGCGGTATCGCGCTCGAAGCCCTCGCCGACATGGGCGATGGTCACCGCGGTCATCACCTGGGCCGGCACACCGGCCGCCATCAGCGCATCCTTCAGCGCCAGCGCGTTCATCACCGTGGCCAGCATGCCCATGCTGTCCGCGGTCGCCCGGTCCATGCCGGAGAGCGCACCGGTGGCGCCCCGGAACAGATTGCCGCCGCCGACCACGATGCCGATCTGCACGCCCAGGCCCGCCACCTCATCGATCTGCTTGACGATGCCGGCCAGGGTCGGCCCGTGATAGCCGAAGGCGTCCGGGCCCATCAGGGCCTCGCCCGAGAGCTTGAGCAGGATGCGACGGTAGGCGATGGCGCCCACGACGTCAGACCTTGGCCGCCGCAGCCACCTCGGCCGCGAAGTCGCTCACCTTCTTCTCGATGCCTTCACCCACGACATAGAGGGTGAAGCTGCCGATGCTGGCGCCTTTGGCCTTGAGCACCTGCTCGACCGTCTGCTTGTCGTCCTTGACGAAGGGCTGGCCCAGCAGGGTCACTTCCTTGAGGAACTTGGCGACCGAGCCTTCCACCATCTTCTCGACGATGTTGGCCGGCTTGCCGGATTCGGCGGCCTTCTCGGCGGCGATGCGGCGCTCGGTTTCAATGAGCTCGGGGGCCACGCCCGAGGCGTCCAGCGCCTTGGGTTTGGCCGCGGCGATGTGCATGGCGATATCCTTGGCCAGGGCCTCGTCGCCGCCGATCAGGTCGACCAGCACGCCGATCTTGGCGCCGCCGTGGATGTAGCTGGCCAGGGCGCCCTTGGCCTCGACGCGGACGAAGCGCCGGATCGACATGTTCTCGCCGAT
>DDKN01000005.1:25243-29883 GCA_002339725.1 Thiobacillus sp. UBA2597
GGCGACATCGGCCGGGTTGTTCTTGGCCACCAGTTCGGCCAGGTTCTTGGCGAAGGCCAGGAAGTCGTCGTTCTTGGCCACGAAGTCGGTCTCGCAGTTGACTTCGATGATCGCGCCGAGCTTGGCGTCGGGGGCGATCCAGATGCCGACCACGCCTTCGGCCGCCACGCGGCCGGCGCTCTTGGCCGCCTTGCTGCCGAACTTCACGCGGATGATCTCTTCGGCCTTGGCCATGTCGCCGCCGGCCTCGTTCAGGGCCTTCTTGCAGTCCATCATGGGGGCGTCGGTGCGCTCGCGCAGTTCCTTGACCATGGATGCGGTGATTTCCGCCATTTTCGATTCTCCTGATGTCGCTTGAATTGCAACACGCCCCGCGGACGGGGCGTGGGTGAGTTCCAATTAAAAAGGGGCTTGCGCCCCTTGATTGCGCCTTATTCAGCCGCGGGATTTTCCTCGACTTCGACGTACTCGTCCTGACTGGCGGCGACGATCTCCTCGATCACCTGCGAACGGCCTTCCAGCACGGCATCGGCGATGGCGCGGGCATACAGGCGGATGGCACGGCTCGAGTCGTCGTTGCCCGGGATGACGTAGTCCACGCCTTCCGGGGTGTTGTTGGAGTCGACCACGCCGATCACGGGGATGCCCAGCTTGTTGGCCTCGGTGATGGCGATCTTCTGGTAGCCGACATCGACCACGAACAGGGCGTCCGGCAGGGCGTTCATGTCCTTGATGCCGCCCAGGCTCTGCAGCAGTTTGTCGTACTCGCGCTGGACCTTGAGCGCCTCTTTCTTGGACAGGGTGTTTTCAGCCAGCAGGGCCTCCAGGTCCTTCATGCGCTTGACCGACTGCTTGACCGTCTTGAAGTTGGTCAGCATGCCGCCCAGCCAGCGGTGGGAGACATAGGGCATGCCGCAGCGGGCGGCCTCTTCGGCCATGATGTCGCGCGCCTGGCGCTTGGTGCCGACGAACAGGATGGTGCCCTTGCGCTGCGCCAGCTGGCGCGCGAACTTGGCCGCCTCCTCGAACAGCGGCAGGGTCTTTTCCAGGTTGATGATGTGGATCTTGTTGCGATGGCCGAAGATGAACGGGGCCATCTTGGGATTCCAGTAGCGGGTCTGGTGGCCGAAATGAACGCCGGCCTCCAGCATTTGACGCATGGTCACGGACATGACGAAAACTCCTAGGTTAAGGTTGAGCCTCCATCCGCCAAACATCCCTGCCGAAGCATTGTGGCGGCGCGGGACACCTTAACGGGGCGGATGTGTGGATTACCCGGACGATCCGGGAAGCGCGGCATTCTAACAGCGGGCAAGGGTTCGGGCAAGCCGAAAAAGGCGGCAAAACCGCCACTTAGCGCGGTTTCTTGCGCGCCTGTCGATCCAGCTCGTGCAGATGGGCCAGCTTCTCGCCGAGCTTGGCCTCCAAGCCCCGGGGCGTGGGCTGGTAGAAGCGGACCTCGGGCATGCCTTCGGGGAGGTAATCCTCCCCGGCGGCATAGGCCTCCGGCTCGTCGTGGGCATAGCGATAGGCCCGGCCATAGCCCAGTTCCTTCATCAGCCGGGTGGGTGCGTTGCGCAGGTGGATGGGCACCTCGCGCGAGCCGTCCTCGCGCACGAAGGCGCGCGCCGCGTTGTAGGCCAGGTAGCCGGCGTTCGATTTGGGCGCACAGGCCAGATAGATCACGGCCTGGGCCAGGGCCAGTTCGCCCTCGGGCGAACCCAGGCGCTCATAGGTCTCGGCCGCGTTTAACGCGATCTGTGCGCCGCGCGGGTCGGCCAGGCCGATGTCCTCCCAGGCCATGCGCACGATGCGCCGGGCCAGATAGCGCGGGTCGGCGCCGCCGTCGAGCATGCGGCAGAACCAGTAGAGTGAAGCATCCGGGTTGGAGCCGCGCACCGACTTGTGCAGGGCGGAGATATGGTCGTAGAAGGCCTCGCCGCCCTTGTCGAAGCGGCGCAGGGCAGGGGAGAGGGCGCTGGCGGCGAATGCGGCGTCCACCTCGGTGCGACCGGCCGTGCCGGCGGCGGTTGCCAGCTGCTCCACCAGGTTGATCAGGCGCCGGCCGTCACCGTCGGCGAAGCCGATCAGCAGCTTCTCCGCTTCGGCATCCAGTTTCAGGTTCAGCCCGCCGCGTTCGAGGGCGCGCCGCAACAGCTGGGCCAGCTCGGCCTCGGACAGCGCGCTCAGCACATAGACCTGGGCGCGCGAGAGCAGGGCGCCGACCACCTCGAACGAGGGGTTCTCGGTGGTGGCGCCGATGAAGGTGATCAGGCCCGATTCGACATGGGGCAGGAAGGCGTCCTGCTGGGCCTTGTTGAAGCGGTGCACTTCGTCGACGAACAGGATGGTCTGCCGGCCCATCGTCTGGTTGACCCGGGCCCGCTCCACCGCCTCGCGGATCTCCTTCACCCCGGCCAGCACGGCGGAGATCTGGATAAAGTCGGCATTGAAATGCTGGGCGGTCAGCCGGGCCAGGGTGGTCTTGCCCACTCCGGGCGGCCCCCAGAGGATCATGGAATGCAGCCGGCCGGCCTCGAAGGCCAGGCGCAAAGGCTTGCCCGGCCCCAACAGGTGCGACTGGCCGATCACCTCGTCGAGTGAGTGCGGCCGCAGGCGCTCGGCCAACGGGGCGCCGGCCGGCACGGTCGGCTCTGGCTGGGCTGGGGAGAAAAGGTCGCCGGAGCCGGCGTCAATCGGCGCCAATGACATCGACCCCCTTGGGTGGGGTGAAGCGAAAGAGGTCGGGCGACAAGCCGGGGTTGCGCTGCAGCTTGAAAAAACGCAGGCGGGTGGTCTGGCCGAAACGGTCTTTCAGTTCCATGGTGTGCAGCTCGGTGCCCTGGAAGCCGAGGCGCACGCGTTCGAAACTGCCCTCCTGGCTCCTGGGCGTGGCCTCGACCCAGTCCAGGCCGTCCAGTTTGCCAATCTCTTTCACGCTGAAGAAACGCTCGATCGCGTTGTCGCCGGCCAGCAGGGCGGCCGGGCTTTCGCCCACGGCGCGGTCGAAGGGGCGCACGGTGACCTGGGCGAGGTCCTTGTCGTAAATCCACACGCGCCTGCCGTCGCCGACGATGAGCTGCTCATAAGGGGTCTGGTAGCCCCAGCGGAACCGGTCCGGCCGCTGGAGCTGGAAGCTGCCGCTGGCCTCCTGGGTCTTGCGGCCTTTGCGGTCGTACACCTCCTGGCTGAACTGGGCGCTCAGGGCCTGGGTCTGGGCGATGAAGGTCTGCAGGCGGTTCTGCCCCAGGGCGGGCAGGGCGAGCAGGGCGAGGATCAGGCCGAAGAAAAAGGTTCGCATCTCACTCACCTCGGTTGGGCGCGATCACTTCGCGGTTGCCATTGCTCTGCATGGGCGAGACCAGGCCGGCCTTTTCCATGGCCTCGATCAGGCGGGCGGCGCGGTTGTAGCCGATGCGCAGGTGGCGCTGGACGGCGGAGATCGACGGCCGCCGGGTCTTGAGCACCAGGGCCACGGCCTCGTCGTAGAGCGGGTCGGCCTCGGCATCGCCGCCCTCACCGCCGCCTTCGCCCTCGCCGGTGTCGGGCTCCTCCAAAACCGACTCGTCGTATTGCGGCGGGCCGATCTCGCGCAGGAAGCCGGTGACGCGGTGCACCTCGTCGTCCGAGACGAAGGCGCCGTGCACCCGGCTGGGCACGCCGTGGCCGGGCGGCAGGTAGAGCATGTCGCCTTGGCCGAGCAAGGATTCGGCGCCCTGCTGGTCGAGGATGGTGCGCGAGTCGATGCGGCTACTGACCTGGAAGGCGATGCGGGTGGGGATGTTGGCCTTGATCAGGCCGGTGATGACGTCGACCGAGGGCCGCTGGGTGGCCAGGATCAAATGGATGCCGGCGGCGCGGGCCTTTTGCGCCAGGCGGGCGATCAGTTCCTCCACCTTCTTGCCGGTCACCATCATCAGGTCGGCCAGCTCGTCGATGACCACCACGATGTAAGGCAGAGTGATGAGCCGCTCGGGGTTCTCGGGGGTGAGGGAGAAGGGGTGGGTCAGCGGCTGGCCGGCCTTTTCCGCATCAAGCACCTTGTTGTTGAAACTGGCGATGTTGCGCACGCCCAGGGCGGACATCAGCTTGTAGCGCTTGTCCATCTCGTGCACGCACCAGTTGAGCGCAACCGAGGCGAGCTTCATGTCGGTCACCACGGGGGCGAGCAGGTGGGGGATGCCCTCGTAGGCGGCCATCTCCAGCATCTTGGGGTCGACCAGGATCAGGCGCACCTGCTCCGGCGTGGCCTTGTAGACCAGGGACAGGATCATGGCGTTGATCGCCACCGATTTGCCCGAGCCGGTGGTGCCGGCCACCAGCACGTGCGGCATCTTGGCCAGGTCGGCCACCACGGGGTTGCCGCTGATGTCCTTGCCCAGGCCGATGGTCAAGGGCGAATGCATGTCGTGGTAGACCTTGGCGCCGAGGATTTCCGACAGGCGCACGATCTGGCGCTGGTTGTTGGGCAGCTCCAGGGCCATGCAGTTCTTGCCCGGGATGGTCTCGACCACCCGGATGCTGACCACGGCCAGCGAGCGGGCCAGGTCCTTGGCCAGGTTGACGATCTGGCTGCCCTTCACGCCGGAGGCGGGCTCGATCTCGTAGCGGGTGATAACCGGGCCGGGATAGGCGGCCAG
>DDKN01000121.1:0-403 GCA_002339725.1 Thiobacillus sp. UBA2597
CGCCGGCCGCGCCGGCCCACCGGCCAGCGCCCCGCCCCGCCCCGCGCCCGCCGGTCTCGACCACCGACGAGGACGAATGGCAGGAGTTCTGAATTAGCTCCACATCACCCCCGGCCCGGCAGGGCGTGGGGGTGCGGGCAATTGCCGCAACCGAAGCGACACGATCATGGCGACCAGCAATTCTTTCGAGAGACGGACCGATCGCGAATTCGTCTTTACGCAGCGCGACTTCGAAGAAGTGCGTCAGCTCATCTACGACCACGCCGGCATCAGTCTGTCCGACGCCAAGGTGGACATGGTCTACAGCCGCCTGGCCCGGCGCCTGCGCGCGACCGGACTGAGCAGCTTCCGGGACTATCTGGCGCTGCTCAAGCGCAACGACGCCGCGGAATGGGAGGCCTTC
>DDKN01000121.1:745-1196 GCA_002339725.1 Thiobacillus sp. UBA2597
TCAATTCGCTTACCACCAACCTCACCGCCTTCTTTCGTGAGGCACATCACTTCAGCATCCTGAAGGACTTTCTCAGGCAGCGGCAGGAGCGGCCCATCACCATCTGGTGCTGCGCCTCCTCGACCGGGGAAGAGCCTTATTCGATCGCCATGACGGCGGTGGAGACCTTTGGCGATTTCAGCACCACACCGGTGAAGGTCCTGGCTTCCGATCTCGACACCAACGTCCTGCGCAAGGCCCAGGACGGGATCTATCCGATCGACCGGATCGAAAAGCTGTCCGAGGCGCAGCAGCGCCGGTTTTTCCTCAAGGGCACCGGCAACAAGGAAGGCATGGTCCGGGTACGGCCGGAACTGCAGAACATGATCCAGTACTTCCGGCTCAATCTGCTGGACAAGCTGTGGTCGGTCAAGGGCCCGCTCGATGCCATCTTCTGCCGCAACGTGATGAT
>DDKN01000121.1:1538-13294 GCA_002339725.1 Thiobacillus sp. UBA2597
TGATCTATTTCGACAAGCCGACCCAATACAAGATCCTGCAGCAGATGAAGCCCCTGCTCAAACCCGACGGCCTGCTCTTTCTCGGCCATTCCGAGGCGCTTTACCATGCCTCGGATCTGTTCCGCCTGCGCGGCCAGACGGTCTACGTCCACGCCGAGGCGGCCGGGGACAAGGCAAAATGAGTCATCCGGCCTACGAGGAAGTTCTCGCCCCGAACCAGTATTACGACCGTAATTTCCAGATCGAGGCGACCAAGCTCCTGCCCGGCGAGTATTACGTGACCGGGCGCGACATGCTGCTGGTGACGGTGCTCGGCTCGTGCGTCGCGGCCTGCATCCGCGACCCGAAGACCGGCATCGGCGGCATGAATCACTTCATGCTGCCGGAGAGCGGCGATGCCGACAATGTGCTGTCGGCATCCGCCCGCTACGGCAGTTATGCCATGGAGGTGTTGATCAACCAGTTGATCAAGCTGGGCGCCAACCGCAGCCGGCTCGAGGCCAAGGTGTTCGGCGGTGCCGCCGTCCTGCGCGGCTTCACCACGGTCAACGTGGGTGAGAGCAACAGCGAATTCGTGCTCGACTATCTCGCCAACGAGAAGATCCGGGTCGTGTCCCAAGACCTGCGTGGCCTTTATCCGCGCAAGGTGTATTTCTTTCCCGCCAGTGGCCGGGTTTTGGTCAAGACCCTGAAGACCGTGCACAACAACACCATCATCGAACGCGAGCAGGAATACGGCAGCCGGCTCAAGTCGTCCACCATCGCCGGCGACGTGGAGTTGTTCTGATGCGGCACCCTGCGTACCCGCTTATGCCTGTTTCCGCCTGACCCAGTTCATCATGACGAAAATCAAGGTTTTGATCATCGACGATTCGGCCCTGATCCGCAGCGTGCTCAAGGAGCTGATCAACAGTCAGCCCGACATGGAGGTGGTGGGGCAGGCGCCCGACCCGCTGACCGCGCGCGAGCTAATCAAGCAGCTCAACCCCGACGTGCTCACCCTGGATGTCGAGATGCCGCGCATGGACGGCCTGGCGTTTCTGGAAAAACTCATGCGCCTGCGCCCAATGCCGGTGGTGATGATCTCAACCCTGACCGAGCAGGGCTCCGCGGTGACGCTCAAGGCTTTGGAGCTGGGCGCGGTCGACTTCATCGCCAAGCCCAAGCTCGACGTGCGCGAAGGCCTGCAGGAGTTGACCGAGGACATCGCCGGACGCATCCGCGCCGCCGCGCGCGCCCGGGTGCGGCGGCACGGCCTGGAGCGCCCAAGCCCGGCCCCGCAACCGATCGCCGGCCGGGTGCTGCACAACACCGAACGGGTGATCTTCATCGGCTCTTCGACCGGCGGCACCGAGGCCCTGAAGGAGGTGCTGACCCGGATGCCGGCGGACTCGCCCCCCATCATGATGACCCAGCACATGCCCGAGGCCTTCACCAAATCCTTCGCCCAGCGCCTGGACAGCTTGTCCGCCCTCAAGGTGAAGGAAGGCGAGCACAACGAGCGCCTGCTGCCCGGTCACGCCTATCTGGCGCCCGGCCACTCCCACATGCTGGTACGCCGCAGCGGTTCCAATTACTACGTCGAGTTGTCGCAATCGGCGCCGGTGAACCGGCATCGCCCTTCGGTCGACGTTTTGTTTCACAGCGCCGCCCAGGCCGCCGGCCACAATGCCATCGCCGTCATACTCACCGGCATGGGCAAGGACGGCGCCGCCGGCATGCTCGCCATGCGCCAGGCCGGCGCCTACACCATTGCCCAGGACGAGGCGACCTGCGTGGTCTATGGCATGCCCAAGGCGGCGGTCGAGATTGGCGCCGTGCTCGAAGTCGCGCCCCTGCAGAGCATCGCCGGGCGCATTCTGGACCGGCTGTCACAGCGTGGCTGACGCCTTGAACCCGGGCCAGGCGCGCTATCATGCCGGTGGCATCCGTTTTTTCTGAGTGCTTGAACGAGGCTTACCATGCAAATCACGACGCATTCCGCCAACAACCAAACCACCCTGGCCTTGAACGGCCGTTTCGATTTTCACACCCATCGCGATTTCCGCAGCGCGTATGAACAGGCCCTGGAGGACGCCGCGACGCGCGAAGTGGTCATCGACCTGGGCGGCGTCGATTACCTCGACAGCTCGGCCCTGGGCATGCTGCTGCTTCTGCGCGAGCGGGCCGAAAGCATGGGCAAGACCGTGTCCCTGACCCGGATGCAGGGCACGGTGAAGCAGGTACTCGACGTCGCCAACTTCGACAAGATCTTCGTCATGAAGGGTTGAGCGGGGCCGACGATGCGCCCGCTCAAGGTCCTGGTCGTCGACGACACCCTGGCCAACGCCAAGTTGGTCCAATCGGTGGTCGACCGGCTCGGCCACCGCTCGTTTCTGGCCGAAAACGGTCAGCGCGCCCTGGAGCTGTTCGAGACCGAGCAACCCGATCTGGTGTTGATGGACGTGATGATGCCGGTGATGGACGGCATCAGCGCCACGCGCGAGCTGCGCGAGCGCCTGCGCGCCGGCAAGCGCTGGGTGCCGATCCTGTTGTTATCGGCGCTGGATGACATCAGCGACATCGTGCGCGGGCTCGAGGCCGGCGCCGATGACTATGTGGTCAAGCCGGTCAACATCCAGCTGCTCAAGGCCAAGATCCAGAACTTCACCCATCAGGTCGAGATGCAGGAGCAGATCCTGCAGCATACGACCGAGCTGGAACGCTGGCACGCCATGGCCCAGCAGCAGTCCGAGCTGGGCAGCCATATCATGGACCGGCTGATCAACACCGAGGGCCTGCGCAACACCCTGGTCAGCCAGTTCAACATCCCGGCGGAGACCTTCAGCGGTGACCTGATCTGCGCCGCGCGCACCCCGGACAACATCCTGCACCTGTTGCTGGCCGACGCCACCGGCCACGGCCTGCCGGCGGCGCTGACCGCCATTCCCATCGCCAGCGCCTTCTACCGCATGACCGAAAAGGGATTTCCGATCGCCAGCATCGCCCGCGAAATGAATCTCAAGCTGCGCGAGTTCCTGCCGGCCGACCGTTTCGTGGCCGCTACCCTGGCGGCAATCAATGTCAACGACCAGGTCGTCGAGGTATGGAACGGCGGCAACCCGAGCGCCCTGCTGATCGCCGAAAACGGCGCGCTGTTGAAGGAATGGCGCTCGCGCCACCCGCCGCTCGGGGTACTGCCCGCAGCGGCCTTTTCCGAACAGATCGAGGCCATCGGCTATCAGGAAGACTGCAACCTGCTGATCTGCTCCGACGGCCTGTGGGAGGCGGAAAACGCCGAAGGACGCCGCATCGAGCGCGACCGGATTCTGGCTCTGTTCGCCGCCACCGGCAGGGAGCAACACCTGGCCGGTCTGCAGGCCCTGGTGCAGAACCATCTGGCCGGCGCGCCCGCCCTGGACGACATCTCCGGCCTGCTGGCCTGGATTCCGATCGAACGGCGCAGTCTGCCGCGGGTCGCCGCCCAACCCGAGCGGTCCCATCTGGTGCACAGCGGCGAATGGCATTTGGCGGTGTCCTACTGGGCCGAAGAGCTGAAGTCCCTGGACGTGGTGCCCGCCCTGCTCGATCTGATCTGCCAGGTGCCTGTGCTCAAGCCGCACAAGGGGTCGCTCTTCATCATCCTGTCCGAGCTCTATAACAACGCGCTGGATCACGGTCTGCTCGGGCTCGATTCCAGCCTCAAGGCCGGCGGCGGCTTCGAGCTGTACATGCAGCAGCGGGAAGCAAGCCTGGCCCGGCTGAGCGAGGGCCGGATCGACATGAGCTTCTGGCTGCACAGCACTGACAACGAAAGCGTGCTCGACATCAAGGTATCCGACACCGGGCCCGGTTTCGACTACACCCGCTATCTGGACGAGGAAAGCCTGCTCAAGCAGACCGCACTGCCGCACGGGCGCGGCCTGGCCCTGATCCGCAGCCTGTGCAGTCAGCTGCGTTATGCCGGCAACGGCAACCAGGTGATCGCCCGCTACGTGCTGTAGCCGGGCAAGACGTCAACCGTTCAGGCGCTCGAGCAGGGTCTGGATGCGCCGGGGCTCCCCGGCCTTGAGCAGCTTGCCGACCTGGGGCGCGATCTCGCCGAGATGGCTGCGCAGCACCTGCTGCTTGACCGGCAGCAGATGGGCCGGGTGCATGGAAAAGCTGCGCAGACCCAAGCCCAGCAGCAGCCGGGTCAACTTGGGATCGCCGGCCATCTCGCCACAGACCGAGACCGGCTTCTTCAGGCGCCGGCCGACCGCCAGGGTATGCCGGATCAACTGGATCACGCCCGGATGCAGCGGGTCGTACAGATGCGCCACCGTATCGTCGGTGCGGTCGATCGCCAGGGTGTACTGGATCAAATCATTGGTGCCGATCGACAGGAAGTCGAGCTTCCTGGCAAACCACTCCGCCGCCAGGGCGGCGGCAGGGATCTCGATCATGCCGCCGACCGGGATCGTCTCGTCGAACAAATGGCCTTCCTGGCGCAGGCCGGCCTTGGCCTGTTCGATCAGGGCCAGGGCCTGATCGAGTTCGACCAGGCTGGCCAACATGGGCAGCAGGATGCGCGCCCGGCCATGCTGGCTGGCGCGCAAAATGGCGCGCAACTGGGTCAGGAACAGTTGCGGCTCGGACAGGCAGAGCCGGATCGCACGCAGGCCCAAAGCCGGGTTGACACTGGCCTGGGGCAGCCAGGCCAGCGATTTGTCGGCGCCGACGTCGAGGGTGCGGATCACCACCGGCCGTCCCTTCATCGCCTGTACCACGTGGCGGTAGGCCTCGAACTGCTCTTCCTCCGACGGCAGGTCGGCCCGGTTCAGGAACAGGAATTCGCTGCGGAACAGGCCGATGCCGGCCGCCTTTTCCTCCAGCGCCTCCTGCACGTCCTGCGGCATGTCGATGTTGGCCAAAAGCTCCACCTCGATGCCGTCGAGCGTGGTCGACGGGCTGGTCTTGAGCCGCTTGAGCTTTTGCTGCTCCAGGCGCCACTGGTTGTGGCGCAGCCGGTATTCCTCGAGGATGGTGCTGTCGGGATCGACGATCACCACGCCGTTGACGCCGTCGACGATCAGCATGTCGCCTTCGTTGATCAGGCCGCGCGCGTTGTGCAGCGCCATCACCGAGGGGATGTTCAGGCTGCGCGCGAGGATGGCAGTGTGCGAGGTGGTGCCGCCCAGATCGGTGATGAAGGCGGCGAAGCTCTGGCGCTTGAACAACACCATGTCGGAGGGCGACAGGTCATGGGCGACCAGCACTGAGGGTTCGTCCGCCACCTTGAGCGGGGCGTGGCCCGGGTGGCCCATCAGGGCCTTGAGGATCTTGTCCGCCACCTGGCGCACGTCGTGCTTGCGCTCGCGCAGATAGGCATCCTCGATCGCCTCGAACTGGCCGATCAGGGCCTCGGTCTGCTGGGCCAGGGCCCATTCGGCATTGCACCGGGTGTCCCGGATCAGCTGCTTGGGCACCTCGGCGATCAGGGAGTCGTCGAGGAACATCAGATGCAGATCGAGGAAGGCGGCCAGTTCCGCCGGCGCCCCTTCCGGGATATGGTCGCGCGTGGCCAGCATCTCGGCCCGCACCTGCTCGATCGCCTCGGCGAAGCGCGCCACCTCCTCGGCCACATGCTCCTCGCGCAGCACATAATGCGGCACCTCCAGCCGGGCATGGGAATAGAGCTGGGCGCGGCCGATGGCATAGCCGCCGGAGACGCCGATGCCGTGCAGGGTGAAGCTCATGCGGCGCCGGGCGTGTCCGCCCGCTGCGTTTGCCCGCCGGCTTGCGGCGCCTGGCCTTGCACCATGCTCATTCCCCCTCGCCGAATTTGTCTGCGATCAACGCAACCAGGGCGTCGGCCGCCTCGGCCTCGTCCGGGCCGGCCACCTCCAGCTTGAGCCGGGTGCCCTTGGCCGCGGCCAGCATCATGACCCCCATGATGCTCTTGGCATTGACCCGGCGGCTGTCGCGCGAAAGCCAGACCTCGGATTGAAACTGGCCGGCCAGTTTGGTCAGCTTGGCCGAGGCGCGGGCATGCAGCCCCAGCTTGTTGACGATCTCGACCTCGCGCTCAAGCATGGCAATGGGTGACATGGAAAATGCCTTCGCCGCCGCCCTTGAGGGCACGCGTGACCAGGGCCGGCAGCGACTCGTGCCGATAGTTGAGGACCTTGAGCAGCATGGGCAGGTTGACCCCGGCCACCAGTTCGACCCGGCCCGGCTGGATCAGGCTGCACAGCATGTTGCAGGGCGTGGCGCCATAGATGTCGGCCATGACCAGCACGCCATCGCCGCTGTCCAGCTCGGCCAGCTGGGCCTTCGCCACGGCGAGGATCTCGTCGGTGTTGGAGCAGTCGCGCACGTCGAGCGCCAACAGTTTGGCCGGCCGGCTGCCCAGCACATAGGTGGCGCATTCGACAAGGCTCTCGCCCAGGGTGCCGTGGGCGACGATGAGTAGACCGATCATGTAGACTGGCAATCAATAACGACCGCGCCATTTTACCCTTGGCCCCGCCATGGCCCGCATCCTTTTTATACTGAGTTCGGCTCGTGCCTTACCCCTAAGGGATGGCCGCGAGATCGCCACCGGCTTTTGGGCCCAGGAGTTCATCCCGCCGCTGGAGGCCTTTCGCGCCGCCGGTCATGGGGTCGACATCGCCACCCCGAACGGCCGGCCGGCGGTACTCGATGCCTTGTGCCTGGCGCCCGAATTCCACCGGGACGACCCCGGCCGCCCGGCCCGGCTGCAAAGCGCCCTCGCCGCCCTGCCCGATTGGCGCACCCCCCTGGCGGCCGCCGCACTCGATCACGCCGCCTACGCCGCCCTGTTCCTGCCCGGCGGCCATGGCCCGGTGGTGGACCTGGCCGACGACCCGGCCATCGGCCGTCTGGTGGCCGCCCTGCATGGGGCCGGCGGTCTCATCGGCGCCATCTGCCACGGCCCGGCCGGCCTGCTGCCGGCACGCACGGCCGGCCACTGGCCCTTCGCCGGCTACCGTATGACCTGCTTCTCGCCCGAGGAGGAACGCGCGGCCGGCCTGGCCGAGCGCCTGCCCTGGCTATTGCCCGACCGCCTGCAGGCGCTGGGTGCCGTGCTTTCCTTCGCGCCGCCCGGCCAGCCCCATGTCGTTGCCGACCGGCGCCTGTTCACCGGCCAGAACCCGGCCTCGGCAGCCGGCCTGGCCCAGGCCATGCTCGACGCGCTGGCCACAACCGACGCGGGGTTATAAAAGCCACGCCGGCCAAGTAAAATCCCGGCTTTACAATGCCCCGCAAGCCTGGCGCGGCAGCCGAGCATCGTGCTGTTTCGCACTGACGCCATGACCGAACGCATCCGCGAGATTCCCTACAACTACACCTCCTTCTCCGACCGGGAGATCATCCGCCGCCTGCTCGGCAGCGAGGGCTGGAGCCTGATCGAGGAACTGCGCGGCGAGCGCCGCACCGGCCGTTCGGCCCGGATGCTGTTCGAGGTGCTGGGCGACATCTGGGTGGTCTCGCGCAACCCCTATCTGGAAGATGACCTGCTGGCCAACCCCAAGCGGCGCGAGCTGTTGATCGCCGCCCTGCGCCACCGCCTGAATGAGATCGAAAAGCGGCGCCAGGGTAACGCCAAGGTCGGCCGCGTGCTCGAGCTGGCCCACCACGCGGTCAACCGCTTCGAGGCCGGCTTCGCCGAAACCGCGCGCCTGCGGCGCGAACTGACCCGGCGCCTGGCCCGCCACACCCGACGCGACAACATCGGCTTCGACGGCTTGAGTCGGGTCTCCCACGTCACCGACGCCACCGACTGGCGCGTGGAATATCCCTTCGTGGTGCTGACGCCGGACACGGCCGAAGAAGTGCCGGACCTGGTGCGCGAGCTGGCCGAACTCGACTTCACCGTGATCCCGCGCGGTGGCGGCACCGGCTACACCGGCGGCGCGGTGCCGCTCACGCGCCGCTCGGCCGTGATCAACACCGAAAAATTCGACCGGCTGTCGCCGGTGGAATACCGCGTGCTGCCCGGTCACAGTCAGGCCACGGCAGTGATCACCTGCGGTGCCGGCGTGGTCACGCGCCGGGTGATGGAGGCGGCCGAGCGCGCCGGCCTGGTGTTCGCGGTCGATCCGACCTCGGCCGACGCCTCCTGCATCGGCGGCAACGTGGCCATGAACGCCGGCGGCAAGAAGGCCGTGCTCTGGGGCACGGCGGTGGACAACCTGGTGTCCTGGAAGATGGTGACGCCGCAGGCCGAATGGCTGGAGGTGGTCCGGCTCGACCACAACCTGGGCAAGATCCACGACGTCGAGACCGCCCGCTTCGAGCTGCACCGCTTCGATGCCGCCGGCCGGCCCAAGGGCGCCCCCGAGATCCTGGAAATCCCGGGCCGGCGTTTCCGCAAACAGGGGCTGGGCAAGGACGTCACCGACAAATTCCTGGCCGGCCTGCCCGGCATCCAGAAGGAAGGCTGCGACGGCCTGATCACCGAGGCGACCTTCGTCCTGCACCGCATGCCAAGCCATGCCCGCACCGTCTGCCTGGAATTCTTCGGCACCGCGCACGAGGCGGTGCCCGCCATCGTCGAGATCAAACAGCACCTCGATGGCAGGCCCGGCGGCGTGCTGCTGGCCGGCCTGGAGCACCTGGATGCCCGCTATGTGAAGGCGGTGGGCTATGCCACCAAGGCCAACCGGCCCGGCCGGCCCAACATGGTGCTGCTGGCCGACCTGGTGGGTGACAACGAGGCCGCGGTGGCCGAGGCCGCCAGCCGCATCGTGCAGATCGCCAACGCCCGCGGCGGCGAGGGCTTTATCGCGGTCAGCGCCGAGAGCCGGCGCAAGTTCTGGCTCGACCGCGCCCGCACCGCCGCCATCGCCGCCCACACCAACGCCTTCAAGATCAACGAGGACGTGGTCATCCCGCTCGACCGCATGGCCGACTACACCGACGGCGTCGAGCGCATCAACATCGAGCTGTCGATCAAGAACAAGCTGGCCCTGCTCGATGCCCTGGAGCCCTTCCTGCGCGGGCCCCTGCCCTTGGCGGAAGACGAGGAGACCGGGGCCGACCCCGCCCTGACCGAAGAGCGGCGCCGCCGCGCGCTGGACCTGATCGAGGGCGTGCGCGCGCGCTGGCAGGGCCTGCTCGATCGGCTGGCCGACGACGCCGTGTTCCGCCGCCTGCAGCTCAAGGAGGAGCGCGTCTCCTGGAAGCGCGAGGTGCGCAACGAATTGCGCCAGATCTTCATGGGCCGCGAATACGCGCCGGTGCTGGCCGGGTGCGAGGCCATCCACCAGCGCGTCCTCAAGGGCCGGGTCTTCGTCGCCCTGCACATGCATGCCGGCGACGGCAACGTGCACACCAACATCCCGGTCAACTCCGACGACTATGCCATGCTGCAAACCGCCAACCAGGCGGTGCACCGCATCATGCAGTTGGCGGTCGATCTGGGCGGCGTCATCTCCGGCGAACACGGCATCGGCATCACCAAGCTCGAGTTCCTCAGCGACGAGGCGCTGTCCGCCTTCGCCGCCTACAAGCAGAAGGTCGACCCCGCAGGCCGCTTCAATGCCGGCAAGCTGGCGCGCGGCGCCGACCTTTCCAACGCCTACACGCCGTCGTTCTCCCTGCTCGAACTGGAATCGCTGATCATGGAGCAGTCGGAGATCGGCGCCATTGCCGACTCGATCAAGGACTGCCTGCGCTGCGGCAAGTGCAAGCCGGTGTGCAACACCCACGTGCCGCGCGCCAACCTGCTCTATTCCCCGCGCAACAAGATCCTCGGCACCTCGCTCCTGATCGAGGCCTTCCTCTACGAAGAGCAGACCCGGCGCGGCATCTCGCTCAAGCATTTCGACGAGTTCAACGACGTGGCCGACCACTGCACGGTCTGCCACAAGTGCAAGAACCCCTGCCCGGTCGACATCGACTTCGGCGACGTCTCGGTCGCCATGCGCAATTTCCTGCGCGAGCAGGGCAAGAAGCGCTTCAGTCCCGGCTCGGCCCTGGCCCTGTTCTTCCTCAACGCCACCTCCGACCGGGTGATCGACTTCACCCGCAAGGCCGCCATCGAATGGGGCTACAAGGCCCAGCGCCTGGGCCATGCCGTGGTCAGGCGGCTCGGCCTCGGCCGCGCCGACCTGCGCCAGCCGCCGGCCTCGGTTGGCCAGGCCAGGCCGGTGGCCCAGGTCATCCACTTCCTCAACCGGCCGCTGCCCGACAAGCTGCCAAGCAAGACCGCGCGCGCCCTGCTCGGCCTGACCGACCCCAAGGTGGTGCCCATCCTGCGCGACCCGGCCAAGGTGGGCGAAGACAGCGAGGCGGTGTTCTACTTCCCCGGCTGCGGCTCCGAGCGTCTGTTCTCGCAAGTGGGACTCGCCACCCTGACCTGGCTGTACGAGCTTGGCGTGCAGACCGTGCTGCCGCCAGGCCAGCTCTGCTGCGGCTACCCGCAGACCGCGAGCGGCCGGCGCGACCAGGGCGAGGCCATCACCACCGCCAACCGGGTGCTGTTCCACCGCGTGGCCAACACCCTGAACTACCTCGACATCAAGACGGTGATCGTCTCCTGCGGCACCTGTCTCGACCAGTTGAAGGACTACCAGTTCGAGAAGATCTTCCCCGGCTGCCGCCTGCTCGACATCCATGAGTTCATGCTGGAGAAGGGGGTCAAGCTGGAAGGCGTGAGCGGCATCAAGTACATGTTCCACGACCCCTGCCACAGCCCGATGAAGCAGCACAATCCCATCGCCACGGCCAAGACCCTGCTTGGCACCGAGGTGAAGCTGTCGGAACGCTGCTGCGGCGAGGCCGGCAGCTTCGCCGCCGCCCGCCCCGACATCGCCACCCAGGTCCGCTTCCGCAAGGCCGAGGAGATCCAGCGCGTCGCCGGCGAGCTGCGCGCGAGCGGCGATGCGCCGGTCAAACTGCTTACCGCCTGCCCGTCCTGCCTGCAAGGCCTGTCGCGTTACGAGGCCGAGGCCGGGGTCGAGGCCGACTACCTCATCATCGAGATGGCGCGGCATCGGTTCGGCGAGGCATGGCTGCAGGGGTTTGTCGAGCGGGTCAATCAGGGCGGGATCGAGCGGGTGTTGCTGTAATACCCTTCCGCCCTTTGGGAGAGGAGGTAGGGTTTGGGTTACCGTCTCGCAACCGCTATCCAAATTTCCAGGGCATTCGTTATGCGTTACGCAGTTGGCCGGGGGCGCCCGGCAGCGCGTCACTTTCTTTGCTCGTGCAAAGAAAGTGACCAAAGAAAACGAAGTTTCAGTGCAGGCTAATGCCCGCACATGCGGGCGTTATGCCGGAACTAAAGCACGCCCCGCTTCGCCGGCCTTCGGCTTCCCGATCTTGAACCAAATGATTGGGCGGCTGCGCAACTCGCCCTTCGGGCTCAGACAGTGCTCGCCGATTGCCCCCAATCATTTGGTTCAAGATCGGCGGCTCAGAGGGGATGGACAAGCACAACCCAAAGACCAAAACCAGAGAGTCGGCGCGATGCGCCGACTCTCTCTCGAAAAATAGCATTTCCGCCTGCGGGAATTCAGAGCGTTAATTGCCCACCCCCTCTGACGCCGCCGGTGACGCTGGCGTCATGCAGGGAAGCCGAAGGCCGGCGAGTTTGTCTGAGCCCGAAGGGCGAGTTGGCGAGCCGCCTGCATGACGCCAGCGGCACCGGGGTTTCGGCGGAAGCGGGGCGTGCTTTCTTTGGCTACTTTCTTTGACGAGCAAAGAAAGTATGCCCGCTGCCGGGCGCCCCCGGCCAACGGCAATATACATACCGACAGCATTTATTTACC
>DDKN01000075.1 GCA_002339725.1 Thiobacillus sp. UBA2597
TTCGTGCGCGACAACGGCGCCGGTTTCGACATGGCCTATGCCGACAAGCTGTTCGGCGCCTTCCAGCGCCTGCACCATCCGAGCGAGTTCGAGGGCACCGGCATCGGCCTGGCCACGGTGCGGCGCATCATCCACCGCCATGGCGGCCGCATCTGGGCCGAGGCCGCGCCGGGCCAGGGCGCAACCTTCTATTTCACGCTGCCACCCCAGGGCACCTGGCAGGCCAAGCGGCCGGCCGGCCAAGCAGTACCGAACGAGCCGGCAAGCTGACGCGCCTGTTGCAGACTTCCGCAGCCGTATTGTTTATGATGCTTGTAACAGACCTCGCTTGATCGGGGCAGCCTGGTGGGAGCAGTGAGCCGAGCGACAGAAGGAGGGTGACATTGATCCCCCTGCACAAGAGCATTCTGCTGGTCGAGGACAACCCGGACGACGAGGCATTGACCCTGCGCGCCTTGAGGAAGAACCATCTGTTGAACGAGGTGGTGGTGGCGCGCGACGGGGCGGAGGCCCTGGATTACCTGTTCGGCACCGGCCGCTACGCCGGGCGCGATACCCAGGAACAGCCACAGCTTGTCCTGCTCGACCTCAAACTGCCCAAGCTCGACGGCCTGCAGGTGCTGCAGCGCATCCGCGCCGATGCGCGCACCCGTCAGCTGCCGGTGGTGATTCTGACCACCTCCAATGAGGAGCATGATCTGGTCAGCGGTTATGCCTTGCAGGCCAACAGCTACATCCGCAAGCCGGTGGAGTTCGAGGCCTTCATGGAGGCCGTGCGCCGCATCGGCCTGTACTGGCTGGTCCTGAACGAGGCCCCGCCGCAATGGAAGGAAGAGTGATGGCGAACCAGGCACCGGTTTTGCTGGTGGAGGACAACCCGGACGACGAGGCCCTGGCCCTGCGCGCGCTGAAGAAGAACCACATTCCGAACGAGGTGGTGGTGGCGCGCGACGGGGTGGAGGCGCTGGATTATCTGTTCGGCACCGGCCGCTTCGCCGGGCGCGACCTGCGCAAGGCGCCGCCGGTGGTGCTGCTCGATCTCAAGCTGCCCAAGATCGACGGGCTCGAAGTCTTGCGCCGCTTGCGCGCCGACCCGCGCACCCACACCCAGCCGGTGGTGATCTTGACCACCTCGAACGAATACCGCGATCTGCATACCAGCTATGCCCTGCACGCCAACAGCTACATCCGCAAGCCGGTCGATTTCAACGAATTCACCCAGATGTTGGGCGAGGTCGCGCATTATTGGCTGAGCCTGAACGAGCCCCCGCCACCTGCGCCGGCCGCCTGACATGGACAAGATCCTGCGCGTGCTCCTGGTTGAGGATTCCGAAGACGACGCCCTGCTCCTGCAGCGCGAGCTCAAGCGCAGCGGCTATGCCCCGATCATGCATCGGGTGGACACCCCGGAAGCGCTCGAGCTGGCCCTGCGGTCGCCCGAATGGGACGTCATCATCACCGACCACAATCTGCCAGGCTTCGGTTCCGACGCCGCTTTGCGCCTGGTGCGCGAGTCCGGTCTGGACATCCCGGTGATCATCGTCTCCGGCACCATCGGCGAGGATGTCGCGGTGAGCGCGATGAAGGCCGGTGCCAGCGACTACATCATGAAAGGCAATCTCGCCCGGCTGGCGCCCGCGATCGAGCGCGAGTTGCGCGAGGCCGAGGTGCGCCATCAGCATCGCAAGGCCGAGGAGACCATTCATCATCTGGCCTACCACGATTCGCTCACCGGCCTGATCAACCGCCACCGCTTCGAGCAGCGCCTGACCATGGCCCTGCGCAATGCCAAGGACTGGAATTCCGAGCACGCCCTGCTCTATCTCGACCTTGATCAGTTCAAGGTGGTGAACGACACCTGTGGCCACGTCGCCGGCGACGAGCTGCTCAAGCAGCTCGCCCTGGTGCTGCAGGACCACGTGCGCGAGAGCGACACCCTGGCCCGCTTGGGCGGCGATGAATTCGGCCTGCTGCTGGAGAACTGCCCGATCGACCAGGCGGTGCAGATCGCGGAAAAACTGCTGCAGGCGATCAACGCCTTTCGCTTCAGCTGGGGCGGCAAGACCTTCAGCGTGGGCGGCAGCATCGGCCTGGCGGCGATCACCGCGCACAACCCGAGCGTCGACGACCTGCTGCGCAATGCCGATATCGCCTGCTACGCCGCCAAGGACGGCGGGCGCAACCGCATTCACATCTACAAGGACGAGGACGTCGAGCTGCAGCGCCGGCGCGGCGAGATGCACTGGGTGTCCCGCATCCGCTGGGCCCTGGAGAACGACCGCTTCGTGCTGCACCGGCAGAACATCGTGCCCCTGCAGCAGGGTGGGGCGGGCAGGTGCTGCGAGATGCTGCTGCGCATGCGCGACGAGCGTGACCAGCTGATCAGTCCCGGCGTGTTCCTGCCGGCGGCCGAGCGCTACAACCTGGCGCCGGCGATCGACCGCTGGGTCGTGCGCACCCTGCTCGAATTCCTCAAGACCCAGGCCGGGAAAATCGACGGCAGTCAGGGCTTTTTCATCAACATCTCGGGCGTCACCCTGAACGACGACGATTTCTATGACTTCCTGCGGCAGCAGCTGCGCGACTCGGGCGTGGCCCCCGCGCAGCTCTGTTTCGAGATCACCGAGACCGCGGCGATCGGCAACCTGAGCCGCGCACTCAGCTTCATGCAGGGCATCCGGGAAGAAGGTTGTCAGTTCGCCCTGGACGATTTCGGCGCCGGCCTGAGCTCCTTCTCTTACCTTAAGACCATTCCGGTCGATTACCTGAAGATCGACGGCGCCTTCGTGCGCGATATTGTCAACGACCCGCTCGACCGCGCCATCGTCGATTCCATCAATCGGGTCGGCCATGTAGTGGGCCTGAAGACCATTGCGGAATTCGTCGAGACCGAGGCGATTCGTGACCAGCTGCGCGAACTCGGCGTCGATTATGCCCAGGGCTACGGCCTGCACCGGCCCGAGCCCCTCACCAAATGCGCCTGAGCCGGGCTCAGTGCACGCCGTATTGCGCCCGATAGGTGCGGATCGCAGCCAGGGTGGCCTGCCATTCGGGCTTGTCGGCCAGATAGGCCATCAGGTCGTCCAGGTTGACGATGCTGATCACCGGCAGGCCGTGCTGCTGCTCGACTTCCTGCACCGCCGACAACTCGCCCTGTCCCCGCTCCATGCGGTCGAGCGCAATGGCCACGCCACAGGGCGTGGCGCCCGCCGCCCGGATCAGTTGCACCGATTCGCGCACCGAGGTGCCGGCCGAGATCACGTCGTCGACGATGAGCATGCGGCCCTTGAGCGGCGCGCCGACGATGCTGCCGCCCTCGCCGTGGTCCTTGGCCTCCTTCCGGTTGAACGAGAACGGCACGTTGCGGCCCATGCCGGCCAGGGCCACCGCGCTGGTGGCCACCAGCGGGATGCCCTTGTAGGCCGGGCCGAACAGGCCGTCGAAGGCGACGCCGGAATCGAGGATGGCTTTCGCGTAGAATTCGCCCAGGCGCTTTAAGGCCACGCCGTCGTTGAACAGGCCGGCATTGAAGAAATAGGGCGAGAGGCGCCCGGCCTTGGTTTTGAACTCGCCGAACAGCAGCACCTGCTGGGCGATGGCGAATTCGATGAAGTCTTTTTTGTAGTCCTGCATATTGGGGTCCTGAAAAACCATTTACCGCGAAGGGCGCGAAGGACACAAAGAAAAACAGTTTGGCTGTCGAGGCAATTCAGTTGCCACTATCCAAAAAATCGAATTTCTTTGCGGTCTGCGCGTCCTTTGCGGTTGAAAATTTGATATGCGAATTGTAACCGCCAATCTGAACGGCATCCGCTCGGCCGCGCGCAAGGGCTTTTTCGACTGGCTGCCGCAGCAGAATGCCGACGTCGTCTGCGTCCAGGAACTCAAGGCCCAGGTCGGCGACATGACCCGTGCCATGCTCAACCCGGCGGGTTATTACGGCTACTTTCACTATGCCGAGAAAAAGGGTTACAGCGGGGTCGGCCTGTACTGCAAACGCCAGCCGGATCAGATCATCGAAGGGCTGGGCATCCCGGACATCGATGCGGAAGGCCGCTACATCGAGGCGGTGTTCGGTGATATCTCGATCGTTTCGGTCTATCTGCCCTCCGGTTCCAGCTCCGAGGAACGCCAGGCGGTGAAGTTCAGCTTCATGGCGCGCTTCTGGCCGCACCTGGAACGGCTGCGGCAATCCGGGCGCGAGGTGATCCTCTGCGGCGACTGGAACATCGCCCACAAGGAGATCGATCTCAAGAACTGGAAGGGCAACCTCAAGAACTCGGGCTTTTTGCCCGAGGAGCGGGCCTGGATCGGCAAGGTGTTCGATCAGCTGGGTTATGTCGACGTCTACCGCCGGCTCTATCCCGAGGCCGAGGGCGAGGCCTACACCTGGTGGAGCAACCGCGGCCAGGCCTGGGCCAAGAACGTCGGCTGGCGCATCGACTACCAGATCGCCACCCCGGGCATCGCGGCCAAGGCCGTGCGCGCCTCGGTGTACAAGGCCGAGCGCTTTTCCGACCACGCCCCCTTGCTCGTCGACTACGCCGCCGAGCTCTGATGCCCCAGTCCCTCGCCGCCTTTCACCGTCTGGCCGCCGTGCTGTTCCTCGGCTTCGCCTCCGGCCTGCCTTTGTCGCTCACCGGCCAGGCCATGCAGGCCTGGCTTTCGGTCGACGGCGTCGACATCGCCACCATCGGTTTTCTCGGTCTGGTCGGCGTGCCCTACACCTTCAAGTTCCTCTGGGCACCGCTGATGGACCGCTTCGAGCCGCCGCTCCTGGGCCGCCGGCGTGGCTGGCTGGTGCTGACCCAGCTCAGCCTGGCCGCGGCCCTGGCCTGGATGGCCAGCCTGTCGCCCAGCGCCGCGCCCGGCCTGTTCGCCCTGGCGGCCCTGCTCATCGCCTTCCTTTCCGCCTCGCAGGATGTGGTGTGTGATGCCTATCGCACCGACGTGCTGGATCCGCGCGAGCGCGGCCTGGGCGGTTCGCTCTCGGTCTTCGGCTATCGCCTGGCCATGATCCTGGCCGGCGGCGTCGCCCTGATCTGGGCCGAGCAGTGGGGCAGCTGGTCCAAGGTGTACCTGGTGATGGCCGGCATCATGCTGGCGGCGGCCGGGGTGTCCCTGCTTACCCTGCCCCGGGTGAGCAGTGCCTCGAAACCGCTCGCCTCCAACCCGAAAAAGGAGCTGGCCGGCTTTGGCGCCATGGTCGCCGGCGTGGTGGCGGGCTGGTTCCTCGCGCGCGGCCTGCTCAGCCTGCTCGGCCTCGATCCGCAAGACCCCAACAAGTGGATCCAGCTGCTGTTCATCCTGGCCGGCATTGCCACCGCCCTGCCCCTGGCGTATTGGGCCGCACGCCGGGTCGGCTTCGAGACCCTGAACCGCTCGCTCGACAGCTTCTTCAGCCAGCCGGCCGCCTGGGCCTTCCTTGCCCTGATCGTGCTCTACAAGCTGGGCGATGCCTTCGCCGGCACCCTGACTACGCCCTTCCTGATCAAGGGCATGGGCTTTTTGCAGTCCGAGGTCGGCATCGTCAACAAGGTGATCGGCATCTGGCTCACCATCGCCGGCGCGCTGGCCGCCGGCGCGCTGATGCTGCGCATCAACCTGTACCAGGCGCTGCTTGCCTTCGGCATTCTGCAGCTGGTGTCCAACCTGGGCTTCTGGCTGTTGGCGGTGTCGGGCAAGGGGGCTTGGGGCAGCTTCACCCTGCCGCCGTTCGATCTGGGCTTTGTCGCGCTGGATGCGGCGAGCGAGATCGACGGCCTGTTGCTGGCGGCCATCGCCTTTGAAAATGTGTCCAGCGGCATGGGCACCGCCGCCTTCGTCGCGCTCTTGATGGGCCTGTGCAACCATCAGTTCACTGCCACCCATTACGCCCTGCTCTCGGCCCTGGCGGCGGTTGGCCGCATCTACGTCAGCCCCCTGTCCGGCGTGCTGTCCGAAGCCATCGGCTGGCCCATGTTTTTCGTGTTCTCCACCCTGGCCGCCGTGCCGGGCCTCATGATGGTGTGGTGGATGCGGGCGACGATCGGGCGGCTGGGCGGGCGCGGCTAGACAAGGGCCTGCCAGACGGCAGGTCCCCAGCGATTTACTCGAAGAAGCCCTTGGACAAAAGCTCCATGGTCAGCACCCGGTAATCATGGGCGCCGGTGGAATCGGCGGCGTAGGCGAAGATGTCCATGCCGTGGGCCGGGCTTTCGGCCAGGGCCAGGTCGTCGGCGATCTTGGCCTCGGTCAGCTCGTGCTGGTAACGTTGTTTCAGGGTGGCCAGGGCCTCGCGGCACTGCGGTTT
The DNA here is from genome assembly GCA_002339725.1 of Thiobacillus sp. UBA2597. Taxonomy (GTDB): domain Bacteria; phylum Pseudomonadota; class Gammaproteobacteria; order Burkholderiales; family Thiobacillaceae; genus Sulfuritortus. The sequence continues at coordinate 6,293 of DDKN01000075.1, forward strand.
GTCCTCGGCATAGCGGGTGACCACCATGCGCCGCTCGATCGGGCGGCCGAGCGGCTTTTCCAGCACGCGCAGGGCGATCTCGGTGCGGTGCAGGCCCTGCATGGCGAGGAAATCCGAAGTCACCGGAATCAGCACCCGGTCGGCGGCGAACAGCGCGTTCAGGGTGAGCACCGAGAGGGCCGGTGCGCAGTCCATCAGCACCGGGCTGTTGCCGCCACCCAGCTGATTCAGGCCGGTGCGCAGTTTGGCTGCCACCCCCTTGACGCCCCCCAGCATGGAATCGACCTTGGCCAGGTCCGGGTGGCCCGGGATGATGCGCAGCCCGCCCGGCAGTTGCCGCACCAGTTGGGCCAAGGGCTTGTCGTGCAGGAAATAGGCCGAGGCGCAGACGTCGCCCGGCAGGCTCTTGAGCCCCAGGGCCAGGCTCAAATGGGCTTGCGGGTCGAGGTCGATCAGGATCGGCTGGCGCTCCAGCATCAGCAGGGCTGCTGCCACGTTGAGGGTGGTCGTGGTCTTGCCCACCCCGCCTTTTTGATTGAAGACCGCAACGACTGCCATGGTGTCTCCTTAAGTTTTATTCGACGGTGACCGATTTCGCCAAATTTCTCGGCTTATCAACGTCAGTGCCCTTCACCAAGGCTGCATGATACGCCAACAGCTGCACCGGAATGGCATGCACCACGGGCGACAGCACGCCGACATGGCGCGGCGTGCGGATGACGTGCACGCCCTCGGAATCGGTGAAGTGGCTGTCGAGATCGGCGAACACGAACAGCTCGCCGCCGCGCGCCCGCACCTCCTGCATGTTCGACTTCACCTTCTCCAGCAGGCTGTCGTTCGGCGCGATCACCACCACCGGCATGTCGGCGTCGACCAGCGCCAGCGGCCCGTGCTTGAGCTCGCCGGCCGGATAGGCCTCGGCGTGAATATACGAGATTTCCTTGAGCTTGAGGGCGCCCTCGAGCGCGATCGGGTAATGCAGGCCGCGCCCGAGGAACAGGGCGTGCTGCTTGGCGCCGAAGCGCTCGGCCCAGCCGGCGATCTGCGGTTCCAGGTTGAGGGCGTGCTGAACGCTGCCCGGCAGATGGCGCAGCGCATCGAGATAGGCGGCGGCCTGCTCGTCGTCAAGCCGGCCGCGCTGCCGGGCCAGGGTCACCGCCAGGATGAACAGGGCGACCAGCTGGGTGGTGAAGGCCTTGGTCGAGGCCACGCCGATCTCGGCCCCGGCCCGGGTATAGAACACCAGGCGCGAGGCGCGGGGAATGGCGCTCTCCTGCACGTTGCAGATGGCCAGGGTGTGCTCGTGGCCCAGGCTCTTGGCGTATTTGAGGGCCTCCAGGGTATCCAGGGTCTCGCCCGACTGCGAGATGGTGACCACGAGATGCCTGGGATTGGCCACCACCGGGCGATATCGGTATTCGCTGGCGATCTCGACCTGACAGGGCAGGCCGGCGATGGCCTCGATCCAGTAGCGCGCGACCGATCCGGCATAGAAACTGGTGCCGCAGGCCAGGATCTGCACCCCCTCGACCTGTTCCAGCACACTGGCGGCGCCTTCGCCGAACAGCGCCGGGCTGAAGCCTTCGTCGAGCACGGCCTCGATGGTGTCGGCCAGGGCACGCGGCTGCTCGTGGATCTCCTTCTGCATGAAGTGGCTGTAGGGGCCGAGCTCGAGCGAGGCGATGGAGACGTCGCTCACGTGCTCGCGCCGCTCGACCGGGTTGCCGTTCTGGTCGTGGATGAGGATGCCGTCGCGCCGCACCGCCGCCACGTCGCCCTCTTCCAGATAGATCACCCGGCGGGTGCTGGAGAGCACGGCGGAGACGTCGGAGGCGACCAGATTCTCGCCCTCGCCGCGGCCGATCAGCAGGGGGCAGCCCATGCGGGCGCAGACCATCAGATCCGGCGCATCGAGGGCGACCACGGCGATGGCATAGGCCCCCACCAGTTCGCGCACCGCGGCCTCCACGGCGGCGAACAAATCGCGCCTGGCCAGGTAGTGCTGATGCACGAGGTGGGCGATCACCTCGGTGTCGGTCTGCGACTCGAAGACATAGCCAGCCTGCTTGAGCTCGGCCCGGATGCTTTCATGGTTCTCGATGATGCCGTTGTGCACCACGGCGATCAGGCCGCCCGAGACGTGCGGGTGGGCATTGGGCTCGGTCACGCCGCCGTGGGTGGCCCAGCGGGTGTGGCCGATGCCGATCTGGCCGGAGAGACCTTCCGCCGCGGCGGCGTTCTGGATCTCGCTCACCCGGCCGACCCGGCGCACCCGCTTGATCTGGCCGTCGATCACGGCGATGCCGGCCGAGTCGTAGCCGCGGTATTCCAGGCGCTGCAGGCCGTCGATCAGCAGGGGCACCACATTGCGCTGCGCGATGGCGCCGACGATGCCGCACATATCAGTTGCCCTCTTTCTGCTTTTTCACCGGCCGCTTCCAGCCGGGGATGGTCACGGCACGGGCGCGCGCCACGGTGAGCTCGCCGGCCGGCGCGTCCTTGCTGATGACCGAGCCGGCGCCGATGGTGGCCGCCGCACCGACCCGCACCGGTGCCACCAGCACGCAATTGGAGCCGATCGAGGCGTCATCCCCGATTTCGGTGTGGTGCTTGTTGGCGCCGTCGTAATTGGCGGTGATGCTGCCGGCGCCGATGTTGACCTTGCCGCCCACCGTGGCATCGCCGACGTAGGACAGGTGGTTGACCTTGGAGTGGTGGCCGATCCGGCTGTTCTTGATTTCGACGAAGTTGCCGATGTGGGTCGCTTCGGCCAGTTCGGTGCCGGGCCGGATGCGCGCATAGGGCCCGATCCGGCTGCCGGCGCCGAGGCGGGCGCCCTCGATGTGGGTGAAGGGCAGGATCTCGACCCCGGCCTCGACCTCGACGTTCTTCAGCACGCAGTGGGCGCCGACCCTGACGCCGTCGGCCAGGCTCACCCGGCCCTCGAACAGGCAGTTGATGTCGATGATCACGTCGCGGCCGCAGGCCAGCTCGCCGCGGATGTCGAGACGTTTGGGATCGAGCAGGGTCACGCCCTGGGCCAGCAGCGCCTCGGCCAGATTGTGCTGGTGGGTGCGCTCCAGTTCGGCCAGCTGGGCCCGGCTGTTGACGCCGAGCACCTCCCATACCGCGGCGGGATGACAAGGCAGGATGGGCACCTGCTCGGCCGCGGCCATGGCGATGACATCGGTCAGATAATACTCGCCCTGGGCATTGGCGTTGGACAGACGCGCCAGCCATTGGCCGAGCTGGCGCGCCGGCAGGGCCATGATGCCGGTGTTGACCTCGTGCAGCGCCAGCTCCTCGGCACTGGCGTCCTTGTGTTCGACGATGCGCTCGACCCTGCCCTGCGCATCGCGCACGATGCGGCCATAACCGGCCGGGTTGGCCAGGCGCACCGTGAGCAGGGCGACCGCGCCGCCCTGGGCCAGGGTCACCATTTCCTGCAGGGTCTCGCTCCGGATCAGGGGCACGTCGCCGTACAAAATCAGCACGACGGCCGCGGGGTCGAGCCGGGGCATGGCCTGCTGCACGGCGTGGCCGGTGCCCAGCTGGGGTTCCTGGCGCACCCAGACCAGATCCTCGCGACCGACCGCCTGGGGCAGGACATCGCCGCCATGGCCGTAGACCACACAGATGCGCGCCGGGTCGAGGGCGTCGGCCGCCGCCAGGACGTGCCCGATCAGGGGACGGCCGGCCAGGGTATGCAGCACCTTGGGCAGGTCGGAATGCATCCGGGTGCCTTTGCCGGCGGCGAGAATGACGACGTTGAGGGGTGCGCTCATAGCTTAGTCGGGGCCGCGCAAGGCGGCGGCTTGGGCCAGAAGTATAAACAAATCGCCTGCGCGGCGTGGCCTGCGCCATGAAAAAAGGCAGCCCGCGGGCTGCCTTTGCCTGTTGCGCGCGGCGCTCAAACCTTGCGCCGCCGCAGCTTTTCGATCGCCTGCAGCTGGGCCACGGCCATCGCCAGCTCGGCCTCGGCCTGGGCGTATTCCATGGCGGAGGTGCGATTCCTCATCGCCTCTTCCGCGCGCTGCTTGGCCTCCTGGGCCCGGGCCTCATCCAGATCGGCACCGCGCACGGCGGTATCGGACAGGATGGTGACCACGTGCGGCTGCACCTCGAGGATGCCGCCCGAGACGAAGATCAGATCCTCGGTATCTTCCTGCGGCTTCTTGATGCGGACCGAGCCCGGCTTGATGCGGGTGAGCATCGGCGCGTGGCGGGGGTGGATGCCCACCTCCCCCATCTCGCCCGGCACGATCACGTACTCGGCCGAGCCGGCGTAGATCGACGCCTCCGCGCTCACGATGTCGACATGAATAGTCATGGCCATAACGGCGTTTCCTTACTGAAGGGTCTTGGCCTTTTCGACCGCCTCGTCGATGGTGCCGACCATGTAGAAGGCCTGCTCGGGCAGGTGGTCGTATTCGCCGGCCACGATCGCCTTGAAGCCGGCGATGGTGTCCTTGAGCGACACGTACTTGCCCGGTGCGCCGGTGAAGGCCTCGGCCACGAAGAAGGGCTGCGACAGGAAACGCTGAATCTTCCGGGCGCGCGACACGACCAGCTTGTCCTCGGGCGACAATTCGTCCATGCCCAGAATGGCGATGATGTCGCGCAGTTCCTTGTAGCGCTGCAGAGTGGCCTGAACCGAACGCGCCACCGTGTAGTGCTCCTCGCCCACCACCAGCGGGTCGAGCTGACGCGAGGTGGAGTCGAGCGGGTCCACCGCGGGGTAGATACCCAGCTCGGCCACCTGACGCGACAGCACCAGGGTGGCGTCCAGGTGGGCGAAGGTGGTGGCCGGCGACGGGTCGGTCAGGTCGTCCGCCGGCACGTACACGGCCTGGAACGAGGTGATCGAGCCGGTGCGGGTGGAGGTGATGCGCTCCTGCAGGCGGCCCATCTCGTCGGCCAGGGTGGGCTGGTAGCCCACGGCGGACGGCATCCGGCCCAAGAGGGCGGACACCTCGGTACCGGCCAGGGTGTAACGGTAGATGTTGTCGACGAAGAACAGCACGTCGCGGCCCTCGTCACGGAAGTGCTCGGCCATGGTCAGGCCGGTCAGCGCGACGCGCAGACGGTTGCCCGGCGGCTCGTTCATCTGGCCGTAGACCAGGGCGACCTTGTCCAGCACGCCGCCTTCCTTCATCTCGTGGTAGAAGTCGTTGCCCTCGCGGGTGCGCTCGCCCACGCCGGCGAACACCGAGTAGCCGCTGTGCTCGACCGCGATGTTCCGGATCAGCTCCATCAGGGTCACGGTCTTGCCCACGCCGGCGCCACCGAACAGACCGACCTTGCCGCCCTTGGCGATCGGCATGATCAGGTCGATCACCTTGATGCCGGTTTCCAGGATCTCCACGGCGGCGGCCTGGTCGGCGTAGGCCGGGGCCTTGCGGTGAATCGGGGCGGTGGCTTCGGCATTGACCGGACCGGCCTCGTCCACCGGCTCGCCCAGCACGTTCATGATGCGGCCCAGGGTGGCCTTGCCCACCGGCACGTTGATGGGCGCGCCGGTGTTCTTCACGGTCAGGCCGCGCTTGAGGCCGTCGGTGGAACCCATGGCGATGGTCCGCACGATGCCGTCGCCCATCTGCTGCTGCACCTCGAAGGTGAGGGGCGGGCTGTCCATCTTGATGGCGTCATACACCTTGGGCAACGCCCCGCGGGGGAACTCCATGTCCACCACCGCGCCGATGATCTGAACGATTTTTCCTTCGGTCATGGCTTAAGTCCTAAAAATAAAATCTTTAAACCGCCGCGGCGCCGGAGACGATTTGGCTTCGGCCGCTCGCTTTGCTCAACTTAACATTCACTGCGTTCATGTTGGCCTGCGCCGAATCTCCAGCCCCGCCACCGCTTATACAGCGGCGGCTCCGCTTACGATTTCCGACAGCTCTTTGGTGATCGCGGCCTGACGGGTCTTGTTGTAGACCAGCTTCAGTTCACCGATCACGTTCTTGGCGTTGTCCGAGGCCGCCTTCATGGCCACCATCCGGGCCGACTGCTCGCAGGCCATGTTTTCCGCCACCGCCTGATAGATCAGGGCCTCGATGTAGCGCTCCATCAGCACATCGATCACGGTCTTGGCCTCGGGCTCGTAGATATAGTCCCAGTAGGCCGTGGTCTTCTCCACCGCGGCCTCGGCCGTCAACGGCAGGAGCTGGGTGAACTGGGCCTCCTGCTTCATGGTGTTGATGAAGCGGCTGTAGACCAGGTAGAGGGCGTCGATTTTGCCCGCCTTGTAGTTTTCCAGCATGACGTTGACCGGGCCGATCAGGCGCTCCATGTGGGGCGCATCGCCCAGGCCGGTGGCCTCGGACACGATGTTGCCGCCCAGGCGCTGGATGAAGCCCAGGCCCTTGTTGCCGATGGCGGTGACGTCGACCTCGATGCCCTTGGCTTCCCAGTCCTTCAGCTTGCCCAGCACCATGCGCAGGGCATTGGTGTTGAGGCCGCCGCACAGGCCCTTGTCGGTCGACACCACGATCAGGCCGACGCGCTTGATGTCCGGGCGCGCGACGTAGAACGGGTGCTTGTACTCGGAATGCGACTGGCTCAGGTGCGCCATCACATGCGCGATCTTCTCGGCGTAGGGACGGGCCGCCTTCATGCGCTCCTGGGCCTTGCGCATCTTGGAGGCGGCCACCATCTCCATGGCCTTGGTGATCTTGCGCGTGTTCTCGACGCTCTTGATCTTGGTGCGGATCTCTTTTCCGGCAGCCATTTTGCTCTCGACTCTCTCGCTGGGCTCAGTAAGCCGCGCTGGCCTTGAAGTCCTCGATGGCGGCGGCCATCTGCTTCTCGGCCTCCGCGTCCAGGTCCTTGGTTTCCTCGATCTTGTCCATGAGGGCCTTGTACTTGCTCTTCATGAAGGAGATCAGGGCGGCTTCGAAGGCCAGGGCGCGCTTGACCTCGACGTCGTCCAGGTAGCCGCGGTTGACGGCGAACAGGGTGACGGCCATCTCCGAGATGCTCATCGGCGCATACTGGGTCTGCTTCATCAGCTCGGTCACCATGCGGCCGCGCTCCAGCTGCTTGCGGGTGGCCTCGTCCAGATCGGAGGCGAACTGGGCGAAGGCCGCCAGTTCACGATACTGGGCCAGGGCCAGACGGATACCGCCGCCCAGCTTCTTGATCACCTTGGTCTGGGCGGCACCGCCGACGCGCGATACCGACAGACCGGCGTTGATGGCGGGACGGATGCCGGCGTTGAACAGGTCGGTCTCCAGGAAGATCTGGCCGTCGGTAATGGAGATCACGTTGGTCGGCACGAAGGCGGACACGTCGCCGGCCTGGGTCTCGATCACCGGCAGGGCGGTGAGCGAGCCGGTCTTGCCCTTGACCGCACCGCCGGTCACCTTCTCCACGTAGGCGGCGTTCACGCGCGCGGCGCGCTCGAGCAGACGCGAGTGCAGGTAGAACACGTCGCCCGGGTAGGCTTCGCGGCCCGGCGGACGGCGCAGCAGCAGGGAGATCTGGCGGTAGGCCCAGGCCTGCTTGGTCAAGTCGTCGTAGACGATCAGGGCATCCTGGCCCCGGTCGCGGAAGTACTCGCCCATGGAGCAGCCGGCGTAGGGCGCAATGAACTGCATGGCGGCCGGGTCGGAGGCGGTGGCGGCGACCACGATGGTGTGCTCCATGGCACCGTGCTCTTCCAGCTTGCGCACGACGTTGGCGATGGAGGACGCCTTCTGGCCCACGGCGACATAGATACAAATGACGCCGGTGCCCTTCTGATTGATGATGGCGTCGACCGCGACGGCGGTCTTGCCGGTCTGGCGGTCGCCGATGATCAGCTCACGCTGGCCGCGGCCGATCGGCACCATGGAGTCGACCGATTTCAGGCCGGTCTGCATCGGCTGCGACACGGACTGGCGATCGATCACGCCGGGGGCGATCTTTTCGATCGGCGAGGTCTCGCTGCAGTTGACCGGGCCCTTGCCGTCGATCGGCTGGCCCAGGGCGTTCACCACGCGGCCCTTCAGGGCCTCGCCCACCGGCACCTCGAGGATGCGGCCAGTGCACTTGACCGTGTCGCCTTCGGAGATGTGTTCATAGTCACCCAGCACCACGGCGCCGACCGAGTCGCGCTCGAGGTTCAGGGCCATGCCAAAGGTGTTGCCGGGGAATTCCAGCATTTCGCCCTGCATCACGTCGGCCAGGCCGTGGATGCGGACGATACCGTCGGTGACGGAGACCACCGTCCCCTGGGTGCGGAGCTCGGAGCCGGCCTCCAGGTTCTGGATCTTGCTCTTGATCAGCTCGCTGATTTCGGAAGGGTTGAGTTGCATATCGACTCCAGATTCTTCAGATCAACCTTGCAGGGTGACGGCCAGATCGGCCAGCTTGGCGCGCACCGAGGCATCCAGCACCTCGTCGCCCACGGTAATCACGACACCGCCAATCAGTTCGGGGTCCACCGCGTGGGTCGCGCTGACCTTACGGCCGTATTTCTTGGTCAGCTTGTCGACCAGCCCGGCCAGCTGCGCCTCGCTCAGGGGGAAGGCGCTGACGATGTGGGCTTCCAACGCGCCCTCGGCCTCGGCCTTCATCTCCTCGAACAGGCGGGCGATTTCGGGCAGCACGGGCAGGCGCTTGTTCTCGGCGAGCAGCTTGACGAAGTTGACACCCTCGGCATTGAGTTTGTCGCCGCAGACCGCCAGCACCAGTTCGGCCGCGCGCTCGCTCGAGACGGCAGGGTTGGCGATCACGGCCGCCATCTGGGGATCGGCCACCACCGCGGCGGCCAGACTCAGCATGTCGGACCAGGCGGCCCAGCTGTTGCGCTCCTTGGCCAGGCGCGCAACGGCCTCGGCGTAGGGACGGGCAATGGTGACGAGTTCAGCCATGGTCAGAGCTCGTTTTTCACAGCTTCGAGCAGATCGGCATGCGCCTTGGCATCCACTTCGCGGCGCAGGATCTTCTCGGCGCCGGCCACGACCAGGGCAGCCACCTCGCCACGCAGCTGCTCGCGCGCGCGCATGATTTCCTGCTCGATCTCGGACTTGGCCGCGGCGATCTGCCGCTCGCCTTCCAGCCGGGCGGTGTCCTTGGCCTCCTCGATCACCTGGGCCGCGCGCTTCTCAGCCTGGGCGATGATCTCGGCCGCCTTTTGCTTGGCCTCGTGCAGGGTTTCCGTGGCGCGCTTGGCCGACAGCTCCAGCTCGTGCTTGCCGCGGTCCGCCGCCGCCAGGCCGTCGGCGATCTGCTTGCGCCGCGCCTCGAGGGCGTTGACGATGGGCGGCCAGACGTACTTCATGCAGAACCACACGAAGAAGAAGAACGTGATGGACTGCCCAATCAGGGTCAAATTGATGTTCATGCCCGAACCTCTTGCGGGTTAAGCCTTGGAAATACGACGCTTAGGCAGCGACCGCGAACAGGACGTACATGGCCAGACCGACGGCGATCATCGGCACGGCGTCGACCAGACCCATGACGATGAAGAACTGGGTGCGCAGCATCGGGATCAGCTCGGGCTGACGGGCGGCGCCTTCCAGGAAGCGGCCACCGAGGACACCGATGCCGATGGAGGCACCCAGGGCACCCAGACCCATCATGATGGCACCGGCGATGAACAGCAGAGCTTGTACTTCAGTCATGTTTCTCTCCTAAGGAAAAATCAAGTAAAAGCAAAATCTGTTAGTGATGCTCTTGATGCGCCATGTCCAGATAGACGATGGTCAGCGTCATGAAAATAAAGGCCTGCAGGGTGATGATCAGGATGTGGAACACGGCCCAGGCCCACTGCAGCACACCGCCGGTGAAGGCCAGCACCATGCCACCCGAGAACATCAGCGCGATCAGGATGAAGATCATCTCGCCGGCATACATGTTGCCGAACAACCGCAGGGCCAGCGACACGGGCTTGGCGATCAGGTTGACCCCTTCCAGCAGCAGGTTGGCCGGCAGGCCCCACTTGCCGAAGGGCTGCAGGGTCAGTTCACCGACGAAGCCGCCGACGCCCTTCATCTTCACGCTGTAATAGAGCACCAGCAGGAACACCGCGATCGACATGCCGAAGGTGGCATTGGGGTCGGTGGTCGGCACCACCTTGAAATAGAGGTGCGGGTTGCCGCTGATCCAGGCCGCCAGCTGGGGCAGCCAGTCGACCGGCAGCAGGTCCATGGCATTCATCAGGAAGATCCAGACGAAGATGGTCAAGGCGAGGGGGGCGATCAGGGGGTTGCGACCGGAGAAGGAACCGCGCACGGAGTTGTCGATGAACTCAACGACCCACTCGACGAAGTTCTGCAGCGGCCCCGGTATGCCGGCCGTGGCGCGCCGTGCCGCCTTGGTGAAGAAATAAAAGAAGATGAAGCCGAGCACGAGGGACCAGCCCATGGTGTCGACGTTGATGGCCCAGAAGCCCATTTCCTTGGCCTCTGCCGCACTGTGGGCGAAACCCCAGGTGCCGTCGGCCTTCTGACCGTAGGTCAGGTTTTGCAGGTGATGCTTGATGTATTCCGTCGAGCTCAATGCTTCTGCAGACATGTTCTTTTCTCACCGAAACAACAAGGCAGCCAGCACCCAGGCCAGCTGCCCGATCACGAATCCCAACAGGAGGGGCAGACCGGCCAGGTTCAACACGCCGAACCCGAGCGCCAGCCATGCGCCAACTACTGCATATCGCTCCAGACTCGAGCGGTAAAACGACTTGAGATGCCGTTTCGCATCACAGTGATAATCACGCTCGCCCTGCTTGAAGCGCCACACCAGCAGTCCGCTGTTGATCAGGGCCGCGAGTGCGCCGTAGAACAACGCCAGCGCCATCGCCGCACCCGCCAGCTGCCAGGTGACAAGGCCGGCCGCTAGGACGCTGGCCGACTGCAGCGCCAGGGAGCGTGAAAACATTAGCAGACGATTATATAAAAAAATTAAGCCGATTGATACAACCATCAAACGCATTGATGTTGTACCCAGGGGCCGATCAGCGGATGCGTTGGAGGATGCCGTCGAGCTGATCCAGGCTGGCAAACTCGATAATCAGCTTGCCGGCGCCCTTTTGGTTGGAGTGAATGCTCACCTTGGTAGCCAGTTTTTCAGCCAGCCCCTCTTCCAGGCGTTCGACGTCGCGATCCTTCTTGCCGGTCTGCTGCGCGGCTTCCTTGGGATGCAGAAGCCGGCTGGCCAGGTGCTCGGCCTCGCGCACCGACAGGCCGCGCCGCACGATCTCGTTGGCCGCCTCGGTCTGCTTGGCGTGGGTCAGCGGCAGCAGGGCCCGGGCATGGCCCATGTCGATGCGGTTTTCCATCAGCAGGCTCTGCACCGGCTTGGCCAGGTTGAGCAGGCGCAAGAGATTGGTCACCGCGGTGCGGGAGCGGCCCACCGCCTCGGCCGCCGTCTGATGGGTCATGTCGAACTCCTGGATCAGGCGCTGGATGCCATGCGCCTCTTCCAGGGGATTGAGGTTCTCGCGCTGGATGTTCTCGATCAGCGCCATCTTCAGGGCCGAGGCGTCGGCCACTTCGCGCACCAGGACCGGCACCTCGCGCAGTCCGGCCAATTGGCTTGCGCGCCAGCGCCGCTCGCCGGCGATGATCTCGTAGCGGCCGCCGGGGATAGCCCGGGCCAGGATGGGCTGCATCAGACCTTCGGATTTGATCGACTCGGCCAGCTCGACCAGGGCCGTTTCATCCATCCGGGTGCGCGGCTGATATTTGCCCGGCTGCAGGCTCTCGACCGGCAGCGTGAGCAAGCGCTCACCCTCTTTGGTTTCACCACCGCCCAAGAGGGCATCCAGGCCCCGACCCAAACCTTTAAGCTTTGCCATGTTGACGTCCTTCTTCCCTGCGGATGACTTCTTCTGCCAGTTGGAGATAGGCCTGCGCCCCGCGCGAGGCCTTGTCATAGGCCAAGGCCGACAGGCCGTAGCTCGGCGCCTCGGCCACCCGCACGTTGCGCGGGATCACGGTGTCGTAGACCTTGGCACCGAAATGACCCTTGAGTTGATCCGACACCTGCTGGGCCAGGGTATTGCGCGGGTCGAACATGGCCCGCAGCAGGCCCTCGATCTCGATCGCGGGATTGAGGCCGGCCTTGACCTTCTTCACGGTGTTGACCAGATCGGTCAGGCCCTCCAGGGCGTAGTACTCGCATTGCATGGGGATGATCACGGCATCGGCCGCGGCCAGGGCGTTCACGGTCAGCAGGTTGAGCGCGGGCGGGCAGTCGATCAGCACGTAGTCGTAATGCTGGGCCGCACCGGTCAGGGCCTGGCGCAGGCGGAACTCGCGCTCGGTCTCGTCGACCAGTTCGATCTCGGCCCCGGCCAGGTCGCGATTGGCGGCGAGCACGTCGTAGCCGGCCGACTCGGCGTGACGCACCACCTCCTCCAGGCGCGCCTGGCCCAACAGCAGGTGATACACGCTGCGCGTGAGCTGCCGCTTGTCGATGCCGCTGCCCATGGTGGCATTGCCCTGCGGATCGAGGTCGATCAGGAGCACGCGCTTGCCGAGCAGCGCCAGGCCGGCCGCCAGATTGACCGCGGTCGTGGTCTTGCCCACCCCACCCTTCTGGTTGGTAATTGCAAAGATGCGCGCCATCAGGCGGTCTCCTCCTCTCTCTGCAGCACGATCAAATGGCGTTCCGCTTCCAGGCCCGGCACCTTGAGCACGGCATCGCGCTTGACGCGCGCGCCCTTGAGCTGGGCGATCTCCTCGTTCGGGTAGACCCCCTTCATCGCCAGCCACTCGCCGCCCGGCGCCAGGGCATGGCGGGTGGCGCGCACGAATTCGGTGAGATCGCTGAAGGCCCGGCAGACGATCTGGGGGAAAGGCTGCGCCGGCTGATAGGCCTCGGCCCGGCTGCACACCACCTCGACGTTGGCCAGCTTCAGCTCGATCGCCGCCTGCTGCATGAAGGCGGCCTTCTTGTGGTTGGCGTCGAGCACGGTCACCCGCAGCGCGGGCCGGACGATGGCGAGCGGAATGCCGGGCAGGCCACCGCCGCTGCCGACGTCGAGCAGGCGCTCCCCCGTCACATGCGGCAGCAGGGCCAGGCTGTCGAGCAGATGATGGGTCAGCATGCGCTCCGGCTCGTGGATGGCCGTGAGGTTGTAGGTCTTGTTCCACTTGGCCAACAGCGCCAGGTAGTCGAGCAGCCGGGCCTGGGTCGCCGCGTCGAGATGCAGCCCCAGCTCGGCCAGGGCCTGGGAAAATTGTGCGGCCAGGGTCATGCGCGCTTCTTGTCCAGAAATTCGCCGCGCTTGAGATAAACCAGCAGCACCGAGATCGCGGCCGGGGTGACGCCCTGGATGCGCGCCGCCTGGCCCAGGGTGGCCGGCCGCTGCTGGTTCAGCTTCTGGCGCACCTCGATCGACAGCCCGGTCAGCTGCATGTAGTCGAAGTCCTCGGGCAGGCGGGTTTCTTCATACTGGCGCTGGCGCTCGATCTCCTCGCGCTGACGCTCGATATAGCCGGCATACTTGGCCTGGATCTCGACCTGCTCGCGCACCTCGGCATCCGGCACGGCCTCGCCGGCATTGGGCAGGGTCATCAGGCTCTGATAACTCACCTCGGGCCGGCGCAAAAGCTCGAACAGGGAATACTCGTGGTCGATCGCCTTGCCCAGCACCCGCACCGCCTCGGCCTCGGACAGGCGGTTCGGATTGACCCAGGTGGATTTGAGCCGCTCGGTCTCGCGCGCGATGGCCTCGCGCTTGGCCTCGAAGCGTGCCCAGCGCGCGTCGTCGACCAGGCCCAGGCGCCGGCCGATCTCGGTCAGGCGCAGGTCGGCATTGTCCTCGCGCAAGGACAGGCGGTATTCGGCCCGGCTGGTGAACATGCGATAGGGTTCCGAAACGCCGCGGGTGATCAGGTCGTCCACCAGCACGCCGAGGTAGGCCTCGTCGCGGCGCGGCCACCAGGCCTCTTTGTCCTGCACCTGCAAACCGGCATTGAGGCCGGCCAAGAGCCCCTGCGCCGCCGCCTCCTCGTAGCCGGTGGTGCCGTTGATCTGGCCGGCGAAGAACAGGCCGGAAATGGCCTGGGTCTCCAAACTGGGCTTGAGCGCGCGCGGGTCGTAGTAGTCGTATTCGATGGCATAGCCCGGGCGCAGGATGTGGGCGTGCTCCAGGCCGCGGATCGAGCGCACCAGATCGAGCTGCACGTCGAACGGCAGCGAGGTGGAGATGCCGTTGGGATAGATCTCGTGCGTGGTCAAACCCTCCGGCTCGAGGAACACCTGGTGCGAGGCCTTGTCGGCGAAGCGGTGGATCTTGTCCTCGATCGACGGGCAATAGCGCGGGCCGACGCCCTCGATCACCCCGGTGTACATGGGCGAGCGGTCGAGCCCGGCGCGGATGATCTCGTGCGTGCGCGCGTTGGTGTTGGCGATCCAGCAGGGCAGCTGTTTCGGGTGCATGGCCCGGTCGCCCAGGAAGGAGAACACCGGCTCCGGGTCGTCGCCCGGCTGGACCTGCATGACCGAGAAATCGATGCTGCGCGCGTCCAGCCGCGGCGGCGTGCCGGTCTTCAGGCGACCGGCCGGCAGCTTGAGTTCACGCAGGCGGGCGGCGAGCGAGAGCGCCGGCGGATCGCCCATGCGCCCGGCCTGGAACTGCTCCAGCCCGACATGGACCCGGCCGGCGAGGAAGGTGCCGGCGGTGAGCACCACGGCGCGGGCGCGAAAGACGATGCCGAGCTGGGTCCTGACCCCGACCACGCGCTCGCCCTCGAGCAAGAGATCGTCGACCGCCTGCTGGAACAGGGTGAGGTTGGCCTGGTTTTCCAGGCGGCGCCGGATCGCCTGCTTGTAGAGCACGCGGTCGGCCTGGGCCCGGGTGGCGCGCACCGCCGGGCCCTTGGAGGAATTGAGGGTGCGGAACTGGATGCCCGCCTCGTCGGTGGCGAGCGCCATGGCGCCACCCAGGGCGTCGACCTCCTTGACCAGGTGGCCCTTGCCGATACCGCCGATCGACGGGTTGCACGACATCGCGCCCAGGGTCTCGAGGTTGTGCGTCAGCAGCAGGGTGCGCACGCCCATGCGGGCGCAGGCGAGCGCGGCCTCGGTGCCGGCATGGCCGCCACCCACCACGATCACCTCGAAAGCGTCGGGAAAGGCAAAGCTCACGGTCAAGCCCCGCCCTTCCGTTTCTTTAAAATCATCTACTTAGCGCAAACAAAGCCTGGCTGAAAGGGCGCCCATGATACGGCAAAGGCGCAAGGGTTTCACGTGAAACTTGCGCCGCGGCGTGCACCACCTCAGCTGGCGAGCGGCTCGGGGCGGTGCAGCAGATAGCCTTGCGCGTAATCGGCGCCCATGGTCTGCAGGCTGGCCAGGGCCTGAGAGTCGGCCACATGCTCCGCCACCACCCTGAGCCCAAGCTGTTTGGCGATGCGACAGCTCGATTCGACGATCACATAGTCGAGCGGATCATCCATCATGTCGGCGACGAAGCTGCCGTCGATCTTGATCAGGCTGACCGGCAGGCTCTTGAGATAGGCGAACGAGGCCATGCCGCTGCCGAAGTCGTCCAGCGCCACCGGACAGCCCATGCCGCGCAGGACCTGGATGAAGCGGGTGGCCCGGGCCAGGTTGGACACCGCCGCGGTCTCGGTGATCTCGAAACCGATGCGCTCCGGCGCGATGCCGGCCGCGTTGATCTGGTCCACCGCGTAGCTCAGAAATTCGGGGTCCACCATGCTTTGCGCCGAGACGTTGACCATCAGGCTGGCACAGACCCCGCCCGGGCGCTCGGCCAGCCAGCGCAGGGTTTGCCGCAGCACCCAGCGGTCCAGGCTCTGGATCAGGCCGTAGCGCTCGGCGGCCGGGATGAAGGCCATGGGCGAGACGAGCTGACCCGTCTCGTCGCGCAGGCGCACCAGCACCTCGCACAGCGCCGGGCCGGACTGCGGCGCGGCCACCGGCAGGATGTTCTGGAAATGCAGCTCGAAGCGTTCCTCCTTGAGCGCCTGGCTCAACCTGGGCAACCACTGCATCTCGCCCCGGCGCTGCAGGGTCTCGGCATCGTCGGCCTGATACAGCCAGACCCGGTTGCGCCCCTTTTCCTTGGCCAGATAGCAGGCGGTGTCGGCCGCGCTCAGCACCTCGGTCGCCTCGCGGCTGGCGGCGCTGATCTCGGCCAGGCCGATGCTGGCGCCGATCTGGAACAGCTTGTCCTGCCAGGCGAAACGGAATTCGTTGAGATCGGCGCGCAGGGCCTCGGCGATCTCGAGCGCCTTGGCTACCGGGCAATTGGCCAGCAACAGCGCGAATTCGTCACCGCCCAGGCGCGCCACGATGTCGCCGCTGCGGACATGGCGCGGCATCAGCACGGCGATCTGCTTGAGCAGTTGATCGCCCGCAATATGACCGCAGGTATCGTTGACCACCTTGAATTGGTCGAGATCGACATAAAGCAGGACATGGTGCGCGTCACGCAGCCGGGCGTCCTGGATCAGCTCGGCCAACTGGCGCTCGAACACCAGGCGGCTGGCCAGCCCGGTCAGGGCGTCGTGGGTGGCGGCCCAGGTCAACTGATCGGCCACCGCCAGCGCCCGCTCCTTCTGCTCGGCCAGTTCGTTCTCGCTTCGGCGCGAGCGCAGCACGACCAGGCGGGCGATGACCAGGCTGAACCCCAGTGCGAGCAGGGACAGGCTCGCCATGTAGGCCAGGGCCTGACGATATTCCGCCTCGGCCTCGGCCAGGGCCCGCCGGCTGGCCGCGCGCTGCAGCTCGATCAGGCTGTTGAATTGCGCCAGCAGACGCGCCTCCATCGGCCGCACCTGGCGCAGCAGCAACTGGATCGCCTCGGCCTGCCGACCGGCCTGGGCCAGGGCCAGCACCCGGTCGTGCAGCACCTCGTCCTGCTGGATCAGCTGACGCGCCTTGTCCCAGAGCACCCGTTCCTGCGCGGCCATGCCGGCGGCGAAGAAGGCTTCACGCGCCAGGATGAACTCGGCGGCGTGCTGGTTGAAGCGCAGGAACTCCTCGTCCTGCTCGAACGGATCGGTCACCACCGCCATCTGCAGCAGACTGTTGTAGCGCTCGCGCGCCTGGCTGCGCATCTGGTAGATGCTCTCCAGCTTGACGTTCTGCTGCTGGACGATGGCCTGCATGCGATCCTTGATCGCCACCATGCGCGACAGGGCGCCGGCGATCAACAGGCCCATCAGGAGCAGGACCAGGACAAAGCCCACCGCGATCACCCGCTGGGTGGTCAGGCCTTCGAGCCAGGAGAGCAGCCGTTTCATGGCGCTATTGAAGCGGCTCGGCTCACCGCTTGTCCACGCTTCGGCGCTTGGGCGGTCAGGTCAAACACGGGGCTGTCTCATGCGTGGCTATAGAGCTTGTGATAGAGGCCGCCCTGCTGCATCAGGCTGTCGTGACTGCCCTCCTCCACCACCCGGCCGTTTTCGAACACCAGGATGCGATCGGCCTGGCGTACCGCCGACAGGCGATGGGCGATGATCAGCGTGGTGCGGCCGGCCAGGAAACCGGCCAGGGCCTGATGCAGGCGACGCTCGGTCTCGGTATCGAGGGCCGAGGTCGCCTCGTCCAGGATCACCACCTGGGGCGCGGCCAGCACCATGCGGGCGATGGCCAGGCGCTGGCGCTGGCCGCCGGACAGGCGCACGCCCTGGCGCCCGACCACGGTGTCCAGGCCCTGGGGCAGGTCGGCGACAAAGTCCTTGAGCTGGGCGATCGCCAGTGCCTGCCACAGCTCGGCCTCGCTACGCGCGCGGCCCATGCTCAAGTTGGCCCGTATCGTGTCGTTGAACAGCACCGGGTGCTGCAGGACCACGCCGACGTGCTCGCGCACCCGCTCCCAGCCGATCTCGGACACCGGCACCCCGCCGTAGCGCACCGTGCCACCCTGGGCGGGATAGAGCCCGAGCAGCACCTGCACCAGGGTGGACTTGCCGCCCCCCGAGGCGCCGACCAGGGCGACCTTTTCCCCCGGCCGGATGTCGAGGTCAACCTGATCCAGCACCGGCTCGCCGTCGGCGTAGGCGAAGCTCAGGTTTTCCAGGGTGACACCGACCGTGACCTGGCCGGCGAAGGGGTCGGCCCGGGCCGGCCATTCCTCGGCCGGCTTGAGCGCGAGCAGGCCGTTGATCCGGCCCAAGGCGGCATTGGCGGCATACCAGGCGTACTGGATATTGATGATCTCCTGCACCGGGGTCATCATGAACCAGAGGTAGCCGAACACCGCCATCATCTCGCCGATGGTCAGGTCGGAGTAGACCACCATGAACATGGCCAGGGCGCGGAAGCTGTCGAAACCGACCAGAAAGACGAAGAACGAGGCCCGGTTCATGGCATCCGACTTCCAGGCGAAGGCGGCGGCATGGCGGCGGATATCGCGGGCGTAATCGGCCACCCGCGCCAGGTAATGCCGCTCCCGGTTCATGGCCCGGATCTGCTGCAGGGCGTCCAAGGTCTCGGTCAGGGCGGCCTGGAACAGCTCGAACGCACTGTTCTCCTGCTTTTTCAGTTCCTTCACCCGCTTGCCCAGCCGGGTCGAGAACAGGATCACGAACGGGTTGAGCAACAGGATGAACAGCGCCAGCTGCCAATGCATCCAGAGCAGCACGGCCGAGACCCCGATCAGGACCAGAACCGAGACCAGGAAGCTCGAGATCGAGGCGCCAATGAATTGATCGACCGCATTGAGGTCGGTGACGAAGCGCGAGGCCACGGCGCCGCTGCCCAGGGTTTCGTACTCGGACAGGGCGATCTTCGACAGGCGCTCGAGCATGCGCCGGCGAATGCCATAGACCACGTCCTTGGCCAGCAGCGAGAAGGTACGGCTCTGCCAGACGTTGAACACCAGGGCGAGCAGGCGCAAGCCGATCGTGAGGCCGAGCGCGGCCAGGATGAACAGCACCGGGCCATGCCAGGCCGGGGGGAACCAGGGCCCGACCGTGGCGATGAAGGCGCCGGGTTGGTGCAGCAGCACCTCGTCGACCAGGATCGGCAGCAGCAAGGGCAGCGGCACGGCGCACAACGCGGCGCCCAGCGCGATCAGGTTGCCCTTGACCAGGCTGGCCCGGCGCCGACGCAGTTCCTGCAGGAGGCCGCGCCACGTCACCGGCGCGGCGGCCCCCGGCGCTCCTGCCCTGTTCATCTCGTTCACGGTTTCGTAAACTTCTTTCACAAAC
>DDKN01000060.1 GCA_002339725.1 Thiobacillus sp. UBA2597
GCAGCGGCGGCAGATTGGCGACCAGGCGCGGCGGTACCGGCTTGTGCAAATGGCGGTGGGCCAGGGCGATCAGCATTGCATGCAGGGCGGCGATGGTGAACAGGCTGTAGGCCGTCAGCGCCATCAAGAGATGCAGGCGGAACAGCGGCTGCTCGCTGTAGGGAATCATGTGGGCCGCCGGCAGCACCGCGTGCAGCAGGACGGCAACGCCGGCGAAGGCCAAGACGAAACCGTTCAGACTGGCGATCGGATAGAGCCAGCAGGCCGCGCTGTAGATCAGGACGGTCAGGGCCGCGATGGCGGAGAGCGAACTGGCCAGGCCCAGACTCACCCCGCCCCCACCCAGCACATCCTGCTGCAGCAGCACGAGATGCAGGGCCAGGGGGGCCAATGGCAGCAGCCGGGCCCAAGTCGGGTTGCGTTCACCCGGCCGGCCGGGCCAGAGCCAGACGGCCAGGGCCAGATAGACAACGGCATTCAGCAGATAAAGCGCGACTTCCGGCATAAGGACAGCGGCGAAATTTGTTAGACTTTGCCAGTTTAACGCATCGCCCCCCGCCCAACATGTTCGACAACCTCTCCCAACGCCTTGGCGCCGTCGTCAAAAACCTGCGCGGCCAAGGCCGGCTGACCGAAGCCAACATCCAGGACGCCCTGCGCGAGGTGCGCGTGGCCCTGCTCGAGGCCGACGTCGCCCTGCCCGTGGTGCGCGACTTCATCGCCCGGGTGAAGGAGCGCGCGCTGGGCCAGGACGTGCTGCACAGCCTGACCCCGGGCCAGATGCTGATCGGCATCGTGCAGAAGGAACTGACCGCCCTGATGGGCGAGCAGGCCGTCCCGCTCTCCTTCGCCGCCCAGCCGCCGGTGGTCTATCTCATGGCCGGCCTGCAGGGCGCCGGCAAAACCACCAGCTGCGGCAAGCTGGTGCGCATGATCCGCGCCCAGGGCAAGAAGAAGGTGCTCCTGGTCAGCTGCGACGTCTACCGGCCGGCCGCCATCGAGCAGCTGAAGACCGTGGCGGCCCAGGCCGAGGCCGAGTTCTTCCCCGCCGCGCCCGACCAGAAGCCGCTCGACATCGCCCTGGCCGCGCTCGACTATGCCCGCCGCCACTTCTTCGACGTGCTCATCGTCGACACCGCCGGCCGCCTGCACGTGGACGAGGCGATGATGCAGGAGATCCGCGAGCTGCATGCGGCGCTCAAGCCGGTCGAGACCCTGTTCGTGGTCGACGCCATGCAGGGCCAGGACGCGGTCAACACCGCCAAGGCCTTCGGCGACGCCCTGCCGTTGACTGGCATCATCCTGACCAAGCTCGACGGCGACGCGCGCGGCGGCGCCGCCCTGTCGGTGCGCCAGGTCACCGGCAAACCGATCAAGTTCGTCGGCGTTGGCGAAAAGCTCTCCGGCATCGAGGTCTTCCACCCCGAGCGCATGGCCTCGCGCATCCTCGGCATGGGCGACGTGCTCTCCCTGATCGAGGAGGCGCAGAAGGGGGTCGACCAGGCCGAGGCGCTCAAGGTCGCCAAGAAGCTCAAGACCGGCAAGGGCTTCGACCTGGACGACTTCAAGACGCAGATCCAGCAGATGCAGAAGATGGGCGGCCTGGGCGGCCTCGTCGACAAGCTGCCGGGCATGGGTCAGCTCAAGGCCGGCGACCTGGCCCAGGGCGAGAAGCAGATGCGCCGGATCGAGGGCATCATCAATTCCATGACCCCCCAGGAGCGCCGCCAGCCCGAGATCATCAAGGCCTCGCGCAAGCGCCGCATCGCCGCCGGGGCCGGGGTGCAGGTGCAGGACGTCAACCGCCTGCTCGCCCAGTTCGAGCAGATGCAGAAGATGATGAAGACCTTCGCCAAGGGCGGCATGGCCAAGATGATGCGGGGCATGAAGGGCATGCTGCCGGGAATGCCACGATAAGCTATTGAAAACAATGGATTTCTGATTTCGCCGGGATGGCGAGACCCCGCCCTACCGGGCAAAACCGCCGACAAAACATAAGCTTGCCCAGCCCCCCGGCTTTCGCGTAGAATCCACGGTTTTCCGTTTTCGGTTTGCCGCCTGGTTTGGCGGTAATTTAAACAAAGGTTAGGAACACATCATGGTCGTGATCCGTCTTGCCCGCGGCGGCGCCAAAGGGCGTCCCTTCTACAACATCGTGGTGGCCGATTCCCGTTGCCGCCGTGACGGCCGCTTCATCGAGCGCATCGGCTTCTACAACCCGGTCGCTTCCGGCAAGGAAGAAGGTCTGCGCGTCAACAGCGAGCGCCTGGCCTACTGGCAGGGCAACGGCGCCCAGGTCTCCGACACCGTGGCCCGTCTGGTGCGCAGTGGTCAGGCCAAAGCCGCCTGAAGACCTGGTCGTAATGGGGCGCATCGCCGCCCCCTACGCAGTACGCGGCTGGATCAAGGTCCAGCCCTTTACCGAATACCTCGACAGCCTGCTGGACTATCCGGTCTGGCGGCTGGGCAAGCCGACCGGCTGGCAGGAATACCGTGTGCTTGAGGCCCGGGTGCACAGCAACCATCTGATCGCCCAGCTGGATGGTGTGAACGACCGCAGCCAGGCCGAGGCCCTGCAGGGCCTGGAGATCGCGGTGGCCCGGGACGAACTGCCCGAGGCCGAGGAAGACGAGTATTACTGGGACGACCTCATCGGCCTCGATGTGGTCAACCTGGACGGGGTGAACCTGGGCAAGGTCACCGGCCTCTTGGAAACCGGGGCGCACGACGTGCTCGAGGTCGAAGGTGACAGAAAACGCCTGATCCCGTTCACCGAACCGATCGTGCGGGAGGTCGACCTGAAGGCCGGTCGCATCCAGGTCGACTGGGGCGCGGACTACTGACGTGAAACCGCATTACCACGTCGTCACGCTGTTCCCCGAGATGTTCGCGGCGCTGAGCGGGTTCGGCGTCAGCGGCCGGGCCTTGCGCAAGGGCCTGTGCGACTTGAGGTTGTGGGATCCGCGCGCGTTCACCCAGGACGCCTACCGCACGGTGGACGACCGGCCCTTCGGCGGCGGCCCCGGCATGGTGATGCTGGCCGAGCCCCTGGACCTGGCGCTGACCGCGGCCAAGACGGCGCTGCGGGCGGAAGGCGTGAACCAGCCGCGCATGGTGTATCTCTCGCCCCAGGGGCGGCGGCTTGACCATGCGCTGGTGTTGGAACTGGCGGCCGAACCGGGCCTGATCCTGCTGGCCGGCCGCTACGAAGGCATCGACGAGCGGGTGTTCGAGCGCCATGCCATCGAGGAGGTGTCGATCGGCGACTATGTCCTGTCCGGTGGCGAGCTGCCGGCGATGGTGCTGCTCGACAGCGTGATCCGGCAGCTGCCGGGCGCGCTGGGCGATGCCGATTCGGCCCGGGAGGATTCCTTCGCCGACGGCCTGCTCGACTGCCCGCACTACACCCGGCCCGAGGATTACCAGGGGCTGAAGGTGCCGCCGGTGCTGCTCTCGGGCAATCACGCCGAGATCCGGCGCTGGCGTTTGCAGCAGGCGCTGGGCCGCACCTGGCGGCGCCGGCCGGACCTGCTGCACAAGCGCGGCCTGAGCCGGGAAGAACAGGATTTGCTCGACGAATTTCGGCGAGCGCAGGAAGCAGGCGGGGCTGACCCGGCCTGAGGAAGAAACGGTGTGCATGTCTTGCGAGACCTCTGGCACCAACAACGTGAAAGGAAGCAGCAATGAACCTGATCGAACAACTGGAACAGGAAGAGATCGCCCGCCTGGGCAAAACCCTGCCCGACTTCGCGCCCGGCGACACCGTCGTGGTGCAGGTGAAGGTGAAGGAAGGCAACCGCGAGCGTCTGCAGGCCTATGAGGGCGTGGTGATCGCCAAGAAGAACCGCGGCCTGAACTCCGCCTTCACCGTGCGCAAGATCTCCGCCGGCGAGGGCGTCGAGCGCACCTTCCAGACCTACTCCCCGCTGGTCGCCGCGGTCGAGGTCAAGCGCCGCGGCGACGTGCGTCGCGCCAAGCTTTACTTCCTGCGCGAACGTTCCGGCAAGTCGGCCCGGATCAAGGAAAAGCTTTCGGCCGCCAAGAAGGACTGAACGCCCTTTCGGCCCCGGACAAAAGGCCGCTCCCCGGAGCGGCCTTTTTCACATTTTTGACGACCTCCGAGTATCACGCGCAGCACCGGCTTGGCAGTCCACCCGCTCACTCGCCGGCAAATGCTGACCTGTCACCCGCATCTGCAGAGCACACAATCGCATGAGAATCCGGTCCCGCTGCTCCATCAGCTGGGGTAGCCGGGCGCGTGCCTTCTGCACCTGCTTGGTTGCCATCAATTGCAGGATTTCGTGCCCGATGCGGTGCACCTCTTCGTGGATCGCCTCGATCTCGATGAACTCGGCCAGCCTGCCATAGCGTTGCCATCCTTCGCCGTAATACCAGCTGCCAAAGCGGCAGTGATGGCTGTCCTCCACCTCGCGCATCTCGAGAAGGTGCGTCTCGCCCTCGACATAGCGGGCGATCTGCTTGATCCAGCGGTAATGCTCGCTTTGCGCCACCAGCAGCGGGAAGTCGGCGTAATCCCAAGGCACGTCGGCCCAGATCGACCACTGGGGATCGGGTTGGAAGCGATGGCACCAGTCGGCCACCTCGGCTGCCGGCATGGGGCGGGCGATGCCATAACCCTGGGCCTGGTCACAGCCAAGGCGCATCAACATCACGCCATGCTCGGGGGTCTCCACCCCTTCGCCGACCACACGCAGCCGAAAGATCCGGGCCAGGCTGACAATACCCTCGACGATGGCCAGGTCTTCAGCGTTATCGAGCAATTCGCGGATGAAGGTCTGGTCGATCTTGACCACATCGACGGGCAGGCGCTTGAGATAGGACAGCGATGCATAGCCGGTGCCGAAATCGTCGAGCGCGAAATCGACACCCATCGCGCGGCAGGCATTGATCACGTCGTGGATGCCGCTTACATTCTCCAAGGCCGCCGATTCCAGGATCTCCAGCTCCAGGCGACCGGGATGCACATCAGGTCGCTGCGCCAGCTGCCGTCGCAAATCCTCGACAAAACCCGGCCATTGCAATTGCCGCGCCGCGACGTTAACCGAAACCTTGAGGTCCAGGCCTGAGCGCTGCCAGGCCTGTAACTGATCCAGTGCCCGGCTTAATACCCAACGACCGATTTCAATAATGACTGGGTCGTGCTCCGCTATAGGCAGGAATTTGGCTGGCAGCAGCAGACCAAGCGATGGGTGCTGCCAGCGGATCAAAGCCTCAACACCGATCACCCGCCCGGCGCGCATGTCGATCCGGGGCTGATAGTGCAGAAGGAATTCGCCATCACGCGCCGCAGAGCGGATACGCTCCAATTCATGCAACCTGGCCTCGACCATGCGATCTTCCCGGCTATCGAATAGTTTGAACCGACCACGCCCGGCGCGCTTGGCCATATACATCGCCTGGTCGGCGTGGCGGATCAATAGCTCCGGCTCGGCCTGATCCAGCGGATAGAGGCTGACGCCGATGCTGGCCGAGACCGAAAGCACCAACTCCCCAATCTGGCACGGCACCTCGATCGCCTCGATCAGCCTGGACATCGTTTGCTCCATCTCGTCGACGTCCTTGACATTGGTGATAAGCATAACGAACTCGTCCCCACCAAGGCGGGCCACGGTATCTACCCCACGCAGCCTCGCCTTCAGCCGCGCAGCAATCTCGATCAGCAGCTTGTCGCCAATGTGGTGGCCGTAGTTGTCGTTGATCGGCTTGAAGCCGTCCAAGTCGAGGAAGCACACAGCGAGCAGGTGGCCGGAACGGTCGGCCTGGGCCATGGCCTGCTGCAGGCGGTCGCCCAGCAACACCCGGTTGGGCAGATGGGTCAGTGCATCGAAATGAGCCAACTGCTCGAGCCTGTCCTGACTCTGGCGCAGAACTGTGACATCGCTGAAGACCCCGACATAGCGCACGACCTCGCCAGCCGGATTGCGAATGGCCGTGATGTCGAGCAGCTCGACATAGAACTCGCCGCTCTTGCGCCGATTCCATATCTCGCCCTGCCAGTGTCCGGTCTCGTTGAGCTCTTTCCACATGGCCTGATAGAAGGTGCGCTCGTGCCGGCCTGACTGCAGCATGCGCGGATTGCGGCCCACGGCCTCCTCGCGGCTGTAACCGGTAACGTGGGAAAAGGCGGTGTTGACTTCAAGAATCCGGCCTTGGGCATCGGTAATCACGATGCCATCGTTAGAGTGCTCGAATACACTAGCCGCCAAATGCAGTCGCTCCTCTGCCTCGGCCCGGGCCGCCGCCTCGCGTTCCAGCTCATTGGCGTGCCAGCGGATATCGGCCAATTGTAGCCGGATGACTTGGTTAAGCCGGCGGAAACGGGCAATCAGGAAGAGAGCCAGCAACAAGGCGGCGACCAGGCCGGTAAAGATGGCGGTCTCGTATTGATGTACCACATCTCCAACGGTAAAGCGTTGTGGCGCATCGTAGGGCGGCTGACGCAGTTCACGCATCAGGTCATGGACCACCTGATAGTCGTCCGGTATGGTCCAGCCATAATAAGCGCCCTGTCGCGCTGCCGCATCGGTTGGTGCCATCGCGAGCAAGGCCATCGCCACCCGGCCGGCCAACTCGCGATCAGTGTGGTGGCAGGCAGAAAATGGCCATTCCGGATAGAGCCGAGTTGAAAGGCGCAGGGGAAAATCCGGCCGATACTGAGCATTGAGGATGCGGTAATCAGCAAGCTGGATCCGGCCTTCGCGGGCCATCTCCTCCAGGATACCGGTGCGGACGAAGCCCGCTTCCGCCCGGCCGGCTGCCACATCCAGAACCACAACGTCCTGCGGTTCACCGCGGAAATAGATGCTGACGTCACGTTCGGGATCGACCCCGGCCCGTTTCAACTCGGCCGCCTGGGCATGGTAGCCACCCAGCCAGCTCGACCCCGCGGCGGCAATGCGCCGTCCCTTCAAGTCAGTAAGACTGCGCATCTCGTTATGCCTGGCATGAACCAGGATCACGCCGCCGAATTGATGCAGGGCATGACCGCCGACCTGATTCACCAGGGTCGCGATGCGCCGTACCCGGTAACCAGTTTCGAGCGCGACATAATGTGAGGGGTTTGTCAGCACGAAATCAAGCCTGCCCGCAGCGACGGCCTGGGTGAGGCTTTCGGTGTCGAGCGCTTCAACCCGGAAGCGGTAGCCTGGCCATTGCCGGCTCAGGTACTCGGCGGTGGGCTGCCAATCTGCATGCGTCTGCTGCGGCGGGCGCAGGGCCAGGACCCCGATGACCACCTCCCGCACAAGCCGTCCCGGCTCGGCGCCGAAGACCGCCGCCGGCGACGTGCCGAGCAGTAATACGATAGGGAGGACCCTACCGGCATGCCGCCACAGGAAGGAATAAATGGATTGGTTCAAAAAGAAAGTGCCCGATGCGCGCAAGAATCTGTCTGACAGGGCCATCAAGCTAGCCGGAAACCAAAGCTACTGAATTGATTAAGCTCAAATTTTTCCCTCGGATAGTAGGAAACACCCAGTCTCAGAAAGGCAGACGCTGCCACGATCCAGTGCTAGCATTCGCCACTCCATGCGAATCGAACAAATACGCCAGCGCCTGCGCGCCCATGGTGCCAAACTCTGTCACGAGGCGCGTGTGCTGCGCGCCTGGCTTCAGGCGGGTTCGCTCGACAAGCGCCGGCAAAAGGCCGAGGATTTTTTGCCGCTGGCCCTGCGCCAGGCCTTGCCCGGCATCACCGGCGAATTGGATGCGCTCGCCCGCCTGCACTCGGAACATCCCGACGCCGACGGCTCCGCCCGCCTGCTGCTTCAATTGCAGGATGGCCAGACCGTGGAGGCCGTGCTGCTGCCGCGCGGCGGCCTCTGCGTTTCCAGCCAGGTCGGTTGCGCGGTCGGCTGCCTGTTCTGCATGACCGGCCAGGGCGGCCTGTTGCGTCAGCTGGGCAGTGCCGAGATCGTGGCCCAGGTGGCGCTGGCGCGCCGGCTCAGGCCGGTGCGCAAGGTGGTCTTCATGGGCATGGGCGAGCCGGCACACAACCTGGACAACGTGCTGGAGGCGATCGAGTTGCTCGGCACGGCGGGCGGCATCGGCCACAAGAACCTGGTCTTCTCCACGGTTGGCGACCGGCGCGCTTTCGAGCGCCTGCCACGGGGCCCGGTCAAGCCGGCACTCGCCCTCTCCCTGCACAGCACCGATCCCGACTTGCGCGCCCGCCTGCTGCCGAAGGCACCCCGCATCGAACCGGCCGAACTGGTCGAACTCGGTGAGCGCTATGCCCGGGCCACGGGCTACCCCATCCAATACCAGTGGACCCTGCTCGAAGGGATCAACGACAGCGCGACCGAAGTGGCCGGCATTGCCCGCCTGCTCGCCGGCAAATATGCCGTCATGAACCTGATTCCTTACAACAGCGTGCCGGGCCTGGGCTATCAACGCCCGCCTTGGGCGCGGGCCGCCGAGATGGCGCGCCAGCTGCATCGGCACGGGGTGCTGACCAAGCTGCGCCACTCGGCCGGCCAGGCGGTCGATGCCGGCTGCGGCCAGCTGCGCGCGCGTGCCGCCCGGGGGCTTGCGCCAGCCGTCGCCTCGCAGCCTTGCAACAGCTTGTAACAACTCGATGCGATTGGGCGCAGTTTCGACATGGCGGCGAAACGCCCGGCCTCGATCATGGCCTCATCGCCCAGCGCGATGAACCTTTCGTCCAACCCACAGGAGTCCGCCATGAAAAATCGTATCGCACTCGTACTGCTCGCCAGTGCCGCCTTCGGCAGCCCGGTCTTCGCCGACAACATCGCCGCAGCGGACCCGGCCCCGCACGCCGGACAGGCCCTGGGCCAGGAACAACGCCAGACCCTGCGTGAGCAGCAGCGTCAGGCCCAAGCCGGGATATCGGCCGAGGAGCGGGCCGCCCTGCGCCAGGCGCGGCAAGCCAGGATGGAAAAGCATCAGGCGCAACACCGTCACAGGGAGATGCGCCATGAGCATCGGCATGGCGCCGGCCCCCGCACGGGACGCGGCAGCTGAGCCCCGCTCAGGCGAAAAAAAGGCCGCCAGTCTGGCGGCCTTTTGCTTTGGTGGGCCCGCTGGGGCTCGAACCCAGGACCAAAGGATTATGAGTCCTCTGCTCTAACCGACTGAGCTACAGGCCCGGCAGGCAAGCCCGCGCGGCTTATTCCAGGAAGCTGCGCAGGCGCTCCGAGCGTGAGGGGTGACGCAGCTTGCGCAGCGCCTTGGCCTCGATCTGGCGGATACGCTCGCGCGTGACGTCGAACTGCTTGCCGACCTCCTCCAGGGTGTGGTCGGTGTTCATCTCGATGCCGAAGCGCATGCGCAGCACCTTGGCCTCGCGCGGGGTCAGGCTGTCGAGGATCTCCTCGGTGACGCTCTGCAGGCTGGAGTAGAGCGCCGCGTCGACCGGGGCGGTGGTGGTCGAGTCCTCGATGAAGTCGCCCAGATGGCTGTCCTCGTCGTCGCCGATCGGGGTCTCCATGGAGATCGGCTCCTTGGAGATCTTCATGATCTTGCGGATCTTCTCCTCGGGCATTTCCATCTTCAGCGCCAGCGTGGCGGGGTCCGGCTCCTGGCCGGTCTCCTGCAGGATCTGGCGCGAGATGCGGTTCATCTTGTTGATGGTCTCGATCATGTGCACCGGGATGCGGATGGTGCGCGCCTGGTCCGCGATGGAGCGGGTGATGGCCTGGCGGATCCACCAGGTGGCGTAGGTCGAGAACTTGTAGCCGCGCCGGTATTCGAACTTGTCCACCGCCTTCATCAGGCCGATGTTGCCTTCCTGGATCAGGTCGAGGAACTGCAGGCCGCGGTTGGTGTACTTCTTGGCGATCGAGATCACCAGGCGCAGGTTGGCCTCGATCATCTCGCGCTTGGCCCGGCGCGCCTTGGCCTCGCCGGTGGACATCTGCTTGTTGATCTCCTTCAGTTCCTTGACCGGCAGGCCGGCCTTGTCCTGCAGCGCCTTGAGTTGTGCCTGGTGCTCGTTGATGTCGTACTGCACGCGCTCCAGGGCCGCGCTGTAGCCATGGCCGGCCTTGATCTCCTTGGCCACCCAGTTGGGGTTGCCTTCGTTGCCCGGGAAGGTCTTGATGAAGTGGGCGCGCGGCATGCCGCACTTGGTCACGGCCAGTTCCATGATCGCGCGCTCGTGGCCGCGGATCTCCTCGACCAGGTTGCGCAGGCCGTCGCTCAGGCTTTCGACCTGGCGGGCGGTGAAGCGGATGCCCATCAGGTGATTGGACAGCTCGTCCTGCAGCTTCTTGTATTGCGGGCTGGCGTAGCCGTACTTGGTCATGGCGTTGCGCATCTTGTTGTAGCACTTGCGCACCGCGGCGAAACGCTCCAGGGCATCGGCCTTGAGCTGGGCCAGATTGGCCGCGCTCATGCCGCCGCCGCCCTCGTCCTCTTCGTCCTCGTCGCCTTCGGCCGCCTCGCTCACTTCCTCCTCGGCCATCTCCATCACGATGTCTTCGCCGGCGCTGTCCATCAGACCGTCGACCAGCTCGTCGATGCGCATCTCATCCTTCTCGACCTTCTCGGCCATCTCCAGGATGTGGGCGATGGTCAGCGGGCAGGCGGAGATGGCCTGCACCATGTGCTTGAGGCCTTCCTCGATGCGCTTGGCGATCTCGATCTCGCCTTCGCGGGTGAGCAGCTCGACCGAGCCCATCTCGCGCATGTACATGCGCACCGGGTCGGTGGTGCGGCCGAACTCGGCGTCCACGGTCGACAGGGCGGCCTCGGCCTCCTCGGCGGCGTCCTCGTCGGCGACCGGGGCCGGGGCCTCGGACATCAGCAGGGTCTCGGCGTCGGGCGCCTCGTCATAAACCTGGATGCCCATGTCGTTGATCATGCTGATCACGCCCTCGATCTGCTCGGCGTCGAGCATGTCGTCCGGCAGGTGGTCGTTGATCTCGGCGTAGGTCAGGTAGCCGCGTTCCTTGCCCAGCAGGATCAGGGCCTTGAGCCGGGTGCGGCGGGTCTCGGTGTCCATGCTGGAATTGGCCATGGCGGCCATGGCCACCTGCTCGGCCTTCTTCATGGCGGCCTTGGACAGCTTCTTGCCCTTGGTCAGGGCGGCCAGTTGCTCTTCGGTGGAAGGCGCGGCTGCGGCTTTGTTCTCCTGTACTTCGGTTGCTTGCGGTTTCCTGGTTTCTTTCGACATGGCTCTCTTTTCTGGCACGGCCGCCTTCGGGGCGGGCACGGCGGTTTTATGCGCCGGCACGGCCGCCTTGGCGGGCTGGGCTGGCTTCTTCTTGAGTGCGGCAGCTGGCGTCACCTTGCCTGCGGGCTTCTTCGCCTGCACGACGGGCTTTTTCGCCGGGGCAGCCGCTTTTTTCACGGCTACGACAGACTGCCCCCTAGCCGGGGCCGTCTTCTTCTGAACGGGAACCTTCTGCGCGGGCTTGGCCTGGGCCTTGACCGGCTTCTTGACGGAGGCGGCCTTCTTGGCGGGCGCCGCCTTCGGCGCTGATTTGATCGGGGCCTTGGCGGTCTTTGCGCTGGCCGGCTTTTTCGCGGGCGCGGCCTTCTTCACCGGTTTCTTGACCGGCGCACTTTTGACAACGGGCTTCTTCGGGGCCGCCTTCTTCGAGGCGGGCGCCTTCTTGAGCGCGGTGGCTTTGGCCACCGTTTTTTTGGCCTGCGTCGCCGGCTTCTTCGCGGATTTCCGGGCCGGTCGTGCCGCCTGCTTCTTTGCCGTCGCCATGGTCTCAATGCCCTCCGAACACAATCAAAACTAAAAAGTCGATCATTCTATAACAATCAATTAGTTAAGTCACCCTGGCCGGAAGCCCCGTCCGTCGCGGCCAGGGCCGAGAGCTTCTTGGCCTTGAGCGACTCCAGAAAGCGCGCCTTCTCCTCCGGGCTCATTTCGCTCGGCCGCTTGCGGCTGAGCGTCTTCGCCTCCTGACGGCCGGCCTCTTCCTGCAGGGTGGCCAGGGCGCCCCGGAAATCGGCCTCGATATCGTGCCCGGCCGCCTCCCAGAGCAATACCGCGGCCTCGGCCGCCTCCAGCAGGGCCTGGTCGGGTGTGTCGCGAAAGAGCTCGACCAACTGCCGGCTGCTGGGCGGCAGGGGGCGCTGGCGAATCGCCGCCAGGACCCGGGCCAGGGCCTCCGCCTCCGGGCTGGCATCCAGCGGCAATGCCGCCGGCAGCCCGGCCGCCCACTCGGGCCTGTGGATCAGGGCCTGCAGCACGATCCGGTAGGGACCGGGCTGGCCGCCCCGTTTCGGTATAGACGTTGCCCGGGCCAGCGGGGTGAAGCGATTCGCCTCCCGGCTCGGCATGCCGCTCAGGCCCGCCAGTTGCCGGCGCAGGCTGCGCGCCAGCAAGGGGGCGCGCCGCATCTGGTCAAGATAAGGCTCGGTGAGCTTGACCAGACGCACCCGGCCTTCGGGGCTGGCCAGGTCGGTCTTGGCGCTCATCTCATCGAGCAGAAACTGCGACAAGGGCACGGCCTTGTCCAACAGCTGTTCGAAGGCGGCACACCCCTGGGCGCGCACGAAGCTGTCCGGGTCCTCGCCCTCGGGCAGGAACAGGAAACCCAGGCGCTTGCCGTCGACCACCTGGGGCAGGCTGTTCTCCAGGGCACGCCAGGCCGCCTTGCGCCCGGCGGCGTCGCCGTCGAAGGCGAACACGATGGCGTCGGCCAGCCGGAGCAGGCGCTCGACCTGGTCGCTGGTCACCGCCGTGCCCAGGGTGGCCACGGCATTCTCCACCCCGTGCTGGGCGAGCATCACCACATCCATGTAGCCCTCGACCACGATCACCCGGCCGGCCGCCTGGATGGCGCGGCGTGCCTCGTAGAGGCCGTAGAGTTCACGCCCCTTGTGGAACAGCGGCGTTTCCGGCGAGTTCAGGTATTTGGGCTCGCCCTTGTCCAGCACCCGGCCGCCGAAGGCGATGACCTTGCCCCGCTCGTTGCGGATGGGGAACATCACCCGATGGCGAAAGCGGTCATAGCGCTTGCCGGCCTCGCCGGCGATGACCAGGCCGGTCTCCTCCAGCGCCTTGTCCTGGTAATCGGCCACGGCACGCGCCAGCCCCTGCCAGTCGTCCGGGGCATAGCCCAGGCCGTAGCGGGCGGCGGTCTCGCCGGTCAGGCCGCGGTTCTTCAGATAGGCCACCGCGGCCTCGCTCGCTTTCAGCTGGCTTTTGTAGAAATGGGCGGCCGTTTCCATCAATTGGTAGAGCTGTTCGCGCCGGCCATCCTCCGGGTGGCTGCGGCTGCCGTCATCGGGCACGGTCATGCCGGCCCGGCCGGCCAGTTCCCTCACCGCCTCGATAAATCCCATGCCGGTGTGCTGCATGAGGAAAGTGATCGCGCTGCCATGGGCACCGCAGCCGAAGCAGTGATAGAACTGCTTGCTCGGGCTCACCGTGAAGGAAGGTGTCTTCTCGTTGTGGAAGGGGCAGCGCGCCTGATAGTTGGCGCCCGCCTTCTTCAGCGGCACATAGCGTTCGATGACATCGACGATGTCGACGCGGTCGAGGAGGGTATCGAGGAAATCCTGGGGAATCATAGCGGCCTTCCCAGGATTGTAGACGGGATTTTCAGGGTGTCAGCCGAGCGCTGCTTTGACCTGGGCGGACACCGCCTGCATGTCGGCACGGCCGGCCAGCTTCGGCTTGAGCCAGGCCATCACCTTGCCCATGTCCCTGGCGCCGGCGGCGCCGGTCTCGGCCACGGCGGCGCGGATCAGCGCGGCGATCTCATCGGCACTCAGGGCCTGGGGCAGATAATCCGCCAACACGGCCAGTTCGGCCCGTTCCTTGTCGGCCAGATCGGTGCGCCCGGCTGCGTCGTATTGGGCGATGGCGTCGCGGCGCTGCTTGATCATCTTGTCGATGACCGCGATGACCCCGGCGTCGTCGAGCATGACGCGCTCGTCGATCTCTTTCTGCTTGATGGCCGCCAGCAGGAGGCGCAGCGCCGCCAGGCGCTCGGCCTGCTTGGCGCGCAGGGCCGCCTTCATGTCCTCATTGATGCGCTCTTTGAGGGACATGCCGGTTCAATCGGGATGGGATCAGTAAAGCTTGGGCGGGAGGGTCTGGC
The DNA here is from genome assembly GCA_002339725.1 of Thiobacillus sp. UBA2597. Lineage (GTDB taxonomy): Bacteria > Pseudomonadota > Gammaproteobacteria > Burkholderiales > Thiobacillaceae > Sulfuritortus. The sequence continues at coordinate 14,049 of DDKN01000060.1, forward strand.
TGCGCAGGCGCTTGTGATGGCGCTTGACCGCGGCGGCCAGCTTGCGCTTGCGCTCCTGGGTCGGCTTCTCGTAAAACTCACGGGCGCGCAGCTCGGTCAGAAGACCGGTCTTCTCGATGGTGCGCTTGAAGCGGCGCATGGCGACTTCAAACGGCTCGTTTTCCCTAACGCGTACACTCGGCATGTGAACAACACCTAAAGTGGTAAAAAGGCGGGTAATTATATCCACTTCGCCGCCGCGATCAAGGCACAATACGCTTTTTTTCTCCTCCCCGCCCCATGCGCGTCCTTGGCATCGAATCCTCCTGCGACGAGACCGGCCTGGCCCTGTACGACACCGAGGCCGGCCTGCTGGCCCACGCCCTGCACTCCCAGGTGGCCATGCACGCCGAATACGGCGGGGTGGTGCCGGAGCTGGCCTCGCGCGACCACATCCGCCGGGCCCTGCCCCTGCTCAAGATCGTGCTGGCCGAAGCGGGGGCCGAATTGGCCAGCATCGACGCCATCGCCTACACCCAGGGGCCGGGCCTGGCCGGCGCCCTCCTGGTCGGCGCCAGCATCGCCAACGGCCTCGGGCTGGCCCTGGGCAAGCCGACCATCGGCATTCACCACCTGGAAGGCCATCTACTCTCGCCCCTGCTCTCCGAACCACGGCCCGAGTTTGGCTCCGGCATCACGCCCGCAAGCGGGCATGAGCCTTCACCGAAACTTCGTTTTCCCTTCGTCGCCCTGCTGGTCTCCGGCGGCCACACCCAGCTGATGCGGGTGGACGGGGTGGGCCGCTATGAACTCCTGGGCGAGACCGTGGACGATGCCGCCGGCGAGGCCTTCGACAAGACCGCCCAGCTCTTGGGCCTGGGCTACCCCGGCGGCCCGGCGCTGGCGAAACTGGCCGAGCAGGGCGACGCCTATCGCTTCAAGCTGCCCCGGCCCATGCTCAACAGCCACAACCTGGACTTCAGCTTCGCCGGCCTCAAGACCGCCGCCCTCACCCTGGTGCGCAAGGAAGGCATGGCCGCCGCGGCCGACATCGCCGCCGGTTTTCAGGCGGCCGCGGTGGAGGTGCTGGCGGCCAAGTGCCTGGCGGCCCTGAAGCAGACGGGATTGCAGCGCCTGGTGGTGGCCGGCGGCGTCGGCGCCAACCGCAGCCTGCGCAGCCGGCTCGACGCCGAGGCCCAGCACAAGGGATTCGCGGTGTTCTACCCGCCGCTGGCCCTGTGCACCGACAACGGCGCCATGATCGCCTTCGCCGGCGCCATGCGCCTGGCCGAGGCCCGCAGCCGCGACGGCCGCTTCAGCGTGAAGCCGCGCTGGGATTTGTCGACCCTGGCTGCGCCGACCCCGTGAAATATCAGGTCTAGCGCCCGGGCATCACCATCGGCACCCACTCGGGCCGGCCGATCAGGCGCAGGGTTTCGAGCGGGAACACCAGGATCAGGCCGAGGATGGCGAGGATGATCAGGGTGAGAACCGTGGCGAACACGCTGGAGGGCCGCAGCCAACCCCAATAACGGGCGGCCAGAAACACCATGTCCTTCTTGTGCTCGGCCATGGCCAACCAGCGCCGCAACAGGCTGGCGATCAGATAGACCGCATAGCCGCCGGCCAGGGAGCCGAGCACGATGCGGAAGACCGTCAGCATGTCGAGCGGCGCCTGATCCAGCCGCTTGTAGAACAGCGACACGGCACCCACCGCCACCGAGGCCGCGAAGGCCAGCGCGATGTTGAGCGCCAGGCGCCGGCGCTCGCGTGCCAAATCCTGTTGGCGCTGGATGAAGAAGTTGTCGACCTCGCGCTTGAAGTACTCGGTCTTGTCCTGCACCAGGTCCGAGATCTCGCGCTTCATCAGCTGGATGCGGTCGTCGAGCACATTTGAGAGCTTGTCCGCGGCGTAGTCGACCAGTTCCTTCACGTCGTCCTTGGTGAACTGGCGCTGGTTGTGCAGTTCGAGCGAGATCTTGTCGAGCTTGGCGTCGATCTCCTGGCTGACGCCCTGGACCACCTCCTTGAGTTCCTCGCCGGCGTGCTTGACGCCGTCGCGCATCACCTCGCCCAATTTCTCGCCGGCGCGCTCGATCGCGGCCTCGGAGACCTGGGTCAGGCTTTCCCGCGCGTAATCCATCTCCTTCTCGAACCAGGCCATGTCAGCCCCTCTTTTTGAACACGGACTCCTCACCGCGGAGCAGGCGGCGGATGTTGCCATGATGGCGCGCCAGCACCAGCGCACTCAGCACCACCAGCAAGGCTGTCTCGGCCGCGCCGCCCACCAGCCAATAACCATACAGCGGCGCCAAGCCGGCCGCCACCAGGGCCGAGAGCGAGGACACCCGGGTGAGGGCGAACACGAGCAACCAGGTCGCCGCGCAGGCGAGGCCGAGCCAAAGGTTGAGCGCCAACAGCACGCCCAGGGCGGTGGCCACGCCCTTGCCGCCCTTGAAGCCGAAGAAGACCGGGAACAGGTGGCCGAGAAACACCGCCAGGGCGGCCAGATAGGGCACATGGCCGGGCAGGCCCCAGGCCTCGGTCGCCCACCTGGCCAGCAGCACCGCGACCACGCCCTTCAGGGCATCGCCCAGCAGGGTGAGCGCCGCCGCCGATTTGCGGCCGGTGCGCAGGACATTGGTCGCGCCCGGGTTGCCCGAGCCGTGGCCGCGCGGGTCGGGCAGGCCATACAGGCGGCTGATCACGATGGCGAAGGAGACGGAGCCGATCAGATAAGCGGCGACGAGAATCAGCGCGAGTTGACCCATATGCGTAAAATGGCGGCCTTTGCCTGTTGGATGTCGTGATGGATATTCTGTTTTTGCGGGATTTCCGCCTGGAGATGATTATCGGCCTTTACGAATGGGAGCGTAAAGCGCCGCAGCCCGTCATCCTGGACCTGGAGATCGGCCTCTACGACCACAAGGCGGGCCATACCGACAACGTGGTCGACACCATCGACTACGCCAAGGTCGCCGCCCGCATCCAGGAGAGCATCGCGACCAAGGAGTTCCAGCTGGTCGAGGCCCTGGGCGAGCACATCGCCGAGATCGTGCGCGGCGAGTTCGGCGCGCCCTGGGTGCGCATCGCCGTGCGCAAGCAGGCCATCCTGCGCAACGTCAAGGAACTGGGCATCATCATCGAGCGCGGCAGCCGGATCTGATCCGGCCCAGGGTCCATCACCTAACGGCCTGAGCGCATGGACGGCCTGAGCCATCTCGATCTTTTCTGCGCCGGCGGCATCCTGCTGCTGGCCTATTTCATCCGCGGCATCTCCGGCTTCGGCTCGGGCCTGATCGCGGTGCCGCTGCTGGCGCTGTTCCTGCCGCTCACCTTCGTGGTGCCGTTCATGCTGGTGATGGACTTCACCGCCTCGGCGATGCTCGGCCACCGCAACCGGCAGCAGGTGGCGTGGGACGAACTCAGGCCGCTGATCCCGGGCAGCATCATCGGCGTGATCGCGGGCGCCACCCTGCTGCTCAAGCTCGACCAGTCGGCCCTGCTCACCACCCTGGGCCTGTTCGTGCTCGCCTTCGCCCTGCGCAGCCTGCTCTACCTGCATGGCGCTGCGCCGATTTCAAAACTCTGGGCCTGGCCGGCCGCGCTGGTCGGTGGCACCGTCAGCGCCCTGTTCGGCACCGGCGGCCCGCCCTACGTGATCTATCTTTCCCACCGCATCCGCGACAAGGGCGTGTTCCGCGCCACCACCTCGCTGCTGTTCCTGATGGAAGGGGCCTTACGCGGCCTGGTGTTCGCCCTCACCGGGCTGCTCTTGCAAAAGGAACTGGTGCTCGCCTACCTTGGCGGCCTGCCCCTCCTCGCGCTCGGGCTGTGGCTGGGCAGCAAGGTCCACGTCGGCCTGTCCAATGCCCAGATGACGCGGATCATCGGCGCGCTGCTGCTCCTGAGCGGCGGCTCCCTGCTCTGGAAGGCCTGGCACTAACCCCGGGGGTGATGTCGGGCGTGCAGTTGTTTCAGCCGCTCGCGCGCGACATGGGTGTAGATCTGGGTGGTCGAGATGTCGGCGTGGCCGAGCAGCATCTGCACCACGCGCAGATCGGCGCCGTGATTGAGCAAATGCGTGGCGAAGGCGTGGCGCAGGGTGTGGGGCGACAGCGGCGCCGTGATGCCAGCCTGCCGGGCATAGCGTTTGATCAGATACCAGAAGGCCTGCCGCGTCATCGCACCGCCGCGCGCGGTGACGAACAGGGCCTCGCTCGCGCGCGGCCCGAGCAGCGCCGGGCGCGCCTGCTTGAGATAGCGCTTCAGCCAGTCCAGCGCCATTTCCCCAACCGGCACCAGGCGTTCCTTCGCCCCCTTGCCGAAGATGCGCACCACGCCCATGTCCAGGCTCACCGCCGCCGCCGGCAGCTGCACCAGTTCCGAGACGCGAAAGCCGGCGGCATAGAGCATCTCCAGCATGGCGCGGTCGCGCTGGCCCAGGGCCGTGTTGGTGTCGGGCGCCGCGAGCAGGGCCTCGACGTCCGCCTCGGTCAGGCTCTTGGGCAGGGCGCGCGGCAGGCGCGGCGGCTCGATGGTGAGCGTGGGGTCGTCGGCCTTGCGCCCCTCGCGCAGGCAGTGGCGGTAGAAGCGCTTCAGGGCCGAGAGCTGGCGCGCCAGGCTGCGCGCCGCGACGCCCTGGCCCAGGGTGCGGTGGGCGAGGAACTGTTCGATGTCGGCCTTGCCGGCGGCGAGCGGTCCGCTGCCGCGTTCCTCCAGCCAGGCGAAGAACTGGGCCAGGTCGCGCCGGTAGCTCTCCAGGGTGCGTTGCGACAGGCCGTCCTCGAGCCAGAGGGCATCGCAAAAGCCGTCGAGCAGCGATTGCGCCTGCTCGCTCAACGCCTCCCCGCTCGCGGGCGGGAGGGACGTGGTGGCGTTGCGCGCCACTGGGCTAGATCGCGTGTTCATGGCGCAGCAGCCAGCGCTTGACCTCGATGGCAGCGCCTGCCGCGTGGTGATCGAAGCCGCCCAGGCCCGTGCCCGACACCACGCGATGACAGGGCACGACAATGGGCAGCGGATTGTCGCCCAGGGCCTGGCCGACCGCGCGCGGGCTCGAGCGCAATTGCCGGGCCAGCGCGCCATAGGTGCGCGTCTCGCCCACCGGGATTGCGCGCAGGGCCTGCCAGACGCGCTGCCGGAAAGGCGTGCCGATGGGCTTGAGCGGCAGATCGAAGCGAAACTGCGGATCGGCGAGATAGGCCTGCAGCTGGCTGCGCAGCCGCTCGATGAGCGGATCGCGCGGCGCGAAGGCCGGGGTGTTCACCGGTAGGAACTCCAGGGCCGTCAGCGCACCCGCCTCAATGCGCACCCCCAGCCTGGCGAAGGGCAAGGTCAGACAGGCGCTGTAGTCAGGGCTTGGCGGCATCGTGTCCTCCCGGCGCATCGGCCGTTTGCAGCAAACGGGTCTGGCGTGCCGCGTCATCGTGCAGGCCGGCCCGCTCCAGGTTGCGCGCGGCGCGCGCACGGGCCGGCAGGCTGTCCGCGCTCCCCGTCGCCGAGAGCAAATGCTGCGCCGCCGCCTCGGCCCATTGGCCCCGCAGTTCGCTGATTTCGCCCAGCAACTGCCAGACCGGCGCCTGGCCGGCCGGCGTGACGCGGGCGAGCAATTGCTGCGCCAGGGCGGCGGCCGGCTCGAGCTGGCCTTGACGCACGCGCTGTCTGACTTGGTCGAGCGCGGCCCTGCCCTGCTCCGGGCTCATGGGCTCGCCCGGCGCCAGGGCGTGTTGCAGCCATTGCAAAGACTCGCGCGCGCGCCCGGCCCGAGCATTGATCTCGGCCTGGGCCAGATACCAGGTGCGCGCCGGCAGCGTGCTGACGCTGGCAGGCAGCCCCTGCCACCAGGCGGCGGCCAGGGCGTGGTCGCCGCCCGCCCGCGCCTGCTCGCCCAGGCGATAGCGCAGCGCCTCGGGCAGGCGGGGCAAGGCGGGCGCCGTGCCCAACAGGCGCGGTGCCCGCAACCCCGGCGGCTGGCTTAAAGCTTCGACCAGGGCCTCGATCGCCGGCAGGCGCCAGGCCGGGTCCGAACCGTGTTGCGCCAGCCAGGCGAGCAGGGCGCGGCCTTCGAGCGGGTTTTCCTGCAATGCCTGGCGTGCCTGCTCGAGCCAGGCTGCCTCCATACCGACCAAAAGCTGGCGCCGGTTGGCCGCCGATTCCGCCAGCACCTGATAGGCCTGCCACAAGGCGAAGGCATGGCGTTCGGGCGCGACACCCAGGCCGAGCAGGGCCTCCAAGGCCTCCACCCGCAGGTCGGCCGCGTTGCGCTGCTCGGCCAGCCGCAGCAAGCCCTGCCAGGCGGCGGCCGCTGACGCGCCCGTGCTCCCGGCGCGCAACCTGACCTCGGCCTCCTGCGGGGTGATGCGGCCCAGCTGTAACTGGGCCAGGGCAAGCAGGGGGCTGTGCGGTGCCCGGGCATCGAGCAGTTCGAGCGCACCCTGCGCCTGCTGCAGATCGAGCAGCCGCAGGGCCGCAGTCTCCACCAGCGCCGGCTGCCCGGGCGCGTCCTGCGCCAGGCGCAGCAGAATGGGATTGATCAACTCGGCTTCCGCCTCGTTTTGGCCGGGTGCCAGCCAGGATTGCGCGATGGCCTGCTGCACCGCGCTCGCCTCCGCCGGCGCCAGTTCGCCCTGCCAGAGCGCCAGCGCCCATTGCCTGCGCGCCGCCGACCAGTCGGCGCGGGCCGCGGCCTGTCGGGCCAGGGTCAGGCGATAGCCGGCCCAGGCCGCGCCATTCGACTGCGCGTCCGGCGCCGGCAGGCTGGGGTCGGCCGCCCGGCGCGACTGGGCCGCCGCCTGCCAATAGGCGTCGCGCCAGGCCGGATGGCCGGGGTTCTTTTCCAGGGCGGCGCGGGCCAGGTGCAGGGCCAGGTCGGGCGCCCCCAGTTGCACCAGGCGCACGGCCTGGGCCGGGTCGTCCAGGGCACGAGCCGGCCAGGGCAACAGGCAGAGAAGCGCGAGTAAGAAGGGTGGCAGCCGCATGCGGTCATTCTAACCCTGGCCGACCCGGAAAAAAGGCCGCGCAGGGCGGCCTTTTCGGTTCATCACGCCGGCAGCGCGTTCACAGATGCGGCTCGATCTGGCGGCGCAGGAACTCGTGGAAATGGACCATGCCGTCCTCCATCGGCGACTGGTACGGCCCCTCCTGGCTGATGCCCTGCTCGTAGAGCGCCTTGCGGCCCTTGTGCATGCCGTAGCAGATGTCGTCGTCCTCGATCGCGGTCTCGCGATAGGCCGCCTGCTCGGCCGCGACGAACTCGGGCTCGAACAGGGCGATGTCCTCGGGGTAGTAGTACTCGACCACGTTCAGGCAGGACTCGATGCCGGTCGGCACGATGTGCGACACCACCAGGGTGTGCGGATACCACTCGACCATGATGTTCGGGTAATAGGTGAGCCAGATCGCGCCGTGGGCCGGGTCCCTGCCCTCGTTGTAGCGCTTCACCTGCTCGTGCCAGCGGGCATAGACCGGGCTGCCGGACTTGGCCAGATGGTTGTTCACACCCACCGTCTGCACCGAATACCACTCGCCGTATTCCCACTTGAGGTCGTCGCAGTTGACGAAGTTGCCCAGACCCGGGTGGTAGGGCACCACGTGATAATCTTCCAGATAGACCTCGATGAAGGTCTTCCAGTTGAAGTTGTACGGCGTGACCACGGTGCTGTGATAGACGAAGCCGGAGAAGTCGAGCTCGGCCGCGGCGGCCATGCCGGCCAGGTCCTTGAGCACGTCGCGCCGGCCGTTGAACAGCAGACCGTGCCAGGACTGCAAAGCGCTCTTGTTCAGGTGCAGGCAGGGGTTGTTGGGAAAGTGCGGCGCGCCCTTGAGCTGGCCGTCGAGATCGTAGGTCCAGCGGTGGAAGGGGCAGACGATGTGCTGGGCATTGCCGCGGCCCTTGAGCATCTGGGCCTGGCGATGGCGGCAGACGTTGGACAGGAGCTCGACGCCGCCATCGTTGCGCACCAGCATCTTGCCGCCGCCGTTCAGCCAGTCGAGCACCTGGTAGTCGCCCAAATTGGGCACCATCAGCTCATGGCCGACATAGCCCGGCCCCTGCTGGAACAGCAGTTGCATTTCCAGTTCGTAGATCTTGGGGTCGAAATACCAGTTCACGGTCAGGGCCGGACTGGTTTTCGTGAGAACAGAAGCGCTTGTCAGATCGGACATGGCCCATTCCCAAAAAGGAATCGCGGTTGATCAAGGGGGAGGGGATTATGCCCCCCTCCCCCCCCCGGGGCAAGCCGATTTCGCCCGGCACACAATTCCGACCGGGCTGGTCAACCATTGGCCCGCTTGTTTCCGGACGGGCTTGAACTAGAGTGAACCCGAGCATCCCATCGAATGAACGGCTCTGCCGTCATCTCTCAACTATCAGAATAAGGAGACACCATGAAGCGAATCCTCGTTGCAGTGGACGGTTCGGCCGAGTCCAACAAGGCCTTGGATTATGCGGCCAACCTGGCCAAATCCGAGCAGGCAGAACTGCTGGTGGTCAATGTGACCGAAGACTTCTGTCCGGTCGGCCTGGTGGAGCTCGACATCCAGACCATGCTCGATATCGCCAAAAAGGAGTCGGACGCGGTGCTGGCCGCCGCCTTGAGCCGGGCCCAAGCCGCCGGCGCCCAGGCCCGCGGCATCATCGAGACCGGTTCCCCGGCCGATGTCATCGACACGATCGCCAAACGGGAAAATGTCGATACCGTGGTGGTGGGCTCGCACGGCAAGCACGGGGCGCGCAAGGTGGCGCTGGGCAGCGTGTCGAGCCGGGTGGTCGAGTGGTCCCCCTGCACCGTGATCGTCGTGAAATAAGTCCAGCGCAAGGAGGAAACCATGAGCGAAGAACTGCAAAAAAAGGCAACGGAGACCTTTTCCGCCGAACGCAAGGAAGACATCTTCGTTTTGATCGTGGCCGCCGTCGTCGTCATCCTGGTGCTCACCGGCGTCATCGGCAAGGACTTCTACAAGTCCCTCTTTTTCTGATCATTCAACCAGTTGGCGAAGGAGACGATCATGGCGGGTGGTGGAATCGGTGTCGAATACAGTCTGCGCGGGCTGCCCAAGATGTTGCCCGGCCTTATTCTCTGCGTGATCTTCGGCTGGCTGGCCCTGCAATGGGACACCACCATCCACGCCTGGGAAAAGGATGCGAAGGAATCGGAAAAGATCCTCAAGTCCTGGGACGAGGGCAAGCCTGTGCTGCCCTACGCGGACTACGTGCAGAAGGCCAAGGACGGCTTCGCCAAGAAGGAGGCGGAATTCAAAGCGAAGAAGGCCGAGTACGAGGCGCACGTGGCCGCCCTGCCGGCAGGTGAAAAACCGACCCTGAAAGAACCCAAGAAACCGAGCAAGCCACACCTTTTGCAGCAGGCCGACTACGACAAGCTGGCACAGACCAAGTCGGTGGACGGCAAGTTCGCCTTCGGCAAGTTGATGATCGAGTTCCAGCTCACCTATGTGGCGGTGCTGCTGCTGGTGGGCATGGTGATCCGCAATACCATCGGCCTGCCCGATTTCCTGAAGGCCGGCACGGTGGCGGCACGCCCCCTGATCAAGCCTGGCATCATCATCCTGGGGGCCTACTACCTGTGGTCCAATGTGTTCAAGGTCGGTGCGATCAGTCTGGCCTTGATCGTCGCCTTCGTGCTGGGCACCGCCATCCTGGTCTCGATCTGGGGCCGCCGGGCCAAGGTGGATGACGGTCTGGCCGGCGTGATGGGGGCCGGGGTCGGGGTCTGCGGCGTCTCCGCCGCCGTGGCCGTGGCGCCGGTGGTCAACGCCAAGCCGCGTGACTTCTTCTACGCCATCGGCACCATTCTGTTGTTCGGCACCATCGCCCTGTTCACCTTCCCCTACATCGGACAGGCCCTGGGCATGAGCGAGCCGGTATTCGGCGCCTGGGTCGGCACCTCCATCCTCAACACCGCGCAACTGGTGGCGGCCGCCACTTGGTATGGTCACGATGCCCTGCTCACCGCCAACATCCTCAACATCGTCCGGGTGGCCTTCATTCCGCTGGTGGTGCTCTGGGCCATCTACTACTACGTGGTCAGACCGGTCGTGGCGGCGGGCGGCGCGGCCGAGAAGGTCGACCACTGGCAGGTGATCAAGGACAAGTTTCCGATCTTCATCTTTGGTTTCTTCATCATGGTCACCCTGAACGAATTCGGCGTCTTCACCGAGGATCAGACCAAGATCCTCGCCGGCGACCTGCTCAAGCTGTTCTTCGCGGTGGGCTTCGCCGGGGTCGGCCTCAACATCGCGTTCGACGATCTGCGCAAGGCGGGCGGCGCGGCGTTCATGGTCGGCTTCGTCTCCGCCACCCTGAAGGCGGTCCTGGCCGCGATCGTGGTCATCGCCCTGGGCACCGAAGTCTTCGCGGTGAAATAAGGCCGCGCCACAATGCAAACCGGCGGATTTGGTCCGCCGGTTTTTTTATGGATACCGCGATCAAAACACTTCTGCTCTGCGTCGACGGCGAGCCGCACAGCGACAAGGCCGTGCGCTACGCCATCGACCTGGCCGCCGGCCTGAACGCGGAGGTGACCGCGCTGTACGTGGTCGATCCTTTCCTGCAGAAATTCACCCACGAAATCTACGCCGTGAACCGCGCCGAATGCCGCGCCCATCTCGAGCGCGCCCTGACCGCCGAAGGGCAGGCGGCGCTCGATGCCTTTGCCGGGCAGGCGCGGCGCGCCGGCATCCGCCATCACACCCGGATGCGCCAGGGCGATCCGCTGGCGGTCATCCTGGCCGAGTCCGCCAGTCTGGCCAGCGATTTGGTGGTGCTGGGCGGCAAGCCGCTCAAGGGCTGGCACCAGCGCTTCGCCTCGCGCAAGCTGCCCGAGCGCCTGAACCGGGTGATCGAGCGCCCGCTCCTGGTGGTGCGTTGATGGATGCCTGGGAGATTCGCTTTGCCCTGCCGGTCTCGCGCGCGGAGGCGCTGCGCTGCTTTCCGCCGCTCGATACCTGGCTGCGGCTCAATCCGCAATGGTCGGTGTTGGCCCTGAAACCAGCGCCCGAGGCCGGCCGCTATGCCCTGCAGGTGCGCGACGAGGCCAGCGAGACGGAGATCGCCTATCGCGCCGATTTCAGCCAGGATGCAGCAAGCGGCATCTGGCGCCTGGACCTGGCCGACGCGCAGGATACGCGCCGAATCGAGGTTTACCTGGACGAGACGGCGGCTGGGACGCAGCTGGTCTACCGCGAGGCCGGGGTGCCGGCCGATGCTCGCGCCACGCGCACCAATCTGGCCCTGTGGCACCGCAGCACCCTGGATTATCTGCTGTTGACTTCACGCCGCGACCTCAGGGCGCGCCTGATGAAATTTCTGCTCGACCGGGTCTGGCTGCGCATGAGCCAACCCGGGCGACGCATTGCCTTCATGATCATCGCCTCGGAGATCGCCGCCCTCGCCCTGCTCCTGCTCTGGCTGGCCTGGATGGCGCTGTTCGAATGACGTTGCGCGGCATGACTTGACGCGCGGGCCTGGGCTATCATTCGGCTTTAGCGTCGATGCCACCGCCATGAGCAAGCCCAGCAAGACCGCCCCCCCGAAAGACTTCGAAAGCGCCCTGGCCGAACTGGAAGGTTTGGTCGAGCGCATGGAATCCGGCCAGCTGCCGCTGGAGGAATCACTCGCGGCCTACCGGCGCGGCATCGAACTGACCACCTACTGCCAGCAGAAGCTGAACGCGGCCGAGCAACAGGTGAAGCTGCTCGAAGGCGGCAGCCTGAAGGAATTCCAGGCAGAAAGCGACAGCGATGAGTAGCTTTGCCGCCTGGGCTAAAACGGCTCAGGAGCGCACCGAGGCCGCCCTGGCCCGCTGTCTGCCCGCCACCACCCTCGCCCCCGAGCGCCTGCACGAGGCGATGCGCTATGTCAGCCTGGGCGGCGGCAAGCGCATCCGCCCCATGCTCGCCTTCGCCGCCGGCGAGGCGGTCGGCGCCGCAGCGGAAAAGATCGAGCCGGCCGCCTGCGCCGTGGAGCTGATCCACATCTATTCGCTCACCCACGACGATCTGCCGTGCATGGATGACGACGATCTGCGCCGGGGCAAGCCGACCTGCCACGTCCATTACGACGAGGCCACCGCACTGCTGGTGGGCGATGCCCTGCAGAGCCTGGCCTTCGAGGTGTTGGCCACACCCGGCCTGTTTGCCGATGCCGCGGTCCAGGTCGAGATGCTGCATCTATTGGCCCACGCCGCCGGCTCGCGCGGTATGTGCGGCGGCCAGGCGGTCGATCTGGCCAGCACCGGCAAGCAGCTCGAGCTGGCCGAACTGGAGTTCATGCACATCCACAAGACCGGCGCCCTGATCCGGGCCGCCGTGCTGCTTGGCGCGCTCGCCGCCGGCCGGCTCGACGCCGAGGCCCGTGCCCGGCTGGAACACTATGCCAAGTGCATCGGTCTTGCCTTCCAGGTGATGGACGACGTGCTCGACGCCGAGGCCAGCACCGCCACTCTAGGCAAGACCGCCGGCAAGGACGCCGCCCAGGGCAAGGCCACCTATCTCACCCTGATGCCGGCCCGGGATGCCCGCGCCTACGCCCGGGAACTGGTCGACGACGCCGTCGTCGCGGCCGGCCACTTCGGGTCGCGCGGCGAACGCCTGGCCGACATCGCCCGCTTCATCGTGGAGAGGTCATATTGAGCCTGCTCGAACGCATCGATTCGCCGGCCGATCTGAAACAGCTTGCGCGCGCCGAACTGAAGGAACTGGCGGGCGAGATCCGCGCCTTCATGATCGATTCGGTATCCAAGACCGGCGGCCATTTGGCTTCCAATCTGGGTGTGGTCGAACTCACCCTGGCCCTGCATACGGTGTACGACACCCCGAGCGACCGCATCGTCTGGGACGTCGGTCACCAGACCTATGTCCACAAGATCCTCACCGGACGGCGCGCGCGCATGGCCACCCTGCGCCAGACCGACGGCCTGTCCGGCTTCACCAAGCGCGAGGAGAGTGAATACGACGCCTTCATCGCCGGCCATTCCAGCACCTCGATCTCGGCCGCGCTGGGCATGGCCGCCGCCGCCAAGCTCAAGGGCGAAGACCGCCGCTGCGTCGCCGTGATCGGTGACGGCGCGATGACCGCGGGCATGGCCTTCGAGGCCCTGAACAACGCCGGCGCCATGGATGCCAACCTGCTGGTCATCCTTAACGACAACGAGATGTCGATCTCGCCCAACGTCGGCGCCCTGTCGAGCTACCTCACGCGCCTGCTCTCGGGCCGGGTCTACAACACCATGCGCCGCCAGAGCGAGCGGCTGCTCTCGGGCCTGCCGGTGCTGCACGAGCTGGCGAAGAAGGCCGAGGAGCACATGAAGGGCATGGTGATGCCCGGCACCCTGTTCGAGGAGTTCGGCTTCAATTATCTGGGCCCAATCGACGGTCACGACCTCGACACCCTGATCGCCACCCTGAGCAACCTGAGGCAGCTCGCCGGGCCCCAGTTCCTGCACGTGGTCACCCAGAAGGGCAGGGGCTATCAGCCGGCTGAGGCCAACCCCCTCGGCTATCACGGCGTGGGCAAGTTCGACCCGGACCAGGGCATCAGCGCCAAGACCGGCGGCAAACCCAGCTACACCCAGGTGTTCGGCGACTGGCTGGTGGACATGGCGCTGGCCGACCCCAGGCTTGTCGGCATCACCCCAGCCATGTGCGAGGGTTCCGGGCTCACCCGCTTCGCCGAACAGTTTCCCGGGCGTTATTACGACGTCGGCATCGCCGAGCAGCACGCCCTCACCTTCGCCGCCGGCCTGGCCTGCGAGGGCCTGAAGCCGGTGGTGGCCATCTACTCCACCTTTCTGCAGCGCGCCTACGACCAGCTGATCCACGACATCGCCCTGCAAAAGCTGCCGGTGATGCTGGCGATCGACCGCGCCGGCCTGGTCGGCGCCGACGGCCCCACCCACGCCGGGGCCTTCGACCTGTCCTTCCTGCGCTGCGTGCCCAATCTGATGATCGCCGCGCCCTCGGACGAGGCCGAATGCCGCCGGCTGCTGAGCACGGCCTACCGCCACGACGGCCCCAGCGCCGTGCGCTATCCGCGCGGCAGCGGTCCGGGCGCCGAGATCGAGCCCGGCCTGGAGCCGCTGCCCATTGGCAAGGGCCTGCTGCGCCGGCAGGGCGCGCGCGTGGCCATCCTTGCCTTCGGCGCCCCCTTGCAGGCGGCGCTGGCCGCGGCGGACAAGCTCGATGCCACGGTGGCCGACATGCGCTTCATCAAGCCGCTGGACCGGGCCCTGATCGAGGACCTGGCCCGGCGCCATGACTATCTGGTGACGGTGGAGGAAAACGCGGTGGCGGGTGGGGCCGGCGAGGCGGTGGCCGAGCTGCTGGCCGAGCTGGGCCTGAACAACCGGGTACTGCACCTGGGCCTGCCCGACCGCTTCGTCGAACAGGGCGACCCGGCGGTGCTGCTGGCCCGGCTTGGCCTCGATGCGGCGGGGATCGAGGCCAGGGTACGGGAACTATTAGCCGAGTAGTTTACTCAACTATTCCGTTCACTTATACTCGGTCTACTGCCATTCGAGGATATCGCCATGAGCACCACCTGCGACGCCGTTTGTAACACCGCGGCCCCCTGCCCGAGCACCGACGCCATCCCGGACGTCCAGAACTATCCCGACTCGCGCAAGCTGGCCATCGACAAGGTCGGCATCAAGTCGATCCGCCACCCCGTGCGCGTCGCCGACAAGAATGGCGGCGTGCAGCACACCATCGCCAGCTTCAACATGTACGTGTACCTGCCGCACCACTTCAAGGGCACCCACATGTCGCGCTTCGTCGAGATCCTCAACAGCTACGAGCGCGAGATCTCGGTCGAGAACTTCGAGGACATGCTGCGCCAGATGGTGAAGCGGCTGGAGGCCGAATCCGGCCACGTCGAGATGAACTTCCCCTACTTCATCAACAAGAAGGCGCCGGTCTCGGGCGTGGAGAGCCTGATCGACTACGACGTCACCTTCATCGGCGAGATCAGGAACGGCCAATACCTCCAGACCATCAAGGTGGTGGTGCCGGTGACCAGCCTGTGCCCCTGCTCGAAGAAGATCTCCGAGTACGGCGCCCACAACCAGCGCTCGCACATCACCATCGCCGCCCGCACCAACACCTTCGTCTGGATCGAGGACATCGTGCGCATGGCCGAAGAGAATGCCTCCTGCGAACTGTTCGGCCTGCTCAAGCGCCCGGACGAGAAGTACGTCACCGAGCGCGCCTACGACAACCCCAAGTTCGTCGAGGACATCGTGCGCGACGTCGCCGCCACCCTGAACGCGGACGACCGGATCGACGCCTATGTGGTGGAGAGTGAAAACTTTGAATCAATTCACAATCATTCGGCATACGCGCTCATCGAGCGCGACAAGCGGAGCAAAGCGTAGCTTGCGGCGCTGGCCAACCCCGGCCATCCATCCCCTCATCGCCACCCCAACCCTCCCCACCCGTGGGGAGGGGGTCATTTGAGGGCAATGGGGGGGCCGGGCGGCGGTAATTCCAGCTGCCGGGGTGGGATGCACCGGCCTTGCCGTGTGGGCTAATA
>DDKN01000056.1 GCA_002339725.1 Thiobacillus sp. UBA2597
ACGGAGCGCGCCCCGCGCGAGCCCCAGGCACCGACCCCCTCGGCCCCCGTGCTCGAGGCCTCGGCCGGCGAGGCCGGGCCCGAGCGTGAAGGCCGTGGTCGCCGGCGCGGTCGGGGTCGTGGTCGCCGGGGTGAAGGCCGGCCGGAGACGGGCACCGCCAGCGAACAGCTCGTGGCGCCGGCGATGGAAGTCGCCGTCAAGGAAACCGCTGAGCCAACCCAGCCGGTGGTGGTGACGGTGGAACCCGCCATGGCAACCCCGGCCGCCCCCGCCCCGGTGCCTGAGGCCCCTGTGCCGGTGCCGGCCGCGCCCGCGCCGCAAGCGGCCCCTGC
This sequence comes from Thiobacillus sp. UBA2597, assembly GCA_002339725.1. Lineage (GTDB taxonomy): Bacteria > Pseudomonadota > Gammaproteobacteria > Burkholderiales > Thiobacillaceae > Sulfuritortus. Next base: position 333 of record DDKN01000056.1, read on the forward strand.
CCCGGTCGACCTGCCCGCCCCGGACCTGAGTCAGGCCGGCCTGGAACTGGTGGAAACCCGCGCCAGCGCATCGGCCGCCGAGACCGCGTCCGGCACGGAAGCCGGTCAGCAGCGGCGCCGCCGCCCCCGCCCCACGGTGGAGCCGGCCCCGGCCGAACCGTTGATGCTGGTGGAAACCAAGCCCGCCCCGGTGGAAGAGGCCCAGCCGGCCGAAGCCGGCAATCCGCCGAACATGCAGCCGCGCCGGCGCCCCCGCCCGGTGCATGCGGTCGAGACGAGTGCGGAACCGCTGGTGCTGGTGGAAACCAAGACTACCAGTTCCCCGGACCAGCCCAACGCCTGATCCGGCTGCCCCGGCTGCGGGGCAGCCCCGGCTTCAAACGTCCGTCCGGAGCGCCTGCAACAGGCCCCGGGCGGCGTCTTCCACCATATCCAGCACCTGTTCGAAGCCTTGTGCCCCGCCGTAATACGGGTCGGGCACTTCCTGGTTGCAAAACCGCTCGCTGAACGACAGGAACAGCCGCAGCTTGTGGCGCTGATCATTCGGACAGAGGCGCTGCAGATCGGCCAGGTTGTCGCGGTCCATGGCCAGCACGTAGTCGAACTCGGCGAAATCGTGCGGCGTGACCTGGCGTCCGCGCAAAGGCGACAAATCGTAGCCCCGGCTGGCCGCGGCCGTCAGGGCGCGCCGGTCCGGCGGCTTGCCGATGTGGTAATCGTGGGTGCCGGCCGAGTCGATCTGGATCCGGTGTTCGAGGCCCGCCTCGGCCACCAGGCGGCGGAACACCCCCTCCGCCGTGGGTGAACGGCAAATGTTGCCCATGCAGACGAACAACACCTTAGTCTTGGTCATGCTCTTCCACTCCGAACATCAGTTTCTTCAAGGCATGCAGCTGGTCGCGTAGGCTGGCCGCCTTCTCGAATTCGAGATTGCGTGCCGCCGCCAGCATCTCCTTCTCCAGGCGCTTGATCTCCTTGGTGACTTCCTTCTCGCCCAGCTTCTTGTAGTGGGCCCGTTCCTGGGCGATGTGCAGGGCCTTTTCCGCCTCCTCGATGTCGTAGACGCCGTCGATGATGTCCTTGATCCGCTTCTGCACGCCCTTGGGCACGATGCCGTGCGCCGCGTTGTAGGCCGTCTGCTTGGCCCGGCGGCGGCGGGTCTCGTCCATCGCCCGGCGCATGGAGTCGGTGATCTCGTCGGCGTAGAGGATGGCGGTGCCGTTGATGTGGCGCGCCGCCCGGCCGATGGTCTGGATCAGGGAACGCTCGGAGCGCAGGAAGCCTTCCTTGTCGGCGTCGAGGATGGCCACCAGCGAGACTTCCGGGATGTCCAGACCCTCGCGCAGCAGGTTGATGCCGACCAGGACGTCGAACACGCCCAGGCGCAGGTCGCGCAGGATCTCCACCCGTTCCACGGTGTCGATGTCGGAGTGCAGGTAGCGCACCTTGATGCCGTGGTCGGCGTAATACTCGGTCAGATCCTCGGCCATGCGCTTGGTCAGGGTGGTGACCATCACCCGCTCGTCCCGTGCCACCCGGAGATTGATCTCGCTCATCAGATCGTCGACCTGGGTGGCGACCGGCCGCACGATGACCTCGGGATCGACCAGGCCGGTCGGCCGCACCACCTGCTCCACCACCTGCTCCTGATGCTTGGCCTCGTAGGGGCCCGGTGTGGCCGAGACGAACACGGTCTGCCGCATCATTTTTTCGAATTCGTCGAAGCGCAGCGGCCGGTTGTCCATGGCCGAGGGCAGGCGGAAGCCGTAATTGACCAGGTTTTCCTTGCGTGCCCGGTCGCCCTTGTACATGGCGCCGATCTGCGGCACGGTGACGTGCGACTCGTCCAGGAACATCAGGGCATTAGGCGGCAGGTAGTCGATCAGGGTCGGCGGCGGTTCGCCCTCTTTCCGGCCCGAGAGATAGCGCGAGTAGTTCTCGATGCCCTTGCAGAAACCCAGTTCCGTGAGCATCTCCAGATCGAACCGGGTGCGCTGCTCGATGCGCTGGGCCTCGACCAGTTTGCCCTGGTCGGCGAAGAACCTGATCCGCTCGGCCAGTTCGAGCTTGATGCCCTCGATCGCCCGCAGCGTGGTCTCGCGCGGCGTGACGTAATGGCTGGACGGGTAGACCGTGAAGCGCGGCAGCTTGTGCAGCACCTGGCCGGTCAGCGGATCGAACACCGAGATGGACTCCACCTCGTCGTCGAACAGCGCAAGCCGCACCGCGGTCTCGGCGTTTTCCGCCGGGAAGATGTCGATCACGTCCCCGCGCACCCGGAACACCCCGCGCTTGAACTCCAGCTCGTTGCGCTGGTACTGCATCTCGGTCAGCCGGCGGATCACCTCGCGCTGGGGCACCTTATCGCCCTGCCTAAGGTGCAGGATCATGTGGTGGTATTCCGAGGGGTCGCCGATACCGTAGATGGCCGATACCGTGGCCACAATCACGCAGTCCGGCCGCTCCAGCAGGGCCTTGGTCGCCGACAGGCGCATCTGCTCGATGTGCTCGTTGATGCTGGAATCCTTCTCGATGAACAGGTCGCGCGCCGGGACATAGGCCTCGGGCTGATAGTAGTCGTAGTAGGAGACGAAGTATTCGACCGCGTTGTTCGGGAAGAACTCGCGGAATTCCGAATAAAGCTGGGCCGCCAGGGTCTTGTTCGGGGCCATGACGAAGGCCGGCCGGCCGGTGCGGGCGATGACGTTGGCCATGGTGTAGGTCTTGCCCGAACCCGTGACCCCGAGCAGGGTCTGGCAGCGCATGCCCTGCTCGATACCCGCCACCAGCTGGGCGATGGCCGTGGGCTGGTCGCCCGAGGGCTCGAAGGGCTGGTGCAGCTCGAAGGGGCTATTGGGGAAGGTGACGATCACGGGTAGAATTTCGGCGCGAAAACCGATCCATGTTATCAGGTCGAACAGCCCTCACGCGCGACGATTTGCAAAAGGCCGAATTTTGGAACTCTCCCACCGCGTCAAGAACATCAAGCCCTCCCCCACCCTGGCCGTGTCGGCCCTGGCCGCCAAGCTCAAGGCCGACGGCCGCGACATCATCGGCCTGGGCGTGGGCGAGCCCGATTTCGACACCCCGCAGCACATCAAGGCCGCCGCCATCGCGGCGATCGAGCAGGGCTTCACCAAATACACCGCGGTCGGTGGCACCCCGAGCCTGAAACAGGCGATCGTCGCCAAGTTCAAGCGGGAAAACGGCCTCGATTACCTGCCGAAACAGATCCTGGTCTCCTGCGGCGGCAAGCAGGGCTTCTACAACCTGGTGCAGGCCTATATCAACCCGGGCGACGAGGTCATCATCCCGGCACCCTACTGGGTGTCCTATCCCGACATCGTGGTGCTGGCCGACGGCAAGCCGGTGATCGTCGAGGCCGGCATCGAGCAGGGCTTCAAGCTCACCCCGGCCCAGCTGCAAAAGGCCATCACCGCCCATACCCGCATGCTGGTGATCAACAGTCCGTCCAACCCCACCGGCGCCCTCTACAGCCTGGACGAGCTCAAGGCCCTGGGCGAGGTGCTGCGCCGCCATCCCAAGGTGCTGATCGCCACCGACGACATGTACGAGCACATCCGCCTGGCCGATGTCCCGTTCGTCAACATCCTCAACGCCTGCCCCGACCTGTACGAGCGCACCGTCGTGCTCAACGGCGTGTCAAAGGCCTATGCCATGACCGGCTGGCGCATCGGCTATACCGCCGGCCCGGCCGAGCTGATCGCCGCCATGGAGAACATCCAGTCGCAGAGCACCTCCAACCCCACCTCGATCTCGCAGGTGGCGGCCGAGGCCGCACTCAACGGTGACCAGACCTGCATCCAGCCCATGCTGGCCGCGTTCAGGGAGCGCCATCGCTTTGTGGTCGACAGCCTGAACGCCATCCCCGGCGTGAAATGCGTGGAGAGCGGCGGTGCCTTTTATGCCTTTCCCGATGTGCGCGAGGCGATCGACAAGCTGTTCGCCGCCGGCAAGCTGGCCGCCAAGACCGACATGGCTTTGAGCCAGTATCTGCTCGACCATGGCGTGGCCGTGGTGCCCGGCTCGGCCTTCGGTGCCGAGGGCTATATCCGCCTGTCTTTCGCCACCTCGATGACCAACCTGGAAAAGGCCCTGGAGCGCATCGCCAAGGCCCTGGCGTAAGTCTTATTTGAACAGCCTCTCCAGGGCCTGACCGGCCTTGGAGCCGATCGCCGTACCCAGCCCAGGCCCCAGCAGGCCGGTGCCCACCGCCGCACCGGCCAGCGCCGCCCCGCTCGGGAACAACACCGGCTCTTGCAGCGTGCCGCTGACGTTCAAGGGTACCGAAACCAGGGTGGCCGTGCCCTTCAATTCCACCGTCACCTGCCCCGCCAATTCCCGGCTCGGGCTGATGGCGACCTCGCCCTCGGCATCGAGCGCGCCGGAACTGACCTTGAGCTGCTGCAAGTAATAACGCTTGCCCTGGATGCGGGCCAGCCCGGACAAATGGTCGAACCGGGTCTGGCCGCCCCGCGCACCCTGTCGGGTCAAGAGCCTGGCCGCCGCTGCCAGGTCGACCTTGTCGAGCACGCCGTTCTTGATCTCGAACCGGATATCGGCTTGCAGGTTGTCGGCCAGAGCCGCTGGCGTTTTGGCGGCAAGACTGTAGCCACCCTCGGCATGAAGCCGGCCGCTGAAGGCGCTGGTGGGGCTCAGCATCCGGACGATCTGGCTCACTTCCACCGCCGTTGCCTTGAGCGTGCCGCTGAGCTGCCAACCGTCGTGCCAAGCCAGACGCAGCGGTGCCTGCAGCTGACCACCGTAGAGGCTCGCGTTGAGCCTGGACAGATTCAAGCCGGTCTTGGTCAGCTTGCCTTGGGCCTGCAGGCTGTCGAAGACCAAGGCCGGCTTGATCGGCAGCTTGAACTGGCTGCCTTCGATCGTCACCTGGTAGCTTTCTTCCGGCTCGGGCAGGAGCGTCAGCCACAGGCTGCCGTCCTCCGGGCCCACCTGCACCGACTGCAGGCCGGCATCGCGCATGCGAATCTCGCCCTGCAAAGGACCCCATTTGAGCGCACCGAAGTCCAGGTTCAATCCGCGCAGCTCGAGCCGGCGCAGCACCACGGTTTTGGGGCCGGATGTGGGTTTGCTCCATGCCGGGATGCGGCCGACCAGCGCCGGATTCACCGTCAGGTCATGCACGGTCACGGCTTGAATGACCTTCACCTCGCTGAACAGGGAAGACAGATCCGGCGTCACCGTGATCGATCCCACCCGCACCGGCTGTTGTGCGCCAATGCTGATATCGGCCAGGGTGACGGAGGGCCAGGGCAGCAGCCGAAAACTCAGTCGGCCGATGCCGACCGGCTCGCCCAGATTGTCCGAAGCGAACTGTTGCAACTTGATGCGATAGCCGTCGCTCGGGATGAGAAAAGGCAGAATCAACAGGCTGCCCAGCACCAGCGCCAGGCTGATCAAAATGAGCTTCCAACGCTTGCCGAGCGGCATCCGCACATCGCCTCTGTTGACCGAAAATGGTCAACAGCCTATCATACGCGCCTCTCGATTCCCCGATAGCTCAGTCGGTAGAGCGACGGACTGTTAATCCGCAGGTCCCTGGTTCGAGCCCAGGTCGGGGAGCCAGATGCACTAAGCCTCGCAGCAATGCGGGGCTTTTTCATTTCTGGCCTACCGTAGCCAAATCGTAACCACCAATTACCGCATTGAGACGGGCCGGGGCGGCGGCTAGCTGGTCGGGCGCGTGGTGCGCATATCGCTCGACCATCGAAGCCGTTCTCCAGCCTCCCAGGCGCTGCAGCTCATGCGTAGGCGTTCCCGCCTGCCGGTGCCACGTCGCCCAGGTATGGCGCAGATCGTGCCAGCGGAAATCCTCGATGCCTGCCCGCTTGCGCGCTTCCTGCCATGCTTTCGTGTTGGCCTGTTTGATCGGCTTGCCATTGAAGGTGAACACCTTCTCAGGATGCTTGCCGACCTGGCGGAGCAAGACCATTACGGCCTCCTCGCTGAGAGGCACCGGGATCGGACGGCGGTTTTTCGACTGCCATCCCTCGATCCAGGCGAATCGCCGTTCCAGATCGACCTGCGACCATTGCAGACCCAACACGTTCGACTGTCTCAATCCCGTCAGGAGTGCGAAGGTCACCACATCCCGCTGATGGGCGGGCAAGACTTCCAAGAGCCGCCTAGCCTGCTCAGGCGTGAGGGCACGTTCGCGTCCTTCCGGTTCTTTAAAGAGCTTCACCTTGGGCACCTTGTCCAGCCATTCCCATTCGTCGCGTGAGCGAATGAGGATGGACCGCACCAGGGCCAAGTAGCGGTTCGCCGTAGACTTTGAGCCCTCCTTGAGCCGAGCCGCCTTAATTTGGTCGATCACGTCGAGCGTGATTTCGTCCAGGTGCAGCGCCCCGAGGAAGGGATGGAGCCATTTCAGCTTCCGCACATCTTCGCGATGGGTGCGCTTGTCGGCGGTTTCCGACAGCCAGCGCACTACCGCTTCCTGCCAAGTGCGCCGGGGTTTTGCCCCGAGCCGCACTTGCTCCCACAACGAGGCTTTTAACCGGTCGTGGTACTCCTGGGCCTTCAGCTTGTCGTCAGTCCCAGTACTTCTTTGTATGACCTTTCCAGCGTGGCGGAGCTTGATCCACCAGACGGAAGAGTCCTTACGCTTGTAGAGTGACATTCGGATTTCTCCTGTCGGTCACCCTGCATCACCCGCGCCGGGTATTGTGCGCGGATATAATCGATCAGATCAACGTCCACGAATACCCAGCTCTTGCCGATCTTGGCCCCTGGAATTTCACCGCAGCGGGCCTTTTCCCGCAGGGTTACGGGGTGGATATGGAGCAAGTCGGCAGCGGCATGCAGGTCGAGGGTTTTCACGTCGCGGCCCCTGCCAATCCTGGCGGGTAATCAGCGAGCCGGCGCGGCACACCGGGGCGGATCAGCTCAGCGACCACAGCGGCGGCGTTCTTGCCATGCTTCGCCATAAGGACGTTCACCAGGGGACCATAGGCTTGCTTGGCATAGTGGACCAGGGCACCTAGTGCGATCTTGGCGGCCTTGGCGATAGTGCGGACCTTCTCCTGGATGATCGAGAGGAAGCCGAAGCAGGCATAAGCCCCGGCCAGATAGACGCCGGGCCGCGTGAGCATGTCATAGGGCAGCACTCGACTTTGATCCTTGAACTCAACTTCGGCCCGGACCCAGGGGCTTTCCGGGTCGCCTAGCTGCTTCCCCTTCTCGTAGATGCGGGCCATTTTGCCGTTGGCGCGGTTGCCGATGTAGAGGGTTCGGCCCTTGGGGCTACCCGCGGTGAGCCAATCGCCCTTGACCTGGTGCCCAGGGCGGCGGCCTCCGGTGCTGAATCCGTCCGCGTTGTACCACTCCACCGCACGCTCGATGCTGAGGGTTTCGCCGTCATGGTCATCATGGGCGACATCTACACGTTTGAGCCGTGCGCCGTTGGCTTCCAGCCAATCCTGGACCGCCTGCCAGTCCTTGACGTGGGCGCAGCCGGCACCGGTCAGGGAAACGTAGGCCGTCCCCTTCTGACCTTTCCCCCCTACTGCAAGGATGCCGTGGCCGCCCAGGTCGTAGGACTGCGAGTAACCGAAGGCCCCCTTGCCACGCGATGTGAGGGAGGAAACACCGAACAGGGCCGCAAGATGGGGAAGTAGCCAGCGGATGGGATCGACCTCGGGCGGGGCGATGGTGAAGGCCAACCAATCGACGTGAGCCAACCGGGGCAAGGCCCCGGAGGGATTTTCCGAGGGGAAAGAGTTTCCCCCCGTAGTTACTATACGGGGGGAGGCCCTTCGCCCGCGCATACCGCCGGCGCCTGCGCGCTCGCCAGTATGCACAGGCTCAGGGGCCGTGCCCGAATGTTCACTAATGGGGAAGTTCTGTCCTGGCGGAATGCCAGGTGGATGTGTGGCAGGCATGGCGACCTCATCGAATAGCATTGATGAAGTCACAAGACAGGGGCGCAAGCCTCTGTCTATTTGCCGCTGCTGCATTCCCCCTTGCGCTGCTTCTAATAGGCTAATGCATCCCTGGGCTACGGTCGCTCCCGTTTTTTCGGGTCCCGTTATTTGGGTCGTCTCAATACCGTCTTGTGACAGACGCTTTAAGCCTATGGCATTAAAAATGCATCTGTCAAGTCCTGGCCGCGTTACCCACATACCCACAGCCGCGCTTCGCGCCCCTGGGCGCGCTGGTGCGTGGCGTCCGCCACGCGCGCCCAGGGCTTCGGGCTATGGATATGTGGATAACGCTCAGTGGTGATTGATGCGAAAGCGGATCATCACCAAATCACCGAAGGTCAAACCGGGATGCCGGCGCATTGCCTCGTTCACCGTGGCAAATCCGACCTCCATAAGAAAATCGGCGAAATACTCAACGTGCTCAGGTAGCATCGGAATCGTGGTAAGCGTCTGCATCTGTTCAACGCGTTCCTCGTCAATCTTGATTTTCATACTGTTCACCGTAACCAAAACGTAACCACTGAGAAACCACCCGGACGGATTTCCGGGCTTCACGTGGCTACGTATGCCGAGCACGGGTGATGCAAGGCATTGATTTACAAAGTACGGTTAGGAATGGCAGCGCCTGTTAATCCGCAGGTCCCTGGTTCGAGCCCAGGTCGGGGAGCCAGATCAAACAAAAAGGCCAGCCTTTGTGCTGGCCTTTCTCGTTTCTCCCGCCGCGCCTGCATTGGCTTTTAGCAAGGGCATGCCAGCCAAACTTAAAGTAAAGTCTTAAAAGTCAGTGGGTTATCGCGACTTTACCCCGCGCGAATTGCTTTATAATGAATTTTGAAGGGATTTTTTCCCTCCGAAAGGAGCGCACAATGCCGATTGAATCTGTCTCCAGCGCCGCCAGCGCGAGCAAATCCTACCTCGCCGAAACCAACCAGAAGCGCACTGCCCGATCTGAAAGCGGCATGACACCGGCCATGCCAGCCCAATCGAAACGGGATGAAGTGCAACTGAGTGCCCGGGCGCGCCAATTGGCAAGCCAATCGTCGGTTGATTCCTCCAACCGTCCCGATCAGGCCCAGTCCCCGGACAACAGCATGCGTGCACCGCGTGGCTCGGCGGCCGACGCCATCGCCGCTTATCAGAAAGCGGCTCGGACCTAATCGACGAGCGGCTCATGGACCTGGCGATCCCGGCCACGCGCTATACCACACCGGCTCCGATCCAGGATCGGAGCGGGGCCGTATTGCTCGCGCCTCAGCCGGTCGACGCCAGCAAGCCCGAGCTGGCGGCGCGCAACCGCCCGGAACAGGAGCGCCTCAACCAAGCCCGGCAACAGGCGCGCGCCCCGCTCCAGACTTCGAATCCGGCCACGGTCACATTGATCTCGCGCACCCGTACCGATTTCGAATACCAAGACGCCTTTTCGGTCATGAAGGTCACCGACAAGGACGTGCTGATTTATCAAGTGCCGGCCAAGGGCGCATTGGAAATCATCAAGGCCGAGGAGAAGCAGGCCTCGCGCATCGAAACCGCGGTCTGAACCGCGTTCTTGTCCCGCCCAAGCCTCATCCGGCCCCGATCAAAGCAATTCGTGGCTGAAGCCGGCATGCCACAACCACCGTTCCGGCAAGACGTTAAACCATAATGGCCCATCGCCACGCAATCAGGCACAACCTGGCCAGATGCCTGATCGGCCAGTTTTCGCCTGTATGCAGGCTCATGCCGTGGCTGTGCAGCGCCATTGGCCGCGATTCAGGAAGGTCGCCCCAGCCACATAGACCAGACCGGCCGGAATGGCGGCCATCCAGTTCGTCGCCGCCAGCGTGAGCGTGGCGACCGCCCCGAGAATCACAACCCCCCAGCGCAGTCCAGCCGGGTGACGAAAGTTGTATTGGGCGGCATAGCCGGAAACGGGCTGTCCCTCCCGCGCCAAGGTGCACCGCACATCGCCGCCACTGAAGGCGCCATGCGATTCCGTCAGCGTCACCCGGTAGTCGTTGCCATCATGGCTGAAGACCAGCTCTTGAACCGGCCCAAGGCCCCTGGCCTGCGCGCGCCACTGCCCGTTGACCGCCACGCGGTCATGCCGCCATGGGAAGCGCTTGCGCTGTACCACGATTTCACCGACCCCGAGCCGGAACCGGAATTGCAGGCTATGCCAAGTGATCTGTGCATTCTCGGTATCCATTGCCTTGCCTCCTCTTCCTCGTCGACCTCGTCATAGCCGGACATGATACTCAGCGCAACACCAGGGCCCGGCTGAACAGCACCTTGCCACGGGCATTCAGCGCCGTCACGGTGATCGTCCCATCCGAAGCGATATCCAGGCGGCAGAAATTGTTCTGCGCCGTCTGCTCCAGTCGTCGTACCCCTTCATAACCGCGTGCACCGACCGGGTCCGGAGCCGAACTCAGGGCGGAACAGGTCAATTCATACAGGCTGCGACCGAGATGCTCACGCTCCAGTAACACCGTGTGATGCCGATCGCCGCTGAGGAACAGCACCCCGGGGATCTGTTGGGACACCAACCAGTCGAGAAACGCACGGCGTTCACGCGGAGCCTGCTGCCAGCCTTCCTCGCTGGGATGATCGGACAACCATTGGCTGCCGCCTGCGATCAACTTCACCGGGGCGGTCGAGCGCTGCAGACCGGCCTGCAACCAGGCGATCTGGGCTGTACCGAGCATGGCCCTGCCCGGCGCCCCACGCGGGTCACGGTAGCTGCGTCCATCGGTCAGAAAGAGCTCGACCTCTCCCCGTCGTATCGAGGTGTAGAGGCCGCCGTCATGGGTCGCGGGCGGCGGATTGGCCCAGTGACTGCGAAACACGCGCTGCGCCGCCGTGCGCTGGGGAAAGCTCCGGTCGGCATCGTTGGGGCCAAAGTCGTGGTCGTCCCAGATGGCATAGTTCGGCATGGACTGCAGCAGTCCAGCCAGCGCGGGGTTGCGCCGTGCCGCCGCATAGGCCTCGATCATGCCCTGCTCGGAATACCACTCCCCGCTGCGGAAGTAGAGGTTGTCGCCGAGCCAGAGCATGGCCGGCGCGGGCTTGCCCTGGGCATCGGCGCGCAGGGCTGCCAGCATCCCGGAGGCCGCACCACCATCCGGCTCCGACAGACAGGAGCCCAGGTAGAGTGTCTGCCGTGCAAGATCGGCGGATGGCAGGTGCAGTGTGGTGTTCAATACCGGCCGATCGCCCCCGGCAAGACTGGCCTGCACCGTCTGCCCCGCAAGCCGCCACGGCAGGGCGAAACGGGCAGTGCCAGGCGCTGCCTGCTTGTCATTTTCCGCCGCGATCGCCTGCGTCCCGCCACCGGGCAGACCGAGGTGCAGGGTGTGCTCCACTCCCCGCGGCAAGCCGGTGAGCACCACCGTAAAACCACGACCCGGCTCTGCGCCCAGCACCCAGACCGGCGTGACACCCCCGCTCCGCGGCCAGAATTGCCATGCCCCTGCCAACAGGAGCGCGAAGGCGACCAGCCAGCCGGCATATCGAGACCGGGACTTCCGGGCGCGTCGGCTCATGTCATGGCCCAGCCGACAAAGAAAGAATCCCGTCATCCGGCCATTCCATATCGGCATCGCGCATCGGGGTGGACAGCCTATCGAATCGAAAGGCGGCACTCTTCACGGCGTCTCGTCCTCCAGGGTCCGAACGATCGCGTGCACCGTGCCAAGGCCATAGCCGTCGGCGTCCCCGTCGTCGTGGCGAAATTGCTCAGCCAGGGTGGTCAGCGCCTGGTGTGCTGCGGCGACGAAGGCCTGGGGCTCGCCCAGATGCGAGAGCGTGTCGATGGCCGCCTCGGCCTGCTGGATGGCAGACAGTTCAATCACACCCACCTCGCCCCAATGGGCGGCATTGGCGAGCTTTTGTGCGGCACCAGCCCGCTGCCTGGCCAGCGCCACATCCAAGGCCTGGCGGGCGGCCGCAACGTCTGGAAAGGCACGCAACGGCTTGGGGCGACCGCGGCGCTCCGGCCTGGCTGGCGCGGGTTCCGGCGGCGGTGGCGTGACACCCCTCGCCCACGGGTACCAAGCCTTGAACTGGGCGATGATGGCCGATGCCCGGCCAGGCATTCGCCGCTGAATCGATGGGTTCTCGTCCACAAAGGGCCCTCTTGTTTAACCTGTGTGCCTGCCCACGGGTGCGGCCCCATCCGCAGCGCCGTCTGCATCACGCTGCAGCACGATCGGGTAGCCCGCCTTTGAACCTGGGGCAGTCAAGCAGGGGCTTTTTTGATACATGATATACGAAGCGCATATCCTGCCTTGTCCCGGGCGCGCGGCCTTGGCGGTCGCCGGCCTCTGATGCAAGAATGCGGCATCCATGCCCGCCGCTTGCACCCATTGAGCCCGATCTGGCAGCGTGGTCGGCCATTGGCATACAGCCGGCTTGTTGCTGCTCTGGACCGGCTCAGCCTACCAAACCGAAATGCGTGCCATGAGATTGATTGCACTCCTTCTCTTACCCCAGTGGCTGTTGATGGCCCAAGCCCTGGCAACGACCCGGCTGCCGGATTTCGCCGACTATCCGGCTACCGGGAAACACCGTGGCAAGATGGTCAAGCTGGACGCCGGCAGTCATCCGTATGCGCGGCGGTTTCGTTCTGTTCTCACGGGTGCACTCGAACACGGCCCGAACTTTGCGGGACATTACGTGCTGGCGCGCTGGGGCTGTGGCACAAGCTGCGAGGCATTGGCGATGGTCGACACGAACTCGGGCCGGGTCATGGTCCCGAAGGCGATCGAGTCCATCACGCATGATTTGCCCTGCGACAAGCCCTTGGTGGAATTCGAGCGGGAAAGCGCCCTGCTCAAGCTCACGCAGCGCGATGGCGAAGCGGCAGTGACCCGTTATCTGGTCTGGGGCCTCGCCGGACATCCCGGGCAATTCCGGGAAATCCTCACGACCAGAACGCCGATCCAGGCGTTCTGCAGATGACAGCCTCGCGGGCGCCATGCGGCCATGTTTTGATGTCCTGCCATGTTGCGGCGGCCGCTCATCGGCAAAGCCTCAGGGGAGTCCAGATGTAGCTTGCCAATCCGCATTTGGCCACCTCTTGTGCAAGACGGCAAAGCTGAAATGACGCAAGAAGGGGCCACGTGGCCGTTTTTTGCTTAACGGCGCATCTGGTATCTTTTTCGCAGAGGGGATTTGGTGGGCAGCACAGGGTTCGAACCTGTGACCCCCGCCGTGTGAAGGCGGTGCTCTACCGCTGAGCTAGCTGCCCGAAAGAGGCCGCAATTCTACCCACTGCCCCCAACGCGGTCAAAAGCTTTTTGAGGCGAGTACCCGGCCTCCGGTAGAATGCTGCCCTTTCCGTCCGTTCGCTCGCCTCGATCATGGTTCGCACCCGTTTCGCCCCTTCCCCGACCGGCTACCTGCACATCGGCGGCGCCCGCACTGCCCTGTTCTCCTGGGCCTATGCCCGTAAGCACGGCGGCCAGTTCATCCTGCGCATCGAGGACACCGATCAGGAGCGTTCCACCCTGGAATCGGAAAAGGCCATTCTGGAAGGCCTGGCCTGGCTGGGCATCAACTGGGACGAAGGCCCGTTCTACCAGATGAAGCGGCTGGAGCGGTACCAGGAGATCGCCCGGCGCCTGCTCGACGAGGGCAAGGCCTATTGGTGCTATGCCAGCAAGGAAGAACTCGATGCCATGCGCGAGCAACAGCGCGCGCGCGGCGAGAAGCCCCGCTATGACGGGCGCTGGCGCCCGGAACCGGGCAAGGTGCTGCCCACCCCACCCGCCGGCGTGACGCCGGTGCTGCGCTTCAAGACCCCGCTCGACGGCGTCGTCACCTGGGACGACATGATCAAGGGCCCCATCACCGTGGCCAACAGCGAGCTGGACGACCTGGTGCTGCTGCGCGGCGACGGCATCCCCACCTACAACTTTGGCGTGGTGGTCGACGACTGGGACATGGGCATCACCCACTGCATTCGCGGCGACGACCACGTCAACAACACCCCGCGCCAGATCAATATCTACCGTGCCCTGGGCGCCGAGCCGCCGGTTTTCGCCCACGTGCCCATGATCCTGGGCCACGACGGCGAGCGCCTGTCCAAGCGCCACGGCGCGGTGTCGGTGCTGCAATACCAGGAGGACGGCTACCTGCCCGAGGCCCTGCTCAATTATCTGGCCCGCCTGGGCTGGGGCCACGGCGACGATGAAAAATTCTCCATGCAGCAGTTCATCGAATGGTTCGATGTCGCCCATGTCAGCCATTCCCCGGCTCGGTTCGATCAGGAAAAACTCACCTGGCTCAACCAGCAATACCTCAAGGAGGCCGACAACGACCGCCTGGCCGGCCTGGTCCTGCCCTTTCTGCACAAGCAGGGCATCGAACCCGATGGCGGCCCCGACCTGGCCCAGCTCATGGCGCTGCTGAAGGACCGGGTATCGACCGTGGAGGAACTGGCCGATGCCTGCCACATTTTTTTCCGCCAGGCCGAGGCACCGGTCGAAGAACTCAAGGCCAAGCTTGGCGCCGAGGCGGTGCCGGCCATGGAGCACCTGAAAGCGGCTCTGGCGAGCGTCGATTGGAACGCCGCCAGCCTCAACCAGTTGCTCAAGGACACCGCCAAGGCCTTCAATCTCAAACTGGGCCTGATCGGGATTCCCCTGCGCCTGGTGCTGTTCGGCACCGCTCAAACGCCCTCGCTCGACCAGACCCTGGCCCTGCTCGGCCGGGCGGAAACCCTGCGCCGGTTCGAGGCGGCCTGGCCACATGCCCTGGCAGTGGTACAGGTGAACTGAAAGCTGACGCGGAACTTCACAAGCCGGTAAAATAATCCCCTCACGATCCATGACGGGCTCGGCCGACGCGCGATGTTTCGTTGCCATGAACTTCGGCCGCGGTGTAGTTGAATCGGTGTAGATAGACGCAAAATGGCTGCAAAAAAGACCACAGGCAATGCCAACCACAAGGCCAAACTGATCGCTTCGCTGACCAGTCCGTTCGCGCGCAAGGTGCGCATCGTGGCCTCGGAAAAACGCATCGACTACGAGTTGATCGTCGACATCCCCTGGAACGAAGACACCCAGGTGCCGCTGCACAACCCCCTGGGCAAGGTGCCGGTGTGGGTGCCGGAGGACGGCAAGGCGATCTTCGATTCCCGCGTCATCGTCGAGTATCTCGATGGCATCAGCCCGGTCAGCCACCTGTTGCCCAAGGACGCCCGCGCCCGCATCGCGGTCAAGCGCTGGGAGGCACTGGCCGACGGCCTGTGCGATGCCGCCGCGCTGGTCTTTCTGGAGCGCAAGCGTCCGGCCAAGCAGCAGGACAAGACCTGGATCGAGCGCCAGATGAAGAAGGTGCTCGCTGCGCTGGAGGAAATGAGCGAAGAGCTGAATCAGCGCGACTGGTGCCACGGCGAGGGTTACAGCCTGGCCGACATCTGTGTCGGCTGCGCCCTGGGCTATCTGGATTTGCGCTTCAAGGACGAGATCGACTGGCGCCGCAGCCACCCCAATCTGGCGGAGCTTTACGACCGCCTGATGCAGCGCCCGGCCTTCAAGGAGACCGTCCCGCCGGCGGCTTAAATAATTATCCCCCCGCCGAGGCAGACCTCGCCGTCGTAGAGCACGACCGACTGCCCCGGCGTCACCGCCCACTGCGGCGCGTCGAACACCAGCTTCATGTGCCCGTCCGAAACCGCCTCGACCGTGCAGGCGGCGTCCTGCTGCCGATAGCGGGTCTTGGCACTGTAACGCCGGCCGGCTTCGGCGGGCGGGCCGACCCAGCTCAGATCGTGCGCCTGCACTTCCGCACTCAACAACAGCGGGTGATCGTGGCCCTGCACCACGATGAGCTCGTTCTTGGCCATGTCCTTGCCGGCGACGAACCAGGGCACGCCCTCCTGTGCCCCCTTCACCCCGCCTATCCCTAAGCCCTGGCGCTGGCCCAGGGTGTAATACATCAGGCCCAGGTGCTCGCCGATCACCCGGCCCTCGGGCGTGCGCATCACACCCGGACGGGTCGGCAGGAAGCGCCGGAGAAACTCGCGGAACGGCCGCTCGCCAATGAAGCAGATGCCGGTCGAATCCTTCTTGGCGTAGTTGGGCAGCCCGGCCTTTCGCGCCAGTTCGCGCACCTCGGGCTTGGCCAGGCCGCCCAGCGGAAACAGGGCGCGGGCGATCTGATGCTGCTGCAGGCGATAGAGAAAGTAGCTCTGGTCCTTGTTGCGGTCGAGCGCCTTCAAGAG
>DDKN01000015.1 GCA_002339725.1 Thiobacillus sp. UBA2597
AGGTATATTTCTTCTAATCGCCGGCGGTATGGGGTTGTATGCGGATTTGCGGCTCTCTTTATCGGCGCGCGAGGCCAGACAGGACAGGGCCGAGGTCGAGCATTGCACTCGCCGCTTCACACGTATTTTTTTCCAGCCAGGGCCACTCGGCCAGACAGGGCGACGCAATGCGTTCGCGCAGGGCGCGCACATTCTCCTGCCGCAGCGCCATGGCCGGGTCGATGCCGTTTGCCACCCAGCCGGCCAGGGTCAGACCGCGCGCGGCGATCGCCTCGACGCTGAGCAGGGCATGGTTGAGGCAGCCCAGGCGCAGGCCGACCACCAGCACCATGGGCAGGCCCAGGGCGACGGCGAGATCGGCGCTGTCCTCGGCCTCGTTCAGCGGGACGCGAAAACCACCGGCGCCCTCGACCACCACCACATCGGCCCGGCGTTCCAGCTCACGATAGGCCGCCACGATGGGCGCCAGCTCGATACGCGTGTTTTGGCGGGCCGCCGCGAGATGCGGCGCGACCGGCTCCGGAAAAAGATAGGGATTGATCCACGCCATCGGCGCCGCCACGTTGGCCGCCGCACGCAGCATGGTGACATCCTCGTTGACCCACGCGTCTTTGAGGCGCTCGCAGCCGGCCGCCACCGGCTTCATGCCGGCCACGCGCAGGCCCTGCGCCTTCAGCGCCTCGATCAGGGCAACGGCAACACGGGTCTTGCCCACCCCGGTGTCGGTGCCGGTGACGAAAATGCCGGGCATCAGCGCAGCCCCCTCTTTCTTTGCTGGATCTTGAACTCGATCACCTGGCGGCCGTCTTCCAGCCTGTCCTTGCGGCCGGCCCAGGCATGGCCGTAGATCACCTCGAAGGTGGCCGGCAGCCGCCCCTCGACCCGGAAGCGCTCGTAGTTTTCCGCCAGCTGGCGCCACTCGCGCTTGCCCATGAGGCCCATACGCCCTCCCGCCTGCACGGTGTGGGCGCCGATCTCCTTCAGCTCGCGCAGCACGGCCTTCAGATCCGGATACGTGACGGTGATCAGCTCCATCTCCATCACCGGGTTGCTGAAGCCGGCATGCATCAGCATGTCGCCGACATCGTGCATGTCGAGAAAACGGTTGACGTGGTTGTAGCCGTCCAGACCGGCGAAGGCGGCGCGCAGCTCCTTCAGGGTGTCCGGGCCGAAGCTGCTGAACAGCAGCAGTCCCTCCGGCCGCAGGGCGCGGTGCAGCTGGCGCAAGGCGGCCGGCAGGTCGGTCATCCATTGCAGGGCGAGGTTGGACCAGATCATGTCCACGCTGTCGCGCGCGAGCGGCAGGGCCTCGATGTCGCCGCAGACGTAGCGCACCTCGGGCACCGACTGCCAGAGCCGGGCCAGGCGGCCGAACAGCGTCGGCGTCACGGCATGGCCGCGCGCCTGGCGCAGCATGGCATGGGCGAGGTCGAGGCCGATCAGCTCGGCCTGAGGGAAACGGGCGCGCAAATGGTCGAAGCCGATGCCCGGCCCGCAGCCGGCATCGAGGATGCGCGCCGGCTGCAGCTTCATCTCTTCCAGGTGATCGTCCAGGCGCCGGGCGATCTCCTTCTGCAGGCTCGCCGCCGCCTCATAGGTGGGCGCGGCGCGCTCGAAGGCGCGGCGGATGGCCTGCTTCACGGTCATGTGCATGACCGCTCCACGGCAACCCTCTCCCCACCCCAACCCTCCCCGCAAGCGGGGAGGGAGTATCCCCTCCCCCATTCATGGGGGAGGCTGGGAGGGGGAGTCTGTATCTGCACAGGCCGCGTCTTAGGCATGTTCACGCAGAAAGCCTTTCAACGCGTCGACGAACCACTCCGGGTGCGACAGAAAGGGCGCGTGCGCCGCCTTGGGCTGCAGGGCCAGGCGCGCATTGGGCAGCGCCGTCGCCAGCCACTGCGCCGCCACCGGCAGGCACAGGCCGTCATAGCCGCCATGCACGACCAGGGTCGGCGCCTGCACCTGGCGCGCCGCTTGGCGCAGGTCGACCGTGCGCAGCAGCTCCAGGCCCTTGGCCAGCACCGCGGCATCCGGCTCGCCGCGGGCGAACACCGAGTCGCGCAGGCGGGCGATCACCGCGCGCGCGGCATCGCCGCCGCGGGCCTGGAGCGAAAGGAATCGCAGCAGGGTGGCGCGGTAATCGGCCTGCACGCCCTGGGCGAAGTCCGCCAGCACTTCGGGCGTGAGCCCCATGTCCCAGCCGGCGCGATTGACAAAGCACGGCGTGCTGGCGACCAGCACCAGCGCCCGCACCTTCCCCGGGTGGCGCGCCGCCAGAGCCAGGGCGACCATGCCGCCCATGGACCAGCCGAGCAGCAGGCCGGCATCGGGCAGGGTCGGGGCGATGGCGTCGGCCAGGGCCTCGGCCGTGTAGGGACTGACGCGGGCGCTGCCGCCGTAGCCCGGCAGGTCGGGCGTGTGCATCGGCAGTTCCGGCAGGGCGGCGCGCAGGGCGTCCCAGATGCCGCCGTGCAGACCCCAGCCGTGCAGCAGGGTCAGCGGCGCCATCAGGCCAGGTCCCTCAGCGCGGCGAGCAGGCGCTCGATGTCGGCCGGCTCGTGGCTGGCCGAGAGCGAGAGGCGCAGGCGGGCGGTGCCGGCCGGCACCGTGGGCGGCCGGATCGCCGGGGTCATCAGGCCGCGCGCGCGCAGGCCCTCGGCCAGGCGCAGGGCGGCCGCGTTGTCGCCCACGATCAAGGGCTGGATCGGGGTGTCGGAGGGCAACAAGCGCCAGGGCAGGTCGGCCATGCCGGCCTTGAGCTGGGCGACGAGCGCACGGAGCCGCTCGCGCCGCCAGCCGTCGGCGGCGATCACCTTGAGGCTGGCCGACACCGCGGCAGCCAAGAGCGGCGGCGTCGCCGTGGTGTAGACATAGGTGCGTGCCTTGTTCACCAGCCATTCGATCAGGGTGGCATGGCCGGCGACGAAGGCGCCGAACACGCCGGCCGCCTTGCCCAAAGTGGCCATGTAGACGATGCGGTCCGCACGCAGATCGAAATGGGCGAGGCTGCCGCGCCCCTGCGCACCCAGCACGCCAAAGCCGTGGGCATCGTCGATGAGCAGCCAGGCGTCATACCGCTCGCACAGGGCCAGCAGCTCCGGCAACGGCGCGATATCGCCGTCCATGCTGAACACGGCGTCGGTCACCACCAGCCGGGTTTTCGCGCGGCTCGCCTTGAGCTTCGCCTCGAGGAAATCGAGGTCGCCGTGGGGATAGCGGGTGAGCTCGGCGCGCGACAGCAGGCAGGCGTCGACCAGCGAGGCATGATTGAGCTTGTCACCGAACACGGCATCGCCGCGGCCGACCAGGGCGGTGATCGCGCCGAGATTGGCCATGTAGCCGGTGGAAAACAGCAGGGCATCCGGCAGGCCGACGAAGTCGGCCAGCTCGCGCTCCAGTTGTTCGTGCAGCCGGTGGTGGCCAGCGACCAGATGGGCCGAAGCGGCGCCCACCCCCGCCTCGACCGCGGCCTGGCGGGCGGCGTTGATGAGCTCGGGATGGCCGGCAAGGCCAAGGTAATCGTTGTTGCAGAAGGCGACGACCGGCCGGCCCTCGACTCGCATGTGGGCGCGCGATGGCGTCTCCAGGGTGCGGCGGCGGCGCTTCAGGCCCTGGGCATCCAGCTCGGCCAGGGCCTGGGCGAGGGTTTCAATCATGTCCCGCGCAGCGGCGCTCGGTGTGCACCTCGGGCTTCAGCCCCAGCTTGTCGAACAGCTTTTGGTCCGCCTCGACCTCGGGGTTGCCGGTGGTGAGCAGCTTGTCGCCGTAGAAGATGGAATTGGCACCGGCCAGGAAGCACAGGGCCTGCACGCCCTCGCTTAAGCTCCGCCGGCCGGCCGACAGGCGCACGTGCGAGCCGGGCATGGTGATGCGGGCCACGGCGATGGTGCGCACGAACTCCAGCGGATCGAGGTCGGCCTCGCGCGCCTTGGGCGTGCCCGCGATCTTCACCAGCATGTTGATCGGCACCGACTCCGGCTGCGGCTTGAGATTGGCCAGTTGCGCGATCAGGCCGGCGCGCTCGCGGCGCGACTCGCCCATGCCGACGATGCCGCCGCAGCACACGGAGAGACCCGCAGCGCGCACGGCCTGCAGGGTGTCCAGCCGGTCCTGGTAGCTGTGGGTGGTGACGACCTGGCCGTAGAACTCGGGCGCGGTGTCGAGGTTGTGGTTGTAATAGTCGAGGCCGGCCGCCTTGAGCTTTTCGGCCTGGCCCGCTTTGAGCATGCCCAGGGTGACGCAGGTCTCCATGCCCAGCGCCTTCACCTGGCGCACCATGTCCAGCACCGGCTCCAGGTCCTTGTCCTTGGGGCCGCGCCAGGCGGCGCCCATGCAAAAGCGGGTGGCGCCGCTGGCCTTGGCCGCCTTGGCCGCCTCCACCACCTTGGCCACGTCGAGCAGCTCCTGGCTACGGCCGCTTTGCTTAACGCCGGCTTCGCCGGCATTAGCCTGCGCCGCAACTTCGTTGTCTTTCGCTACCTGTGTATCGTGCCGGGCCGACTGCGAGCAATAGCCGCAGTCCTCGGAACAGCCGCCGGTCTTGATCGAGAGCAGGGTGGAGAGCTGCACCGCGTTGGGGTCGAAGTGCGCGCGGTGCACGCTCTGCGCCCGGAACAGCAGGTCGTTGAACGGCAGCGCGAACAGGTCGAGCACGGCCTCGACGGTCCAGTCCGGCATGACGCGGGGGGATTCGGCCAGGTTGACCATCAGTGCGCCTCCCTTTCCACTTCGATGTCCTTCCAGTCTTCCCGCCCGGCACGAATGATGTCGCGGATGCCGAGGGGGACGATGCCCAGGGCCATGAGACCCCAGACCAGCAGCATGCCGCGGCCGTCGTCGAAGATGCCGTAGAGCGGCTGGCCCGCCACCACCATGGCGCCGACCACGCCGTAATAGCGGTAGCCGGCCCAGCGGTTGTAGTGCACCACGCGCGGGTCGGGGTGGTGGGCGATGGCGGCGTAGACGAAGATCGAGCCGGCCAGCCAGAGCATGATCGGCGGCACCGACAGCACGAAGGGCAGGAAGCTCATCTTGGTGTTCATGTTCAGGGCCACGACCAGCAGCAGGGTCGAGATGCTGATCGAGATGATGCTGGCGTAATTGAACAGGCGCGCGCTGCGCAGGCAGGACGCGGCGGTGACGATGTGTTTTTCCGACATTTCGGCGACAATCCGCACAAATCAAAGGCCGGCGCATGATCGGCGAGCCCGGGGAGACTGTCAATTATTATCCGCCACACGCTGAACAAGTGCATTTCTTTTGTGCAGGCCCAGCTCGGCCAGTCCTGCCTGCTCTGCGGCGCCGATGTGCCCAACACCAATGGGCCGGCCGCCCCGCTCTGCCCCGGCTGCCTGGCCGACCTGCCGCGCCTGGCCACACCGCGCTGCCCGGTCTGCGCCCTGCCCACCGCCCTGGGCGAGGTCTGCGGCGGCTGCCTCAGGCATCCGCCCGCCTTCGATGCCACCCACGCAGCCTACCGCTACGCCTATCCGCTCGACGCCCTGCTGCAACACTATAAATACGGCCAGGGCCTGCACCTGGCCGGCTTCCTGGCCGAACAGCTCGCCGCCGAGATCGCCACAGGGCTCGACACCCGGCCCGACCTCGTCATCCCCATGCCCCTGCACCCCAGGCGCCTGCAGGAGCGCGGCTACAACCAGGCGGGCGAGATCGCCAAGCGCCTGGCTCGCCGACTCGATCTGCCCGTCGCCCTCACCGCCTGCACAAGGGCCAAGGACGCCCCGCCCCAGGCCAGCCTGCCGCTGAAGGAGCGCCGCAAGAACATCCGCGGCGCCTTCGAGTGCCGAATGGACTTGGCCGGCAAGCGCATCGCCCTGGTCGACGACGTCATGACCAGCGGGGCGAGCCTCGATGAACTGGCGAAGACGGTGAAAAAAGCGGGGGCGGTGGAGGTGCGGGCCTGGGTGGTGGCGCGGACGTTGCCGATGCGTTAAGTCACACCAGTCACCCGAAATACTTAAGTATCGGAATGCCCTCCACAATTCCGCGCGCCGTCGATACGATAAAAATGCAGTGCAAATAGACGTGGGAGAAAAAATCATGCAGCGCACTCAACCCCAAGACATCTGTCTTGCGCCCGGCATTTTGATCTTGGCCGCCGCAACCTGGCTGGCCTTGGCGGTGTGGGTGGCGCAGATGGCTTGAGCACTTCTCGAAGGCACCGGTAATCGTTTCGTTCAGCAGGCGAGCACTATGTGCTCGCCCCCTCACCCGCCGCTAGGTGTCGGCCTTTTATCCTCGCTCTGCGGGGGCTCCCGGAGGGAGAGGCGATGTTCACCCTCTCCCTCCGGGATTTATGCCCTTTAGGGTAAAGGGTTAGGGGTGAGGGTGGTTTCATTCCCCCCTCTGACGCCGCCGTTGCTGCTGTCGTCATGCAGGGAAGCCGAAGGCCGACGAGTTTGTCTGAGCCCGAAGGGCGAGTTGGCGAGCCGCCTGCATGACGACAGCAGCGACGGGGATTTAGCTCCGACATAACGCCTGCATTCGCAGGCATTAGTCTTCACTGAAACCAGCAAAGCCGGTTTTCGGCGGAAGCGGGGCGTGCTTTAGTTCCGGCATAACGCCCGCATGCGCGAGCATTAGCCTTCACTGAAACTCCGTTTTCTTTGGTTACTTTTAGCTCCGACTAACATGCAGCGCATGTAAGTCTGCACTGAAGCCTTCGGCTTCTTTGCACGAGCAAAGAAAGTAACCCGCTGCCGGGCGGCCCCGGCCTGCTGCATCACGCACACCAGATGTTTGGTTCGAACGTAAGAACAGCAGGCAAAAGGGTTTTAAATCTGGATCGCCGCGGCGCCTTTCCCCCGCAACGAGCGCTAGGCCAACTCCTCGATATCGAAGATCCGCCGATACTCCCGAATCGCATAGCGATCGGTCATGCCCGCGATGTAGTCCGCCACCGCCCGTGGCAGGTCCTGTTCGGCGCGGGCCTGGAATTCCGGCGGCAGCAGCTTGGGATTGGCGGTGAAGGCCTCGAACAGGTCGCGGATCAGGCGCTTGCCCTTCTCGCTCATGCGCACCACCCGGTAGTGGCGGTAGAGGTTGTGGAACAAAAAACGCTTGAGCTCGAGGTGGGCCGCCTTCATGGCCGGGCTGAAGGCCGCCAGCGGCGGGCAGGCGCGCACATCTTCCAGCGACTGCGGCTTGTGCCGGGCCAGGTTGGCGCGGGTCTCATCGACCAGGTCGCACACCAGGCTGTTGATCATGCGCCGCACGGTCTCGTGGATGAGGCGGCGGTCGGTGAGATCGGGGAAACGGGCGCGCACCTCGTCGAGGTGGCGCCGGAACAGGGCGATGGTTTCCAACTGCTCCAGCGAGATCAGGCCCGAGCGCAGGCCGTCGTCGACGTCGTGGTTGTTGTAGGCGATCTCGTCGGCCAGGTTGGCGATCTGCGCCTCCAATGACGGTTGCCTGCCCTCGAGGAAGCGCCGGCCGACGTCGCCCAGGAGCGGGGCGTTGCGCGGCGAGCAGTGCTTGAGAATGCCCTCGCGCGCCTCGAAGGTGAGGTTGAGGCCTTCGAACTCGGCGTATTTCTGCTCCAGCTCGTCCACCACCCGCAACGACTGCAGGTTGTGCTCGAAGCCGCCGTGCGGCTGCATGCACTCGTTGAGCGCATCCTGCCCGGTGTGGCCGAAGGGGGTGTGGCCCAGGTCGTGGGCGAGCGCGATGGTCTCGGTGAGGTCTTCGTTCAGGCCGAGCAGGCGGGCGATGGTGCGGCCGATCTGGGCGACCTCGATGCTGTGGGTGAGCCGGGTGCGGAACAGGTCGCCTTCGTGGTTGATGAAGACCTGGGTCTTGTATTCCAGGCGGCGGAAGGCGGTGGAATGGACGATGCGGTCGCGGTCGCGCTGGAATTCGCTGCGCGGGCTGGCGGGCGGCTCGGGGTGGCGCCGGCCCCGGCTTTGCGCGGGGTCGGCGGCGTAGGGGGCCAGTTCAGCCACGCGCCGCCTCGGTCAGCGTCTGGCGCAGGAGTTCCTGTGGCACCTCACTGGTGACGAAGGCCTCGCCCAGCCGCCTGAACAGGACGAAGCGCAGCTTGCCGGCCTCGACCTTCTTGTCCACGCCCATGTAATCGAGATAGACCTCGGCGCCCAGGTTGGGCGCCACCGTGGGCAGCTTGGCGCGCCGGAACAGGGCCTCGATGCGGGCGACGTCGGCCGCCGAAATCAGGCCCATGCGCCGCGACAGGTCGGCCGCCAGCAGGGTGCCGGCGGCCACCGCCTCGCCGTGCAGCCAGTTGCCGTAGCCCATGCCGGCCTCGATCGCATGGCCGAAGGTGTGGCCCAGGTTGAGCAGGGCGCGCACGCCACCCTCGCGCTCATCCAACGCCACCACCTCGGCCTTGTTGCGGCAGGAGTGGTAGATGGCGTAGGCCAGTGCCTCGGCCTCGCGCGCCACCAGGCGCTCCATGTTGGCCTCCAGCCATTCGAGGAAAGGCAGGTCGCGGATCAGGCCATACTTGATGACCTCGGCCAGGCCGGCCGACAGCTCGCGCTCGGGCAGGGTGTTCAGGGTGTCGGTGTCGGCCAGCACCAGCTGCGGCTGGTAGAAGGCGCCGATCATGTTCTTGCCCAGCGGGTGGTTGATGCCGGTCTTGCCGCCGACCGAGGAATCGACCTGGGCGAGCAGGGTGGTCGGCACCTGGATGAAGGGCACGCCCCGTTGGTACGACGCCGCGGCGAAGCCGGTGAGGTCGCCGATGACGCCGCCGCCCAGGGCGATCAGGGTGGTCTTGCGCTCGGCCCGGTT
This sequence comes from Thiobacillus sp. UBA2597, assembly GCA_002339725.1. GTDB lineage: Bacteria > Pseudomonadota > Gammaproteobacteria > Burkholderiales > Thiobacillaceae > Sulfuritortus. The sequence goes on from DDKN01000015.1 coordinate 8,773, forward strand.
CTTGAGCAAGGCGTCGAAGATGAGATTGAGGGTTTCCCAGTTCTTGTAGGCCTCGCCGTCGGGCAGCACGATGGGGATGACCGCCACGCCCGCACCTGCCAGCGTCTTTTGCAGCCGCTCCAGGTAGAGCGGCCCAACGGTGGTGTTGGTGACGATGGCCGCGCGCGGTTGCCGCAGGTGGGGCACGATGAGATCGGCGCGGTCGATGAGGCCGCCCCCGATGTGGATGGGGTAGCTGCGCTCGCCGAGATCGACGGTGAGGGTTTGCATCTTCGCTCGAAGTTCCTGAATTGGCTGACATTATACGGCGCCGGCGGCCACGCCGGGCGAGCCGGGGCCGGATGGTAAAATTGTCGACACCTTTGGAGCCGGGCCATGAGCATCCACACGATCGAACAGCTGGCCGAGGCCGTGCGCCAATTCGGCCACGAGCGCGACTGGCACCTGTACCACTCGCCCAAGAACCTGACCGCCGCCCTGATCGTGGAGGCGGCCGAGCTCTTGGAGCCCTTCCAGTGGCTGACCGAGGAACAGAGCCACAACCTGCCGCCGGAGAAACTGGAGGCGGTGCGCCAGGAGATGGCCGATGTGCTGATCTATCTCATCAGCCTGGCCAACACCCTGGGCATCGATTTGTTGCAGGCCGCCGAGGACAAACTGGCCATCAACGCACGCAAATATCCGGTAGAGACCGCCAAGGGTTCCTGCCGGAAATACAACGAGAGCGAACCATGAGCTACTACAAACACCACCTGTTTTTCTGCCTGAACGTGCGCGAGGATGGCGGCGCCTGCTGCAGCGACCACAACGCCGAGGCGATGTTCGAACACGCCAAGAAAAAGGCCAAAGCGCTCGGCCTGCACGGCAAGGGCGGCGACTGCCGGGTCAACCGCGCCGGCTGCTTCGACCGCTGCGACCAGGGCCCGGTCTGCGTGGTCTACCCGGATGCGGTCTGGTACACCTATGTCGACGAGCACGACATCGACGAGATCGTCGAATCGCACCTGCGCGACGGCAAGATCGTCGAACGTCTGCAGATCAAGTGAAGCGATACAAGCTTAGGATCAAGCGCGCCGACGGCGGCGCGGTGGAGACCGTGATCGAGGACCCGGAGACGAACCGCCGGGGCCTGGCCCTGATCGCCCACCCGCACCCGCTGCACGGCGGCAGCCTGGACAACAAGGTGGTCACCACCCTGGCCAAGTCCGCGCTCGAGTGCGGCTATGTCGCGGTGCGGCCCAACTTCCGCGGTGTCGGCACCAGCGACGGCGCGTTCGATCATGGTGCGGGCGAGACCGAGGACCTCTTGGCGGTGGCCGCCTTCGTCGGCCCCAAGTTCGGCGACCTGCCCCTGCATCTCTACGGCTTTTCCTTCGGCGCCTATGTCCAGCACCGCGTGGCGCAGCGCCTTTCGGCCGAGCATCTGGTCATGGTCGGCCCGGCGGTGTCGATGTATGCCTTCGAGCCGCCCGCCATCCGCACCGACATCATCCACGGCGAGGTCGACGCGTTGATCCCGCTCGCCGCGGTGCAGACCTATGCACAGCAACACAACATCCCGCTGCACGTGATCCCCGGCGCCGACCACTTCTTCCACAAGAAACTGCGCGCCCTGCAGGAACAGGTGCTCGCCCTATGCCCGTCGCACTCAGCCTGAAGGATCTGCACAAGCGTTACGGCGCGGCCGAAGTGGTGGCCGGCCTGAACCTGGAGCTCGTCGCCGGTACCTGTCACGGCCTGCTCGGGCCCAACGGCGCCGGCAAGACCACCACCCTGCGCCTGGCCCTGGGCCTGATCGAGGCGGATGCCGGGCAGATCGCCCTGCTCGGCCACGCCTTGCCGCAAGAGGCGAGCACCGCCCGCGCCCGGGTCGGCGTGGTGCCGCAGGCCGACAGCCTGGATCCGGATTTCACGGTGCGCGAAAACCTCATGGTGTTCGGCCGTTACTTCGGGCTGAGCCGGCGCGCGATCGAGGCACGGCTGCCCATGCTGCTGGAGTTCGCCGGCCTGGCCGGCAAGGCCGAGGCCAAGATCGGCGCCTTATCCGGCGGCATGAAGCGGCGCCTGACCCTGGCGCGTGCCCTGGTCAACGACCCGGATGTGATCTTTCTCGACGAGCCGACCACGGGGCTCGACCCCCAGGCGCGCCATCTGATCTGGCAGGGCCTGCGCAAGCTCACCGGCCAGGGCAAGACCCTGCTGCTCACCACCCATTTCATGGAAGAGGCCGAACGCCTGTGCGACCGGATCAGCATCATCGACCGCGGCCGGGTGATCGCCGAGGGCGCGCCGCGCGAACTGATCCAGCACCATGTCGAGCCGGGTGTGGTGGAAATCTACGGCGAGGACATCGAGGCGTGGTGCGACCGGCTGGCCGAGCGTTATTGCCGGCGCTGCGAAAAGGTGGGCGAGACGCTGTTCTGCTACACCGCCGAGCCGCAGGCCCTGATCGCCGCCCTGGATGGCATGCCGCACCTGCGCTACCTGCACCGGCCGGCCAATCTGGAGGATGTCTTCCTCAAGCTCACCGGCCGGGATTTGAGAGACTGATGGTTTCACCGCCAAGGACGCGAAGTGCGCAAAGCAAATCCACGCAACGTTCGGTTCCGCCCCCTATCGAGCTTGCGTCGCCCGGTTCCGTTCACACTGATGGCTCGCATATGAACCAAAAACTTCGTGTCCGGCGCGCCCTTTGCGGTTGGGGTCTTTAACGTGCCGAACCTGCGCTGGCTCCCCGTCTGGCAACGCAACTTCCTGGTCTGGAAGAAGCTGGCCATCCCTTCGCTGCTGGGCAACCTGGCCGACCCCATGCTCTACATGCTGGGCCTGGGCTATGGCCTGGGCCGCCTGCTGCCGGATGTCGCGGGCGTGCCCTATCTCAATTTTCTCGCCGCCGGCACCATCGCCTACAGCGTGATGAACAGCGCCACCTTCGAGACGCTGTACTCGGCCTTTTCCCGCATGCATGTGCAGAAGACCTGGGAGGCCATCCTCAACACCCCGCTCGGCCTGACCGACGTGCTGCTGGGTGAATGGCTGTGGGCGACCTCGAAGAGCCTGTTGTCGGGCCTGGCCATTCTGGTGGTGATCTGGGGCCTGGGGCTGCAGGCCGACTTCCTCATGAGCCTGGGGCTCGTGCCGGTGATCGTACTCACCGGCCTGTGCTTCGCCGGGCTGGGGCTGGCGATCAACGCCATTTCGCCCAACTACGATTTCTTCCTCTACTACTTCACCCTGGCCATCACGCCCATGGTGCTCTTGGGCGGGGTGTTCTACCCGACTTCCGAATTGCCCCTCTGGCTCAAGGCCGCGGCCGACTGGCTGCCACTCACCCACGCGGTGCAGCTGGCCCGGCCGCTGGTGTTGGGGCAATGGCCGCAGGACATCCTGTGGCATAGTTGCGTGCTTGCCGCCTATGGCCTGGCCGGCTTCTGGGCGGCGTGCAGACTCACCCGGCGTCGGCTGCTGCGCTGAATCGCGCGGCGGCGGCACCGGATATATCGACAACAGGAGATCGCGACATGGGTGTAGCCACCACTTACGCCGCTTTTCCCGGCCGCATTGTCATGGTCGGTTTCGGTTCCATCGGACAGGGGGTGTTGCCCCTGATTCTGCGCCATCTGGCGGTGACGCCGGAGCGCATCACCATCATCGAGCCGCGCAACGATCCGACCGGCGAGGCCCATGCCCTGGGGGTGACGCTCAAGTCCCTCGCCCTGACCCCGGACAACTACGTCGCCATCCTGGATGACCTGCTGCGTCCGGGCGACTTTCTGGTCAATGTCTCCTTCGATGTCTCCTCGCTCGCCCTGATCGAGTATTGCCAGCAGCGCGGCGTGCTCTATGTCGACACCTGCATCGAGCCGTGGCCGGGCGGGCATACCGACCCGGCCGTCAGCCCGGCGCAGCGGACCAACTACGCCTTCCGCGAGGCGGCGCTGGCACTCAAGCGCGCCCACCCCAGGGGGCCGACCGCCATCGTCAACCACGGCGCCAATCCCGGTCTGGTTTCCCATTTCACCAAGCAGGCCCTGCTCGACATCGCCCAGGCCACCCAGGTTTCCGCCAACCCGGTCAGCCGGGACGACTGGGCGCAGCTGGCCAGGCAGCTCGGGGTCAAGGTCATCCACATCGCCGAGCGCGACACCCAGCTCGCGGCCGAGCGCAAGCAGCCGGGCGAGTTCGTCAATACCTGGTCGGTCGAGGCCTTCGTCGGCGAAGGCTGCCAGCCGGCCGAACTGGGCTGGGGCTCGCACGAGCGGCATTTCCCGGCCGATGGCGCGCGCCATGACTTCGGTTGCGCTGCCGCGATCTATCTCAACCGGCCCGGCGCCGCCACCCGGGTGCGCAGCTGGACCCCGCTGGAAGGGCCCTACCACGGCTTTCTCATCACCCACGGCGAATCGATCTCGATCGCCGACTACCTGACCGTACGCGACAAGGACCAGCTGCTGTACCGGCCCACCGTGCACTACGCCTACCACCCCTGCGATGCCGCCGTGCTCTCGCTGCACGAACTGGCCGGCAAGAACTGGCAGTTGCAGCCGCGCTGGCGCATTTCACGCGAGGACCTGATCGGCGGGCGCGACGAGCTCGGCGTGCTGCTCATGGGCCATGCCAAGGGCGCCTATTGGTATGGTTCGCAGCTCTCGATCGAGGAGACCCGGCGCCTGGTGCCCTACAACAACGCGACCAGCCTGCAGGTCACCATCAGCATCGTCGCCGCCATGGCCTGGGCCATCCGTCATCCCGAGCTGGGCATCTGCGAGCCGGACGAGCTGGATTTCCGCGCCATCCTGGCCATGTGCCGGCCCTATCTGGGCAAGCTGGTCGGCGTCTACAGCGACTGGACCCCGCTGCTCAACCGCAACCGGCCGTTCCCGGAAGACCTCGATCCGAGCGACCCCTGGCAATTCAAGAACTTCCGGGTGACATGATCCCGATCCACGAGCTGCTGCACCGCATCCAGTGGGATCCGGCCTTCGGCCAGGGTGAGTTCGTGATCGGCTATTTCGACCGGCTGAGCCGGGACATCGTGCGCGTGCCGCTGCGCGACATCCGGCTCGACCCAGCCGATCATTTCAGTTTTCGCGCCCTGGACGCGGACGGGGTTTGTCACGATGTGCCCTTTCATCGGGTGCGCGCGGTCTGGCGCGACGGGGCGCTGATCTGGCAGCGCCCGGCTTGATTTATCATGGCAGGCGGCTTTAATGAAATTAAAGTCCGCTCACTCCCCGAGGAACCCAAACATGGCCATCGGCGCTATCTGCAATCGCGAGGTCGTCATCACCGATCGGAAAACGGATGTGCCGGAAGCCGCACGCCTGATGCGGCAGTATCACGTCGGTACCCTGGTCGTGGTGGAGGATGTCGAAGGGCAACGCCGGCCGGTGGGTATCGTCACCGACCGCGACATTGCGATCGAGGTCGTTGCCGCCGGCATCGACCCGGCCAGCCTGACCGTCGGCGACATCATGGGCGGCGATCTGGCCACCGTGCGCGAGACCGAGGGCGTGTTCGACACCATCCGCTACATGCGCAGCCGGGGTGTACGCCGCGTGCCAGTGGTGGATAATGGCGGCTGGCTCGTCGGTATCGTCACCCTGGACGACCTGCTTGAACTGCTCGCCGAGGAAATAAACGAAATGGCCAGCCTGATTTCCCGCGGACGCCAGCGCGAAGCAGCGACCCGCACCTAACCCCGCAACAAGGAGCAACCTATGAAACTGCCTTTGCAGATCACCCTGCGCGACATCCCGCAATCCGACGCCCTGGAGGCGGCCATCAAGGAAAAGGCCGAGAAGCTCGACCGCTTCCATCAGCAGATCATGGCCTGCCGGGTCACGGTGGAGATCGCCGGCAAGCACAAGCATCAAGGCAATCAGTTCAAGGTCGACCTCGACATCACCGTGCCGGGCGGCGAAATCGTGGTGAATCATCACCAGCACGAGGATGTCTATGTCGCACTGCGCGACGCCTTCGACGCGGCCAAGCGCCAGCTGGAGGATTTCGCCCGCAAGCAGCGGGGCGATGTCAAGACGCACGAAACGCCACGCGCCGTCGCCGCCGAAGAATAAGCCGGCCGGACGCAAAAAAAGCCGCGCCGAGGCGCGGCTTTTTTATTGGCATCGATCGTGTGTTCTTGGGCGGCCGCCTTGCTTCCGGGCGCGCCTAATGGTCCTCGATATGGGTGAAGGTTTCTTCCGCCAGCTCGCCGGTATCCGGGTCGACCCAGTCGGCGATGCCCAGTTCTTCCTCCACCTCCTGCAGGTCCTCGTCGATCTCGACTTCCGGCTCGGCGCTGTATTCCATGTCCTGCACGGCTTCCCACAGGGTGGGGAAGGGACCGTACTGCGCATCGGACTCCTTGTCGAGCCAATAAAAACCATCCGGCCGCTCGATGATGCGGGTCTTGTCGTAATCGTGCTGGGTCTCGGGAATCTTCTGCGTCATGCCACCCCCTGCTCTAGCTGTTAAGTTGCAATAGG
>DDKN01000082.1 GCA_002339725.1 Thiobacillus sp. UBA2597
CGGGTGCGGGCCTGGCCGACGTATTCCGACAGTTTTTGCGGGCGCAGGGCGCGTTCGAAGGCCTCTTCCTCGCGGGAAGTGGCGGCGGGCGAGATCAGGCGGTCGGGTTGCAGCATGGCGGGAACTTAGCGGAGTCGCGGGGCCGGGTCAAACCCTGGGCCTGGCTCAAACCTTGGCCAGGGATTTGAGCGCCAGGCGGATGCCCTCCTCCACCGCCACGCCCTCGGGCAGGGCCTTCACCGCCAGCGCGGCCTCCTTCTCGCTGTAGCCCAGGGCGATGAGGGCGTTGAGCACGTCACCGCCGGCGCCGCGCGCCGTGGCACCCGTGGCATCGACGATCTCGTCGGCCAGTTTGCCCTTGAGTTCGAGCAACAGGCGTTCGGCCGTCTTCTTGCCGACGCCGGGGATCTTGGTCAGGCGGCCGGCCTCCTGCAGGGCCACGGCCTGGGCCAGATCGGCCACCGACAGGCCGGAGAGCACGGCCAGCGCGAGCTTCGGACCAACCCCGCTGATCCTGATCAGCTGGCGGAAGGTGTCGCGCTCCGCTGCCGTGAGAAAACCGTACAACTGCTGGGCGTCCTCGCGCACGGCGAAATGGGTAAGCAGGGTCACTCGCTCGCCGGTGGCGGGCAGGTTGTACAGGGTGCTCATGGGCACGTCGACCTCATAGCCGACGCCGTTCACATCGATCACGATCTGCGGCGGGTGTTTTTCCAGCAGGGTGCCGCTCAGGCGTCCGATCAAATTACTCTCCTCACAACATGCGCCCGGCGCGCCGGCGCCGGCCGGCGGTGACCAAGCCGCCCAGACCCTGGCCGCCGTGGGCATGACAGATGGCGCAGGCCAGGGCATCGGCCGCGTCGGAACTGGGCTCGCCCGGCAGTTTCAACAAACGCATCACCATGTGCATGACCTGCTGCTTGTCGGCATGGCCGTTGCCGACCACCGCCTGCTTCACCTGCAGGGCGGTGTATTCGTAGACCGATTGGCCAAGGTGCGTCAGCGCCGCGATCGCCGCGCCGCGCGCCTGACCGAGCAAGAGGGTGGATTGGGGATTGACGTTGACGAACACCTTCTCGACCGCGCAGGCCTCGGGGTTGAAGGTCTCGATGATCTCCTGCACCCCGGCGAACAGGATCTTGATGCGATCGGGCAGTTCGCCGTCCTGGGTGCGCACCACGCCACTGGCGACGTAACTCAGCTTCTGGCCTTCCTGGTCGATGACGCCGTAGCCGGTCGCGCGCAGACCGGGGTCGATGCCGAGGATGCGTAAGGGTTTGCTCATCGCCGGGAAAGATACACGCCCGCGACGGCCAGCGCCATGCCGAGCAGCATCCATGCGGTCATCTGCTCGCCGAACAGCCCCCAGGCCATGAGCGCCGTGGTCGGCGGCGTGAGATAGAACAGGCTGGCCACGTTGACCGCGGTGCCGCTGCGGATGAGCCAATTGAGCAGGGCGATGGCGCCGACCGACAGCACCAGCACCAGCCAGGCCAAGGCAAACACGAACTCGCCCGTCCACTCGATGCGGAAGTGTTCGGTCAGGGCCGCGGCCATGGCAGTCAACCCCGCGGCCGGCAGGAACTGCAGCACCGCGCCGGTGCGCCAGTCGAAGGCCGGGCAGAAGCGCTTTTGATACAGGGAACCGGCCGTGATGCCGAGCAGGGCGAAAACCGCCGGCCAGACCATGGGCCCCCAGGCCACTGCCTCGGCGCCGAATTTGCCGAGGATGACCAGGGCCACGCCGATCAGACCGATGACCAGCCCCAGCCACTGGCGTGGACTGACCTGCTCGCCCAGGGTCAGGCCGACCAGCACCGCCGTCAGCAGGGGCTGCATGCCCACGACCAGCGCGGTCACGCCGGCCGGCAGGCCCCGGGCGATGGCCACGAACACCCCACCGAGATAAAGGCCGTGCAGCAGGCTGCCCGCCACGCCGATATGCAGCCACTGGCGCGGCTCGCGTGGCCAGGGGGCGGCGCAGGCCACTGCCAGCAGCGCCATCAGGGCCAGCACCAGGCCGTAACGGATCAGGAGAAAACTGAGCGGCTCGGCGTAGGGCAGCCCGAGCTTGGCGCCGATGAAGCCCGTGCTCCAAAGCAGCACGAACAACAGCGGCGCCAGCCGGCCAAGCATGGGGGGCAACGTGGTCTATCTCACTCCGGCAGCAGCGCGGACGTGTAGACCTCCTGCACGTCGTCGAGGCTCTCCAGCATGTCGAGCATCTTCTGGAACTTCACCGCGTCGTCGCCGGTGACCTCGGTCTCGTTCAGGGGTTTCATCACGGTCTCGGCCATGGCGACGGTAAAACCGGCCTTCTCCAGGGCCTCCTTCACCGTGGTCAGGTCGTCATAGGGGGCGGTGATCACCTCGATCGAGCCATCGTCATGGGTGATGACGTCCTCGGCACCGGCCTCCAGGGCGACCTCCATCACCGCATCCTCGCTCGCCCCCGGGGCCAGGATAATCTGGCCGCAGTGCTTGAACTGGAAGGCGACGCAGCCGTCGGTGCCCATGTTGCCGCCGTGCTTGGCGAAGGCATGGCGCACATCGGCCACGGTACGGGTCTTGTTGTCGGTCAGGCAGTCGACGATCACCGCGGCGCCGCCCGGGCCGTAACCCTCATAGCGCACCTCTTCGTAATTGACACCGTCGAGCTGGCCGGTGCCGCGCTTGATCGCGTTCTCGATGTTGTCCTTGGGCATGGACTCGGCCTTGGCCTTGTCGATGGCCAGGCGCAGGCGCGGGTTGGCGCCGGGATCGCCGCCGCCCAGCTTGGCGGCCACGGTGATTTCCTTGATCAGTCGCGTGAAGATCTTGCCCCGTTTGGCGTCCTGACGCCCCTTGCGGTGCTGGATGTTCGCCCATTTGCTGTGTCCGGCCATGATTGCTGCCCAAATACCCTGTCAATCAAAACCGGTATTTTACCCCGGCGAAGGGGCTTTAGGCCGCCAGGGCGCGGCTTACCCGCACGGTCTGCGCGGCCAGATCGCGCAGGCGTTGGGCCAGTTCGACATCCTTGAGCGAACCGTCGGGCGTGAAGGCCTGGTCGGCATGACCGACCGCCACCATGCCCGGCAGCACCAGCATGCCCACGGTGTTGAGCACGTTGCGCACGGCATCCAGGCCGCGCAGGCCGCCTAGGCCGCCGGGCGAGGCGGCAATCAAGGCCGCCGGCTTGCCGGCGAAGGGGTTGGCCCCGCGCACCCTTGGGGTGCGCGAGACCCAGTCGATGGTGTTCTTCAGCACGGCCGAGATCGAGTTGTTGTATTCGGGCGAGGCGACGATCAGGCCGTGGTGCTGGGCCACGATCTCCTGCAGGCGGAAGGCATGCTCGGGCGGCCCCTCGCCGGCCTCGAGGTCGCCGTCGTAGAGCGGCAGGGGAAATTCGCGCAGGTCGAGGAAGGTCGCCTCGGCCCCGCACGCCGCCACCTCGCGCGCGGCCAGGCGGGCCAATTGTTTATTGAAGGAGCCCTGCCGGGTGCTGCCGGCGAAAACCAGAATGCGGGTCATGAAAATTCCTTATAACTGGGAGACAACTCAAATCGGAACACAGGCTTGCGTTTCCCCACCCCAGCCCTCCCCACGCGTGGGGAGGGAGTACTCCTGCACCAGCGCGAGGAAGCGCGGCTGCCGTCCCAGCCTTCCCCAGGCGTGGGTGAGGGAGCGCGCCTTCCCCATTCATGGGGGAGGCTGGGAGGGGGAACCGCTTGCCCAGACTCAAACGGGTAGATCGAACAACAGGATTTCGGACTCGGCCTCGCCGACGAGTTCGAGCCGTGCCTCGTCGACGACCTTGGCACCGTCGCCGGTCGCCAGCGGCCGGCCGTTGAGGCGCATCTTACCGCGAGCCAGATGCAGGTAGGCCTTGCGGCCGGGCGAAAGATCGAAGGTGAGGCTTGCCCCTGGGCCGAGCAGGCCGGCGTAGATGGCCGCATCCTGGTGAATGGTGACGCTGCCCTCGCGGCCGTCGTGGGAGGCCACCAGGCGCAGCCGGTCGCGCTTCTCCGCCGGCGCGAACCATTTCTGCTCGTAGCCCGGTTCGATGCCGCGCGCTGCCGGTTGAAGCCATATCTGCAGAAAATGCACCGGCGCCTCGGCCGAGGCATTGAACTCGCTGTGGCGGATGCCACGGCCGGCGCTCATGCGCTGGACATCGCCCGGCCGGATGACCGAGCCGTTGCCCAAACTATCTTTATGCGCCAGCGCACCGTCGAGCACGTAGGAGACGATCTCCATGTCCTGATGGCCATGGCTGGGAAAGCCGCCGCCCGGCGCCACGGTGTCGTCGTTGATCACCCGCAGCACGCCAAAGCCCATCTCCTGCGGGTCGTAGTAGTCGGCAAACGAGAAGGTGTGCCAGGAATTCAGCCAGCCGTGGTCGGCGTGGCCGCGGGCATGGGCGGGTCGCAGGGTGATCATGGCAGGCTCCTTAGTCCTTGAAGGCCTCGACCGGGATGAGGATGCGGATCTCGTCACCCACCGCCGGGAGGTATTTGGTCATGCCGAACTCGGAACGCTTGATGCTGGTGCTGACATCGGCGGCGCACAGTTCCTTGCGCATGATCGGATGGATGCCACAGGTGAAGCCGGCGATGGTCAGGCGCACCGGCCGGGTCACGCCGAGCAGCGTGAGCGAGCCTTCCGCCGCGACCGGCTTGCCGTTGTTGAACACGAACTTGTCCGACTTGAAGGTCATGGTGGGGTACTTGGCCACATGGAAGAAATCCTCGCTCTTCATGTGCTTGTCCCAGTCGTCCAGCCCCATGTCGATCGAATCGGTGGCGATGCTGACGTCCACGCTGCCTTTCTGCTTGGCGGTATCGAGCGTGATCTTGCCGCTCACCTGATTGAAGCGGCCGCGCTGGGTGGAAAAGCCCAGGTGGTTGACCTCGAACACCGGGAAGGTATGGCGCGGGTCGATGCTGTAGCTGTCGGCGGCGAAGGCCGGGGTGGTCAGGGCGAGGCCGATCAGGCCGGCGATAAGGGTCTGTTTCATGTGGTGTCCTCTCTCTCGGGTTGGGGTTTCAGGGTTTCCGGGCGGGCTTGGCACTGCCCGCCACGATGCGGAACTTGATCTGGACGTCGTCGGCGACGATGCCGGTGTCGCCCCAGGGGCCTTCGCCGATGCCGAAGTCCAGGCGCTTGAGGGTAAAGCCGCCCTCGAACACGCCTTGGCCGCCGACCGGACGGAAGCTGAAGGGCGCCGCCACCTCGCGGCTCTTGCCCTTGATGCTGAGCGTGCCGCGCACCTCGTAGCGCTCGCCGCCCAGGGGCTTGAGGCCGGTGGCGACGAAGCGGGCCGTGGGGAACTCGCGCACGTTGAACCAGTTCTTGCCCACCACCTCCTCGTTCGCCTCCTTGGAGCCGGCATCGATGCTGGCCAGATCGATGTCGATGCGGGCCTGGGCCGCCTGAGGCCGGGCCGGGTCGAAATGGAGCCGGACATCGAAGCGGCGGAACTGGCCTTCCACCGGCACCGCCATCTGTTTGGAGACGAAGCCGAGCCGGCTCTGGTCCAGGCGCACCTGGTCGAACGGCGCGGCCTGGACCGCGAGCGACAGGGGCAGGAGCAGGATCAGGACAAAACGTTTCATGGCAACTCCTCAGTGTTTCCGCAACCCGGGCAACATGCGGCCGAGCACCGCGTCGCGATCGATCAACTGGTGTTTCAGCGCCGCCCCGACATGGGCCAGCAGCAGGGCGATCAGGCTGTAATTGAGCCAGGTGTGCAGCGCGGCCAGGGTCTCGGCCAGGGCCGCGTCCTTGGCCAGCAGGTCGGGAATGGGCAGCACGCCCAGGTAGACCGTCTGGAAGCCCTTGGCCGAGCTCATCAACCAGCCGGACAGGGGGATCGCCAGCATCAATAGATAAAGCAGGCCGTGCAGGACGTGGGCGGCCCGCTGCTGCCAGGCCGGGATGCTCGCCGGCAAGGGCGGGGCCGGATGGGTCAGGCGCCAAACGACGCGGAGCACGACCAAGGCGAACACCGTCACCCCCAGCCACTTGTGCCAGGCATAGAGCTTGAGCTTGGTGGGCGACAGGGCCAGTTCGGTCAGGGTCAGCCCCAAGGGCAGGGCGGCCAGGATCAGCGCGGCCGTCAGCCAGTGCAGGGCGATGGCGGTGCGGGTGTAGGCGACCGGTTTCATTTAGTTTATGCAAATAATAAGAATGACAGGCTCCATATTAGGCGCTATAAATCAGCTTTGATACCGAAATGATTTGAGTTGGTCGTTCAATTTTTTAGAACATGAAGCTGTCACTCGAGGCCCTGGAGGCCCTGGACGCCATCGCCCGCCACGGCAGCTTCGCCGCCGCGGCGCGCGCCCTGCACCGGGTGCCGTCCGCCCTCAGCTACACCATCCAGAAGCTGGAGCAGGACCTCGATGTCTTGCTGTTCGACCGCCGCGGTCACCGGGCGGTTCTGACCGAGGCCGGCGTGGAACTGCTGCAGGCGGGCCGACACCTGCTCAATGCCGCCGGCGACCTGGAATGCCGGGTGCGCCAGGTGGCCAAGGGCTGGGAAGCGGAGCTGGTGATCGCGGTGAACAGCCTGCTGCCCATGGCGCCCGTGTTCGACCTCCTGGCCGAGTTCTACGCCGACCACGGCGAGACCCGGATCCGCCTGACGCAGGAGACCCTGACCGGCGCCTGGGATGCCCTGGCCGACAACCGGGCCGACTTGGTGCTGGGCGCCACCGGCGATGCGCCGCCCGGCGGCGGCTACCGCAGCCAGGTGCTGGGCGAGCTGGACTTCGTCTTCGCCGTCGCGCCGCAGCACCCCCTGGCCCAGGCGGCCGACCCCCTGCCTGCTGCTGAGCGTGGCCGCCACCGTGCCGTGGTGGTCGCCGACAGCTCGCGCCGGCTGCCGGCCCGCACCGTCGGCCTGCTCTCCGGCCAGGACACCCTGACCGTGCCCGACATGAGGGCCAAGCTGGCGGCCCAGATCGCCGGCCTCGGCGTGGGTTTCCTGCCGGAATATCTGGCCCGGCCCGAGATCGCCGCCGGCCGGCTGCTGGGAAAAACGCCGGAGGAAGGCACGCCGCGCGAGACGCTGGTCGTCGCCTGGCGTGCCGGCCACCGCGGCCGGGCCCTGGCCTGGTTCCGCGAACGGGCCCTGGCACCCGGGTTACGGGCCCGTCTGCTGCCCGGCGGTAAAATCGAAGCCTAGTTTTTTGGAGCAACGCATGACCGACCCCCTGCTCATCGCCAAACACGGCGACCACGAAATCCACCTGCTGCCGCAGATGGCCAACCGACACGGCCTGATCACCGGTGCCACCGGCACCGGCAAGACCGTCACCCTGCAGACCCTGGCGGAAGGCTTCAGCCGCATCGGCACCCCGGTATTCATGGCCGACGTGAAGGGCGACCTCTCGGGCGTGGCCAAGCCGGGCGCCACCGGCAAGGCGGCCGAGCGGGCCCGGCAATTGAATCTCGCCGACTATGGCGCCGAGGCCTTCCCCGTGGTGTTCTGGGATGTCTGGGGCGAGCAGGGCCACCCGATCCGCGCCACCGTGTCCGACATGGGGCCGTTGCTGCTCGCGCGCATGCTCAATCTCAACGAGACCCAGGAAGGCGTCTTGAACCTGGTGTTCAAGATCGCCGACGATCAGGGCCTGTTGCTGCTCGACCTCAAGGACCTGCGCGCCATGCTGCAATACGTGGGCGAGCGGGCCAAGGAATTCACCACGGAATACGGCAACCTCTCGGCCGCCAGCATCGGCGCCATCCAGCGCGGCCTGCTCGCCCTGGAGAGCCAGGGCGGCGACCGCCTGTTCGGCGAGCCCATGCTCGACATCGCCGACCTGATGCAGACCGACGACAAGGGGCGCGGCGTCATCAACCTCCTGGCCGCCGACCGCCTGATGCAGTCGCCCAAGGCCTACGGCACCCTGCTCCTGTGGCTCTTGGCCGAGCTGTTCGAGAACCTGCCCGAGGCGGGCGACCTGGCAAAACCCAAGCTGGTGTTCTTCTTCGACGAGGCGCATCTTTTGTTCAAGGATGCACCGCCGGCCCTGCTCGACAAGATCGAGCTGGTGGTGCGGCTGATCCGGTCCAAGGGCGTCGGCGTCTATTTCGTGACGCAAAATCCGGCCGACATTCCCGAGCGCATCGCCGGCCAGCTCGGCAACCGGGTGCAGCACGCCCTGCGCGCCTTCACCCCCAAGGATCAGAAGGCCTTGCGCGCCGCGGCCGAGACCCTGCGCGACAACGTGAAGCTCGACGAAGCGGCGGCCATCGCCGAGCTCGGCGTCGGCGAGGCCCTGGTCTCCTGCCTCGATGCCAAGGGCCAGCCCAGCGTGGTCGAGCGCGCCCTGATCGTGCCGCCGCGCGGCCAGATCGGGCCGCTGAGCGAGGCCGAGCGTGCCGCGCTGATCCAGGGTTCGGTGCTCTACGGCCACTACGAAAAGGCGGTGGATCGCGCATCGGCCTACGAGATGCTCAAGGCGCGGACCGAACAGGCCGCAGCGCAAGCCGAAACCGCACCGCCCGCGGGCAAGTCCGCGCGCGCCCCAGGCAGCACCCCGGGCAGCGGCCGCCAGGGCGTGGCCGAGGCCCTGGTCAAGAGCGCCGCCCGCGCCATCGGCAGCCAGCTCGGCCGCGCCATCATCCGCGGCGTGCTGGGCTCGCTTTTGGGCGGCAGACGCTGAACCCGCCCTCACCCCTGCCCTCTCCCGCGCTGCGGGAGAGGGGGACGCAGTCAACGCTACGCGTTGTTTTACATAGATGAAAACACCATGATCGACTTCGACAGCAAGGCCCGCCGCTGGGACAGCAACCCCGTCTTCGTCGAGCGTGCCCGCAAGATCGCCGAGGCCATTCGCCGGCGGGTCGCGCTCGACCGCACCATGCGCGCCCTCGACTATGGCTGCGGCACCGGCTTATTGAGTTTTCCGCTCAAGGAGGCGCTGGGCCACATCACCCTGAAGGACAGCTCAGCCGGCATGCTGGAGGTGCTGCGGGAGAAGATCGCCGCGCAGAACGTGAGCAACATGACGGTGCGCCAGGCCGACCTCACCGCCGAGCCGCTGCCCGAGGAGCGTTACGACCTGATCTACAGCGCCATGACCCTGCACCACATCCCGGACACGGCCAAGATCCTGCGGGTCTTCCACGACCTGCTCAATCCGGGCGGCCACCTGTGCATCGCCGACCTGGATCAGGAGGACGGCTCTTTCCACGGCCCCGAGATCGAGGTGCACCACGGCTTCGACCGCACCGCCCTGGCCGGCCAGCTGGAGCAGGCCGGCTTTGCCGACATCCGCTTCGATACCGTGTTCGAGATCGTCAAGGAAAGCGAGACGGGCAGCCGGGCCTACCCGGTGTTTCTGCTGACGGCGCGCCGGCCTTAGGCAGACAGCGCCTTGGCGCGCCGGCGCTGGCGCCGCCCGCCCGCCTCGAAGCGCTGGGCATAGCCCAGCCAGCCCATGAGCAGGCGCACCAAGCCAAGGCTGGCGCTGTGCAGCCAGCGGACATACCAGGGCAGCCGGCGCCAGTGGCTGCGATGCACCTGATGCGCCCCCTCGGCCATGGCCCGGCGCAGGCTGGCGCCCAGTTCGGCGGCAAAGCCCGCATCGTGCACCACCACATTGGCCTCGCGCGCGAGCAGCAGGCTGAACGGGTCGATGTTGCTGGAGCCGACCGTGGCCCAGCGACCGTCGATCACCGCGGCCTTGGCATGCATGTAGCTGCGCTGGTATTCGAAGATCTCGATGCCCTGCTCCAGAAACTGCCGGTACAGGGCGCGCGTGGCATAGTGCTGCAGGCGATATTCCACCCGCCCCTGCAGCAGGAGCGTCACTTTCACGCCACGCCGGGCCGCATCGAGCAGGGCGTGCCGGAAGCGCCGGCCGGGCAGGAAATAGGCATTGGCGATGATGATTTCCTGACGGGCATGGCCGATGGCCCAGAGATAGGACTGCTCGATCCGGCGCCGATTGCGCAGGTTGTCGCGCACCAGGAACTCCGCGCGCTGGTTGCCGACCCTGGCCGGCCGCGGCGTGAGCCATGCCTCCTGCAGCGCGCGCACGCGCAGGCGGCTCCATTGCACCAACTGCCAGAGGTGACGGGCGGCGTGATGCACCTTCGCCACGAGCGGGCCCTCCACCTGAACCGCGTAGTCGTAACGCGGCGCGGTCATGCCCGGGCCGTGCAGGTCGTCGATGATGTTGATGCCGCCGACGAAGGCGAGGCGGGCATCGACCACCGCCAGCTTGCGGTGCATGCGCCGCAGCCGATGCCGGCGCAGCTTGAACAGCGCCAGCTCGGGCCGATAGAACAGCAGCTCCACCCCGGCCGCGCGCCATAGCGCCCGGATGGCCTCGGGCAAATTGCGCGCGCCGAAACCGTCGAGCAGCACCCGTACCTTCGCCCCGCGCCGGGCGGCCTGTGCCAGCGCCTCGGCCACGGCCTGGCCGGTCGCATCGGCCTCGAAGATGTAGCTTTCCAGATGGACCTCCCGCTCGGCCGCGGCAATGGCGTCGAGCAGGGCGGGGAAGTACTGGCCACCGTTCTCCAGCAGGGTGATGCGGTTGCCGCCGATGCGCCGCATCTCAAGCGGCAACGGGCACCGGCCGCGATGGCACCGGTCGCAATTGCGCGGTCAGCGGGGCATGATCGGACAGCCGGCGCCAGCGGCTGCCGTGCAGGACCTGGGCCGCTTCGACCTCGAAGCCGCGCACGTAGATGCGGTCGAGCGTGAACAGCGGAAAGGCGGCCGGAAAGCTGCGCGCCGGTCGGCCATGCGTCACCTCGAACACCTCCTTGAGCTGCAGTTCATGCGCCAGATAGCGGGCCGCGCGCTGGCGCCAGTCGTTGAAGTCGCCGGCGATGATCAGCGGCGCATCGTCCGGCACCAGGGCATGGATGCGTTCGGACACGATGCGCAGCTGCTTGCGCCGGCCTGCTTCGGTCAGGGCCAGGTGCAGGCAGATGGCATGCAGGGGCTGCCGGTAACCGGGCACGGCGATCTCGCAGTGCAACAGGCCGCGGCTTTCGAAGACGTGGGCGGAGATGTCGAGGTTGTCCCAGCGCAGGATGGGATAGCGCGAAAGGATGGCGTTGCCGTGATGGCCGTGGTCGTAGACCGCGTTCTTGCCGTAGGCGTATTCGGGCCAGATCTGGTCGGCGAGGAATTCATATTGCGGCTCGACCGGCCAGGTCTCGAACCGGCCGGCGTGCAGGGCGTGCTCGCCCACCACCTCCTGCAGGAACACCAGGTCGACGTTGAGGCTGGCCAGACGGTCGCGCAGTTCGTGCACGACCATGCGGCCGTTGAAGAAGGACAGTCCCTTGTGGATGTTGTAGGAGGCGACGCGCAGCGGCTGGTTCATGCGCCCATTTTACGCCGAGCCGGCGGCTAGTGTTTGGCGGCCGCCTCTTTGGCCAGGTCCGGCTTCAGCTTGGGTCGGATGTCCTTGCCCGCCTCGGCTGCTGACTCGGTCTTGGTTTCCTTGCCAGTCGTTTTGCCGGTCTCCTTGGTCGTCTCCTTGGCCGTCTCCTTGGCCGTCTCCTTGGTGCTTTCCGGCTCATGGCTGGCCGCACCCTGGGCGGGCAAGGGCTTGCCGTGCTCATCGAGCTCGGGCGGCTGGGCCTCCATCTTGCGCTCGGCCATGTATTCGTTCATTTCGCGCCAACCGGCGTAGATCGCCGCACGCGGATAGCCGGGGTTGAGGTTGTAGCAGTCCTCGAGACCGCGCCCCGACAGCCGGCAGGAGGCACCGATCGCCTTGGCCTCGGCCTCGACCTTGACCGGATCCTTGATCCCCATGCGGTCCTTGATGACGTCGCAACCGGCGAGCAGGAAGGGGATCAGCAACAGGCAGGCGATTCGCATCATGGCAGTCATTGGCGCTCGGATGATTGGTTATCGGTGATTCCCGCCGAAACTATAACGCGAAAGCCGTGCCGAATCAGTCCTCGGCGAGCGCCGCACGATAGGCCTGGCAGGCGCTGTCGCTGAAACAGACGAAGATCACCTCGTCCAAGCCGGGATGCTCGCCGCACCAGGCGCGCACCGTATCGACCGCGATGCGCGCGGCTTGAGCGAGCGGATAACCATAGACCCCGCAACTGATCGCCGGGAAGGCCAGCCGTTTCGCGCCGTGTGCCGCGGCCAGGGTGAGGCTGGCGCGGTAGCAACTGGCCAGCTGTTCGGCCTCGCCCTGCCCGCCGCCGCGCCAGACCGGACCGACGGTGTGGACGATCCAGCGGGCCGGCAGGCGAAAACCGGGGGTGATGCGCGCCTGCCCGGTCGGGCAGCCGCCCAGGGTGCGGCAGCAGGCCAAAAGCTCGGGGCCTGCCGCGCGATGGATGGCGCCGTCCACCCCACCGCCGCCAAGCAGGCTTTCGTTGGCGGCATTGACGATGGCGTCCACTTCAAGCGTGGTGATGTCGCCTTGCCAAACGGTCAAGCGTGTCACACAGGCCTCCAGACAAAATCCTTCAACCGCAAAGGCGCACAGGGCGCAGCGCAAAAACTATTGGCCGTCTTTTGCGTCCTTTGCGCCTTTGCGGTTCATCCCATTGTCCCCCAGCCGGCGGATCGCCGCGGCATTGCTCGGCGAAAAGCATTGCTCGGCCGCTTCGCGCCAGGGCAGCCACTGGTAGCTCAGGTGCTCGCGCGGCGCGAGCGTGACCGGCAGCGGCTTTGGCACCAAGAGGCCGAAGACGTGCTCGGTGTTGTGCGTGGTGCCCGGCGGGTAACGGTGCCGGTAGCAGTCGTAGATCTCGTAGACGGTGTGATAGCCCCAGTCGCTCAGGACGAAGTCGGCCGCATCAAGGCCGGTCTCCTCGCGCAGCTCGCGGATCGCGGTCTGCTCCAGGGTCTCGCCGGCATCCTGGCTGCCGGTGACCGACTGCCACCAGCCCGGGTGGTCGGCCCGCTCCAGGAGCAGCACCTGCCGATCCGGGGTGTGGATCACCACCAGGACGGAAACGGGGATCTTGTAAGGCATGCGGCGATTGTTTCAGGCGACGGCTGGCCGGACAAGGTTGCGCCTGACCAGCAAAGGGCGGCCGGGCCGCCCTTTTTTCCATGCCAGCCGGCGCTCAGGCTTTGACGGCCCCGGCCGCGGCCACCGGGTTGCGCAGGCGGATGTGCAGCTCGCGCAGCTGCTTTTCGTCGACCACGTTGGGCGCCTGGGTCATCAGGCAGTTGGCGCGCTGGGTCTTGGGGAAGGCGATGACGTCGCGGATGGATTCGGCGCCGGTCATCAGCGCGACCAGACGATCCAGACCGAAGGCGAGTCCCCCGTGCGGCGGGGCGCCGAACTTGAGGGCGTCGAGCAGGAAGCCGAACTTCTCGCGCCGCTCGGCCTCGCCGATGTTGAGCGCGGCGAACACCTTCTCCTGCACGTCTTCACGGTGGATGCGGATGGAGCCGCCGCCCACCTCCCAGCCGTTGAGCACCATGTCATAGGCCTTGGACAGGGCACGGCCCGGGTCGCCGGCAAGCCACTCCTCGTGACCGTCCTTCGGGCTGGTGAAGGGGTGATGCAGGGCATCCCAGCGGTTCTCGTCCTCGTTGAACTCGAACATGGGGAAGTCCACCACCCACAGGGGCGCCCAGGCGCGGCCGTCGACATAGCCCTTCTCGTGGCCCAGTTTCAGGCGCAGCGCGCCCAGGGCGTCGTTGACCACCTTGGCCTTGTCGGCGCCGAAGAAGATGAGGTCGCCGTTCTGCGCCCCGGTGCGTTCCATGATCGCCTTCAGCGCCGCTTCATGCAGGTTCTTGACGATGGGCGACTGCAGGCCGGTCTCGTTCAGTTGGCCCACGTCGTTGACCTTGATGTAGGCCAGGCCCTTGGCGCCGTATATCTTGACGAACTCGGTGTAGGCGTCGATCTCGCCCCGGGTGAGCGCCGCGCCCCCGGGCACGCGCAGGGCGGCCACCCGGCCCTTGGGATCGTTGGCCGGGCCGGAGAAGACCTTGAAGGCCACGTCCTTCACCGCATCGGTCACCTCGGTGATCTCCAGGGTCACGCGCAGGTCCGGCTTGTCCGAGCCGTATCTCGCCATCGCCTCGGCATAGGGCATGCGCGGGAAGGGATCAGGCAGATCGACATCGATCGCCGCCTTGAAGGTGGCGCGGATCATGCCCTCGACCAGGTCCATCACGTCGTTCTCCTCGACGAAGGACATCTCCAGGTCGACCTGGGTGAATTCGGGCTGGCGGTCGGCCCTGAGGTCCTCGTCGCGGAAGCACTTCACGATCTGGAAGTAGCGGTCGAAGCCGGACACCATCAGAAGCTGCTTGAACAGCTGGGGTGACTGCGGCAAGGCGTAGAACATGCCGTCGTGCACGCGCGAGGGCACCAGGTAGTCACGCGCGCCCTCGGGTGTGGAGCGGGTGAGCATGGGGGTCTCGACCTCGATGAAGCCGTTGCCGTCGAGGTAGTCGCGCATCAGCTTGGCCACACGGTAGCGCAGCATCATGTGCTTCTGCATCACCGGCCGGCGCAGGTCGAGGTAGCGGTAGGTCAGGCGCACGTTCTCCGACAGGTTCTCGTCGTCGAGCAAAAAGGGCGGCGTGGCGCTGGGGTTGAGCACCTCGATCGCCTGGGTCAGCACCTCGATCTCGCCGGTGGGGATGTTCGGGTTTTCGGTGCCGGCCGGGCGGGCGCGCACGCGGCCCGTCACCTTCAGCACATACTCGGCTCGCACCTCCTCGGCGATTTTGAACGCCTCGGGCGTGTCGGGATCGATCACCACCTGCACCGTACCTGCGCGGTCGCGCAGGTCGATGAAGATCACACCGCCATGGTCGCGCCGGCGATGGGCCCAGCCGCACAGGGTGACGGTCTGATCGATGTAAGCGCGGTTAACCGCGCCGCAATAGCTGCTACGCATGCTGCTTTCCTTGGAGTGAATTCAGTCGCCGGGGTAATTGGCGGCGACGGCTTGCGCGGGCGGCGCCACCACCCCCATGGACACGATGTATTTCAGGGCCATGTCGACGGAGATGTCGAGCTCGATTGTCTCCGCCCGTTTCACGTAGAAATAGAAACCGTTCACCGGGCTGGGCGCGGTGGGGATGAACACCGCGACATGGTCCTCGCCCAGGCTGCCTGCCACGTCGGCCGGCACATTGGTCTGGAAGGCGAGCGACCAGGCCTCGGGGTGGGGATAGCGCACCAGCAGCACCTTGCGAAAGGCATGGCCGCTGCCGGACAGCAGCGTATCGGAGACCTGCTTGACGCTGCCGTAGATCGATTTGACCACGGGGATGCGATGCAGCAGGCCTTCCCAGAAACGCAGCAGGCGCTGGCCGATCAGGTTGGCGGCCAGCAGGCCGGTGAGGAAGATGACCAGGGCGGTGAGCAGTACGCCGAGGCCGGGCAGGTAAAACCCGAGCCAGGCCTCCGGCTGCCAGCGCTCGGGCAGCAGGAGCAAAGTCTGATCCATGGCGACGATCAGGGCCTCGAGCACCCAGATCGTGATGCCGAGCGGCACCCAGATCAAAAGACCGGTGATGAAGTAACGCCTGATAGGGGCCATGGATCTTTTCAAAAAAAGCCTGCGTTAAAACGAAGGGCGGGGCCACGCCCCGCCCTGTGTAGCGGACCGCCCTGTCCGCCTCAGGCCGCGCAGCCGCAGCTGCCGCCGCCGCAGGCGTGGGTCGGCGCCTCGTCCTGCTTGGGCGCGCACGCGCCGCCCTTGAAGTCGGTGGCATACCAGCCCGAGCCCTTGAGCTGGAAGCCGGCCGCCGTCAGCATCTTGCCGTAGCTTGCCTGGCCGCACTGGGGGCAGGTGGTGAGCGGGGCGTCGGACACTTTCTGCATCACATCTTCCTGGTGGCCGCAGGAAGCGCACTGGTAAGCATAAATCGGCATGGTGACCTCCAAATTGCCAGGTTTGGCGGAATTATATCAACGAATTCTTATATTTAGGCAGCCTGACGCATTTCAATGGCCGGCTCACCAGCCCAGGCGCAGGGTCAGGAAGGCCTGGCGCTCGACCAGATAGTATTCGTCGAACTCCACATGGCGGTCGTTCAGGTTCTGTACGGTCAGGGCGATCTCGTCCTCGGAGCCGGCCTTGCCCAGGCGCCTGGCCAGTTTCAGGTCGACCCGGCGATAGGCCCACTGGTCATCCCCCTCGTTCAGCCACTTGAAATGGCCGACCCGGTAATACCCCAGGCTGGTCGTCCAGCCGCCGTCGAAGGCCTTGCTCCAGAGCAGGCTGCTGGCATGGCGCGGCGCCGAGAGCTCGGCGTCGGCATCGTTGATGCCGGCCCCGGCCTGGACCCGGCTGTAGGCAGTGGAGAACACGAAGCGCCCCCAGACGGGGTGGCGCCAGTCCAGGGTGAGCTCGGTTCCATAGACATGCAGCTCGCCGGAATTGTAGAAATAGTTGGCCTTGGCATTGCCGAACCAGGAATAGGCCGCCCGGTTATAGCCCGCCGGCTGGGCAAAGCCGCAGAGGTTGGCATCCAGGTTGCAGGTCTTGCTGTCGATGTACCGGCTGTACCGATCCGAATAGAGGCGCGCGTCCACCTGCAGGCGAAGCGCCGGAAAGCGGCCGACATAGCCGAGCTCCCTGAAGCTGACCCGCTCCGGGTCGAGCGGCAGATAGGACCAGTAACCGACATCGGCGATGTCATTCGCCGTACCGGGATAGACCTCGCGCGCACGTGCCTCGAACAGGGTAGGCGCACGATAACCCCGGCCGGCGCTGAGGCGCAGGCTGTGGTTGGGGGCAAATTGGTAATTGGCCGCCAGGCGGGGCGAGAACAGGGTATCGGTGAGGTAGTGCCGCTCCAGCATGGCACCGGCATGCAGCAGCCAATCCGGCGTCGCCTGCCAGTCGAGATTGCCGAACACCTGCCACTGGGTGCCGGACACCGTGCCCAGGCCATGCAGGTAATGGGCCGATTCCACCTGGTCGTGGCGCAAGCCTGCCCCCCACACCCCGCGCAGGGATGGGCTGAAACGGTGGATCTGCTGGAATTCGATGTCGTCCCGCCGCATGTCGACCCCGAATTCGACCGGCAGCCAGGCCGTCGGGAGCGTCGGGGAATTGCTCTTGAGATAGGCCTCGCGTTCCTTGCGCTCGTGCTGGTAATACTGCACCGACACTTCCGAGCCCGGCGCATAACTGTTGCGCCAGGCGAGCTGGATGAAGTTGGCGTCACTGCCGCGCTCATGCACGGGATATTTGTGCGGTTCGAGGGTGGTGCCCGCCACATCGTTGCCACGGCTCAGGCCCAGCTGCAGCCGCCACTCCTGGCGCAGATCGGGGCGCCAGGCCCAGTGCGCGTTGAGTACCTGACGCTGGTTGGTTTCATCCCAGAAGCTGGGTTTGGCGCCCCGGTCCTCGAAACGGCTCAACTCACGGCTGGAGAAACTGACCCGCCAATCGAAGGCAGCACCGCTGCCGCCGCCCCGGACATAGTAGTCCTCGAAGCCGCGGCGTCCGCGTGACATCACCAGATCGACCCCGGGGTCCGCCCCGGGCAGGCGGGTGATGATGTTGATCACGCCCTGAAAGGCATTGGCCCCATAGCTGGCCTGATTGGGGCCGCGCACCACCTCGACCCGTTCGACATCCTCCAGCCGCAGCGGCAGGCCCTGCCAGTCGACGCCACCGCGGAAGGGGTCGAACACCGAGCGGCCGTCGACCAGCACCAGCAGGCGGCGCGAGGTGGCATCGCCCAGGCCGTGATTGACCACGCTGGGCGGCCCCTGGGGCCAATCCGCCACCAGAAAACCCGGCACCAGGCGGAACACATCGTGAATTTCGGTGAAGCCCGAGGCCCGGATCATGTCCCGGTCGATCACGGTCACCGGCGCCGGGACATCCAGCGGCGACTGGGTCAGACGCGAGGCCGTCAGCACGCTCGGCAGCTCCATCAGGAACAGGGCCTCGGAGGGTTCCGACGCAGCCGCCGGCCCTGCCAGGGTCAGGGCCAGGGCAGGTGCCAGGACCGGGCGGGGGAAAATCGCTCGCTTGCTGAACACCCGGCTACTTTACGTCAAGTCGCCGTCCCTGCCGACCCGGGCATCCGCTGCCGTCCTAGTGCGGCAGCTTGGCGTGGCGCAGACGCAAATAGTCGATCTTGCCCGAGCCCAACACCGGCAGATCGTCGACCACCTCGATCTGCCGCGGCACGGCCAGTTCCGGGTAGCCCAGGCCGCGGGCGGCGGCGGCGAGCTGCTCCCGGGTCAGGTCGGAATCGGTGGTGAACAGGATGATGGCCTCGCCCCGCGCCGGATCCGGCACGTTGAGCGCCGCATGCCGGGCCTCGGCCGAGGCGGCGCGGGCGATGGCCTCGGTCATCTCCAGGCAGACCATCTCGCCGGCCACCTTGGCGAAGCGCTTGAGCCGGCCGACGATGGTGACATAGCCCTCGGCGTCGAGCTCGACCACGTCGCCCGTGTCGTGCCAGCCCTCGCCGGCGGCGGAGCGCGGCGGCTCCAGCACGGCCGGCGCCTCGGGGCGGTAATAGCCGGACATGATGTTCGGCCCGCGCACATGCAGTTCACCGCCGCGCGCGATACCCGGCACCGGCAGGACCCTGGCCTCCACACCGGGCAACAGCCGACCGACGCTGCCCGGCCGGTTGGCGCCCGGCACGTTCACCGACAGCACCGGCGCCATTTCGGTCGCCCCATAGCCTTCGTAGATATCGATACCGAACTTTTCGCGCCAGCACTGGCGCACCGGCTCGGCCAGCTTCTCGGCCCCGGCGATCACGTAACGCAGGCTCTGCAGGTCGCCGGGCTCGGCACAGCGGGCGTATTGGTTGAGGAAGGTGCTGGTGCCGAGCAGGACCGTGCTGCGGTCGCGCCGGATCAGTTCGACGATGGTTTTGTAATGCAGCGGGCTGGTGTAGAGCAGCAGGCGGCACCCCGCCATCAAGGGCAGCAGGGCGCCGGCGGTGAGGCCGAAGGAGTGGAAGATCGGCAGTGCGTTCAGGAAGCGGTCTTCCGGCGAGAACGGAAAGGCCTGGCGCACTTGGGCGATGTTGGCCAGGATCGCCCGGTGCGCCAGCACCACGCCCTTGGGCCGCCCCTCGGTGCCCGAGGTGAACAGGACCACGGCCGGCGCCTCCGGATCGCCCTTGGGCGTCGCCCGCTTCGGCCACCACAGGGCGAAGCCCATGAGCCAGAGCTTGTCGATGAGATTGAAGCGCGGGCGCAGGTCCTCCAGATAGACCAGCTCCACCCCCTTGAGCGCGCCGGCCACCTCGGTCAGGTTGGCCTTGGCGAGAAACGCGCGCGAGGTCAGCACGGTGCGGATGCGCGCAGTCTCGCAGGCGCTCTGGATCAGCTCCGGCCCGGCCGTGTAGTTGAGCAGGCAGGGGATGCGGCGGAAGGCGCTGAGGCCGAACACCAGCCCCAGGGTGGAGACCATGTTGGGCATGAACACCCCGACATGCTCGCCGGCCTGGGTCAGCTTGCAGGTCAGCCGCCCGAGGGCGAGGCTGATCTTGATCAGATCGCGATAGCTGTAGTGGCCCGGGCGCATGTCCTCGATCTGGCCGGCGCCAAGCCTGCCATGCTGCCGGCCGGCCTCGATCAGGGCGGTAAACAGGGTATGGCGGGCCTGGAAGGCCAGGGGCTGCGCCGGCCAGGTGGCGCCGGCCGGCTCGACTGCGGATTGATCGCGCTCGCTCATCCGCCGCCTCGAATGCGATCAGAAGGTGTGGGTGTATTGGGCGCTCAGGATGTCGACCTTGCCTTTGTATTCGCCCTTCACCGTCACGGCACCTTCGGTGTGATTGATCTTGACCCGCTCGACCAGCAAATGGGCATAACCGACGTCGACCCAGCCCTTGTCGGACACCTTGTATTGGCCGCCGAAGGCGAGCCAGACGCGGTCGCCGTCGGGGATGCGCGGCGTGCGGTGCTGGGCATCCGGCACCGGCCCCTGGTCGTAGGCCACGCCCATGCGCCAGAGCCATTTGTCGTTCTGCCGGTAATTGGCACCGGCCGAGACGCGCCAGGTGTCGTCCCAGTTCTCCGGGATGTCGATCACGGTGGCACCGGTATTCGACCGAACCACCTTGAAGCGGTCAAAACTGCTCCAGCCGGTCCAGGTCAGATCGGCCAGCATTTCCCAGGCATCGCTCAGCCGGGTCACGACGCTCAGCGCGGCACTGTCCGGCAATTCGACCTTGGCTGAAATCGGACCGTTGTCGGCCGGACTGTTACTGTAAGTCACCGTGCCCGCCAATTCCTGCTTGATCGTCGAGCGGTATGCCAGGCCGATGCGGGTGTTGTTGTCCAGGCGGGCCAAGACCCCGAGGTTATAGCCCCACGCGGTATCGTCGCCCTTCAGGGTGGCAATGCCCTTGGGGCCGGCATACTGGGTCAGCTCGGCCTCGATGTATTGCAGATTGATGCCGGCGCCCAGCGCGATCTTGTCGTTGAGCAGCCAGGCCAGGCTGGGGTTGAGGTTGACGGTCTTGAGGTCGGACAGCAGCGCCTGCGTGCTGCCCGCCCAGGGGTGGTCGTATTCGCTCCTGAGGCCGAACGGACTGCTGATGCCGAGGCCGAATTTCCAGCCCGGCCCGACGTCGCGCGCGTAATAGGCATTGGGCACAAAATTGAGGCCGCCGATGTCGCCACCGTTGCCGGTATAGCCAAACGGATTACTACTACCCTGATTGGTGAACTTGATCGAAGGCCGGATCAGATGACCGACCAGCACCAGCTGCTCGCCCTCGATGCGCATCAGGCCGGCCGGATTGAAGTAGACCGTGCTGGCGTCCTGGGCCGAGGCGGCCTGGCCGGCATAGGCATTGCCCAGGCCGCTGGCGTTGTGCTCGATCAGATTGAAGCCGGAGGCCCAGGCGCCGGCGCTCAGGCCCAGACCGCACATGGCACACAGCATCTCGATCCGCATCGCACCCTCCTCGTCCAGTTGATGGCGGCCTCAGGCCGAGGCCGCCTCGCGTCGCAGCAGCCGGGAAACCAAGGCCCGTAGTTTAGCCGGCTGCACCGGTTTGTGCAGCAAAGGATAGCCCTTGTCGGCGATGGCCCGCATGCCGACATCGGTGGTATCGCCGGTGACCACGACCACCGGGAACTCGGCCCCGCGGAACAGGCGGCGCAGGCGCTCCACCACGTCAAGGCCGGTCTCACCGACGCTCAGGCGGTAATCCGTCAGCACCAGGGAAGGCGGCTGCGACATCTGCGACAGGGCCTCGTCGCCGCTGCGCGCCATGATCACTTCCAGCCCCCAGCCTTGCAGCAGGGCAACCAGGGCATCCAGCACGCTCTCATCGTCATCGATCACCAACACCCGCCCGTGGAGCCGGGCATAGGCCGCCGCCATGACCCCGTTGGACGCCGGATATTGCCCGGCATCGGCGCCGGCCAGGGCCACATCGACACTGAACACCGTCCCCCTGCCCGGGATCGAGCGCACGCTCAACTCATGGTTCAACAGGCGCACCAGGCGATCGACGATGGCCAGGCCCAGGCCCAGGCCCTTGGTCCGATCGCGCTTGACGGTCTGTATCTGGTAAAACTCGGAGAAGATGTCGGCGAAGTGTTCCTGCGGAATGCCGATGCCGGTATCCCAGACCTGAAAGCGGACGGCCTCGCCGTGCCGGCGCGCCGCGATCAGGATGCCGCCGCGATCGGTGTAGCGCAGGGCGTTGGACACCAGGTTGCGCAGGATGCGGTCGAGCAGCACCGGGTCGCTCATGACCTGGAGCGGCAGGCTGTGGACCTTGAGCCTGAGTCCCTTGGAGGCCGCCTCGTACTGAAAATCGTCGCGCAGCCGATCGAGCAGGTGGGCCACCGACACCCGCGCCAGCTGAGGTGTGATGATGCCGGCATCCAATTTGGACACATCGAGCACGGTGCTGAACAGCCCCTCGGTCGCCGCCACCGAGGATTGGATCTTGCCCAGGATCGCCTGGCCCTCCTCGGTCGTCACGTGCGGCTGCAGCGCCGCCGCAAACAGGCCGATGGCGTGCATCGGCTGACGCAGATCATGGCTGGCCGCGGCCAGGAAACGCGATTTGGCCCGGTTGGCCAGCTCGGCAGTGTCTTTCTGTCGCGCCAGCTCGGCCGTCACCTCGGCCACCTGTTGGCGCATGTTGTCGCGCAATGCTTCGAGCGACTCGGCCATTTGCCGAATGCCCTGCTGCAACTCGGTCAGCTCGTCGCCCCCGTTCGCCCCCGCCGACAGGCCGGCGGCTTCAGCACCGGTCAGGCGCCGCACGGTCTGCCGCATTTCCTGCAAGGGTCGAAGACTGCTGCGCCCCAGCCAGAATAGGAAGCCCCCCGCGGTCAGCAGACCGAGCCCGAGGATCGCCAACACCGCCGCCAACGTGCTGCGGGCGGCCTCCCAATAGCGCTCGGGGCTCAGGGTCAACTCCACCCGCACGCGCTGCGTCATGCCGCTTGGGGGCGCCCCGGGCAGACTCGCCCAGGCGGCATAGTGCCCGAGGTCGGTATCGATCGGCCACGGGGGGCGGCTCGCCTTGGACAGGTTTTCACCGGCCACGGCCTCGCCGATCAGGCCGCCGTCGGCAGCGCGGACGCGCACATGGCGCACCCCCTCCTCGGCCAACACCGAGCGCATCAGCGCCGCCAGCCGTTCCGGCGTCAAGGGCCCGGCGGCGGCAAGCTGCTCCACTGCCAGCGCCAGGCGGCGGGCCAGCCCCTCTCCCTGTTGCCGCATGCCCCACTCGATCTCGGCCAGCCGTGTCTGAATCAGATAGCCGCCCAGCAGCAGTGTGATCAGCAACAGGGGCACGAAGCCGAGCAGATAAATCCGGGTGCGCAGCTTCATGCCCGATTCCTGGCTTGAAGCGTCACCGCGCTTATTGCACCAGCTTGAGACGGCGCGCCAGCAGGGCCGCCTCGATGCGATTGGCGACCCCGAGCACGCGGTAGACGGCATTGAGATGGACCTTGACCGTGCCCTCGCTCAGATCGAGCTCGCGACAGATCTGCTTGTTGGTCCGCCCCCCCGCCAGCAGGCGCAGCACCTCGCGCTGACGCTCGGTCAAGCGGGACAACACGCTGTCGGGCGGAAGGGGCGGCGGCGCCGAGCCGATGAGCTGGGGCGGGATATAGACCCCGCCCGACAACACCAGCCGCAGGGCCGAAAACATGACTTGCGAGGAGGAGGATTTGGGAATGAAACCGGCGACCCCGATATCCATGAGCGCCTCGACCTGAGCGCGGGATTCCGAGGCCGACAGGATCACGACCGGGATGTCGGGATGCTGATCCAGCACCTGTTGCACGCTGTCCAGGCCTTCCATGCCCGGCATCGACAGGTCCAGCAGCAGCAGGTCGGCATCCGGGTGCAGCCGGGCCTGCTCCAGGGCCTCGTCCAGGCTGGCCGCTTCCAGCACCTGGGTCTCGGCATCCAGCTGTTTCAGCAACAGCGCGAAACCGTCGCGGAACAGGGCGTGATCGTCGGCCAGGATGGCCTTCATAGCGGGGTGCCGTTCTAGAACGGGATATCGTCGTCCAGATCGTCGAAGCCGCCGGCCGCGCTGCCGCCGGAAGCCCCCGGCTTGCGACCGCCGCCCGACTCCTCGTTGCCGCTCCAGGCGCCGGTGTTGCCGCCTTCGCCGCGGCTGCCCAGCATCTGCATCTCGTTCGCCACGATCTCGGTGGTGTAGCGCTTGACGCCATCCTTCTCCCACTCGCGCGTGCGCAGGCTGCCCTCGATGTAAACCGAGCGGCCCTTCTTCAGGTACTCGCCGGCGATCTCGGCCAGCTTGCCGAAGAACACCACGCGGTGCCATTCGGTGCGCTCCTGGCGCTCGCCGCTCTTGTCCTTGTAGCGGTCGGTGGTCGCCAGCCGGATGGTGGTGATGGCATCACCGCTGGGCATGTAACGGGTTTCCGGGTCCGCGCCCAGGTTGCCGACCAGAATTACCTTGTTGACCGAAGCCATTCAATCTCCCCCTTGCACGACATGCTTGACACCTTCTTCATCCCAACCCAGCTGGCTGACCTTGAGCATGACCACCCCCTCCTCCGGCAGCACGGTGACCGACTCGACCCCGGCGAACACCGCGAGCCGGGTCGCCAGGCGCTGGACCGCGGCGGCATCCAGGTGACCGACGTGGAACATCTGGGTCTTCACCCGCAGCGGCGGTCGCATGCCCTGGGCCAGCACCAGCCAGACACCGATCAGCACGGCACAGAAGACGAACACCGCGGATTGTCCCCAGCCCTTGGCCAGCCAACCGCCGACCGCGCCACCGAAGAACAGACCCAGGGCCTGGGCGGTATTGTATACCCCCATGGCCGTGCCTTTGGCCTCGGCCGGGGCCACCTTGGAAACCAGCGAGGGCAGGGTCGCCTCCAGGATGTTGAAGGCGATGAAATAGGCCAACAGCGTGGCCACCACCGCCCAGAACTCGCCGATGAACAAGGCGAAGCCGAGCTGGGCCAGGAACATCAGGCCGATCGCGGCGACGAACACCGGCTTCATCCGGCCATACCTCTCGGCGTAGATCACCGCCGGCACCAGGAAGACGAAGGAGCCGAGCAGCACCGGCAGGTAGACCTGCCAGTGGGCCTCGGCCGGCAGGCCGCCGGCCTGATGCAGCGCGAGCGGCACGATCAGGAACATGGCCATCTGCGCCGCATGCAGGGCGAAGATGCCGAAATCCAGGCGCAGCAGCTCGTGGTCGCGCAGGACATCGCGCAGGCGGCGTGGGTTGGTCTGGGCGTCGGAGTGGAACACGGTCAGGCCGGGGTTGGGCGTGACGTATTTGACGACCACGATGGCGAAGAGGGCCAGCACCCCGGTCATGGCGAAGATGCCGGGCACCCCGATCCAGCGGTAGAACAGCGGCCCGCCGGCCAGGGAGAGGGCAAAGGCCAGGCCGATGGTGCTGCCGATCATGGCCATGGCCTGGGTGCGCTTCTCTTCCCGGGTCAGGTCGGCCAGGAGCGCGGTGACCGCGGCGGAAATGGCACCCGCCCCTTGCAGGGCGCGGCCGAGAATCACCGTGTAAATGTCGTCCGCGCCCGCCGCCAGGAAGCTGCCCAGGGCGAAGATCAACAGGCCGACGATGATCACCGGCTTGCGGCCCCAGCGGTCCGAGGCCATGCCGAAAGGCAGCATGAGCAGGGCCTGGGTCAGGCCGTACATGCCCAGGGCCAGGCCGACCAGGGCCGGATCGCTGCCACCCGGCAGCTCCCGGGCATAGAGGGCGAACACCGGCAGGATCAGGAACATGCCCAGCATGCGCAGGCCGAAAATGGCCGCCAGCGAGCCGGCGGCCCTGCGCTCGGCGCGGGTCATGGGGACGACTTCGGAAGACATGGACGCAGGTTTACGCGAAAATGGCCATATATTAGCCGGTTTACGGCGCCAGACCGAACCAGGAGTGGACCATGGAGAGGATTCGACCCCGCCGCGCCCCTTATTCAGCCAGCCGCCGCCGGTTCCGGCCCCGCCTCCTGCCGGCCCTGCTCGCTGCCCTCGCCTGGCAGGCAGGCCCCGTCGCGGCCGCCGCGGCCCCACCCGACCTGGCCAGTTTCGCCCTGGAAGACCTGCTCAGAATGGAGGTCTATTCGGCCTCCAAATTCCAGCAAAAGGCCAGCGAGGCGCCCTCGGCGGTGACCGTGATCACGGCCGAGGAGATCAAGGCCTACGGCCACCGCACCCTGGCCGACATCCTGCGCAGCATCCGCGGTGTCTATGTCAGCTATGACCGCAACTACAGCTATGTCGGGGTGCGCGGCTTCGGGCGGCCGGGCGATTACAACACCCGCCTGCTGCTGTTGCTGGACGGCTACCGCCTCAACGACAACGTTTACGACGGTGCCCTGGTCGGCACCGACTTCATCCTCGACGTCGATCTGATCGAGCGGGTGGAGTTCGTGCCCGGTCCCGGCTCGGCCATCTACGGCAACAATGCCCTCTTCGGCGTGATCAATGTCATCACCAAGCAGGGTCGGCAGCTCGGCGGCGCCGAGGTCTCGGCCGAACTGGCCAGCCACGACACCTGGAAGGGCCGGGCCAGCTACGGCCGCCGCTTCGACAACGGGCTCGACCTGCTGCTTTCGGTCGGCCGCTACGACAGCCAGGGGCAGGACCTGTTCTTTCCGGAGTTCAACGGCACCGCCGTCGGCCTCGATCACGACCGGGCCGACAACGTCTATGGCAAGTTCGCCTTCGGCGACTT
Source organism: Thiobacillus sp. UBA2597 (assembly GCA_002339725.1). Lineage (GTDB taxonomy): Bacteria > Pseudomonadota > Gammaproteobacteria > Burkholderiales > Thiobacillaceae > Sulfuritortus. Next base: position 26,126 of record DDKN01000082.1, read on the forward strand.
CACCCTGGCCCTGGCCCATGCCGACCGCAAAAAGGGAGTGCCCACCGCTTCGTACGGCCAGGACTTCAACGACCCGCGCGCGAACACCGTGGACCGCCAGTCGTTTTTCGACCTGAAATATCAACGCGCGCTGAGCGATCAGCTGGAGCTCACCGGGCGGGCCTACTATGGGCTGTATCACTACACCGGCGACTACATCTATAGCGGGGTGGACAATCGCGATCGCACCAACGGCCGCTGGTGGGGGGCGGAAGTGAAACTCCTTCATACCGCCTTCAAGGGCCACAAGCTGGTCTACGGCGGCGAGTACCAGCGCGACCTTCAACGCGACCAGGCCAATTACGATCTCGATCCCTATGCCGCCTATCTGGATGACCGCCGCCAGAGCGAGCGCTGGGCGCTCTACCTTCAGGACGAATACAGCCTGAGCGAGCGCACCCTGCTCAACGCCGGCCTGCGCTTCGATCGTTCGGCCGAGGGCCACAACAGCGTCAATCCCCGGCTGGGCCTGATCCACCAATGGGACGACACGACCACCTGGAAGATCCTCTATGGCACCGCCTTCCGGGCGCCTGATGCCTATGAGCTCTATTACATTGCCTACGGCCCGCCGGACCAGCTGGCCAACCCCAATCTGCGGCCTGAGAAGATCAAGACCTACGAGCTGGTGCTGGAGAAGGTGATCGGCAGCGATATCCGGCTGACCGCTTCGGCCTACCACTATGCGATCGAGGACCTGATCGAGCAGGAAACCCTGCCGAGCGGCGATCTTCAGTTCAACAACATCGCCCAGGCCGAGGCCGACGGCCTCGAATTCGAGGCGGAGCGGCGTTGGGCCGACGGCAGCCAACTGAGGGCGAGCTACACCTGGCAGCTCGCCCAGCGCCAGGACGGCACCTGGCTGGACAACTCGCCGCGCCACCTGGCCAAGCTCAACTGGAGTCAGCCCGTTTTGGGCAAGCGCTGGCGCAGCGGCCTGGAATTGCAATACATCGGCAGCCGTCGCACCAGTCATCCCGGCATCAGCGCCGGCAGCAGCGTGGTCACCAACCTCACGCTCACCAGCCAGAAGCTGGCCCCGGGCCTGGAGGTCACCGCCGGCGTCTACAACCTGTTCGATCAGCGCTACGCCGATCCGGGCTCGGACCAACACAGCCAGGCCATGCTGCGTCAGGACGGACGCACCTGGCGGCTGAAGCTGACCTACCGGTTCTGACCATGCCGCACTGGTTTGCCCCGGCCCGGCCCCACTGGCTCCTGCTCGCCCTCCTGGCGCTGGCAGCCGGACATGTCGTCCCGGCACGGGCGCAGGCGCTGACGGAATATCAGGCCAAGGCAGCCCTGCTCTACAATTTTCCCAAGTTCGTCGAGTGGCCGGCGAGCAGCCGGCCCGGCATGCTGCTTTGTGCCCTGGCGCCAGACCCTCTTGGCCCCGCCCTCGATTCTCTGCAGGGCAAACCCCTCAAGAATACCGTCGTCAGCATTGCCCGCCCGGCCAACCCCACGGCCGCCCAGGCCTGTCAGGTGCTGTTCATTGCCGACGCCGACAATCTCGACCGGGTGCTGGCCGGCCTGGGCAACGCCCCGGTGCTCACCGTCGGCGACGAGGAGGGCATGGCCGCCCGCGGCGTGATGATCGAGCTGATCCGGGAAGGCCCGCGCATCGCCTTCAAGATCAACCTGAGCGCCGCCCGGCGCGCCGGCCTGACCATCAGCTCGCAACTGCTCAAGCTGGCCCGGGAGGTCTACTGAGCCCCGGGCCGGCCGGGTTGGGCGAACTGACTGAAACCGGTATATTGGCGGATTGTCCTGATTCCAGACCGCACAGCATGATCCGCATCCGGGGCGCCCGCACCCACAACCTGAAGAACATCAACCTCGACCTGCCGCATCACCAGTTGATCGTGATCACCGGCCTGTCCGGCTCGGGCAAGTCCTCGCTCGCCTTCGACACCCTCTATGCGGAGGGCCAGCGCCGCTATGTCGAGTCGCTCTCGGCCTATGCCCGGCAGTTCCTGCAATTGATGGAAAAGCCCGACGTCGACCTGATCGAGGGCCTGTCGCCCGCCATCGCCATCGAGCAGAAGACCGCCAGCCACAACCCGCGCTCCACCGTGGGCACGGTGACCGAGATCCACGACTACCTGCGCCTCCTGTTCGCCCGCGCCGGCACCCCGCGCTGCCCGGAACACGGCATCGAACTGGCGGCGCAGACGGTGTCGCAGATGGTCGATCAGGTGCTCGCCTTGCCCGAAGACACCAAGCTCATGATCCTGGCGCCGCTGGTGGTGGGCCGCAAGGGCGAGCAGCTGGCCCTGTTCGACGAGCTGCGCGCCCAGGGCTTCGTGCGCCTGCGCATCGACGGCGCGGTCTACGACATCGACGCCCTGCCCAAACTCGACAAGAACAAGAAACACACCATCGAGGCGGTGGTCGACCGGCTCAAGGTCAAGGCCGAGGTGAAACAGCGCCTGGCCGAATCGTTCGAGATGGCCCTGCGCCATTCCGACGGCAAGGCCCTGGCGGTGGACATGGACAGCGGCCACGAGCAGCTGTTCTCGGCCAAGTTCGCCTGCCCGGTGTGCGACTACGCCCTGCCCGAGCTGGAGCCGCGCCTGTTCTCGTTCAACAACCCCATGGGTGCCTGCCCCAAGTGCGACGGCCTGGGCGCGATCACCTTCTTCGACCCCAAGCGGGTGGTCGCCTTCCCCCACCTCTCGCTCGCCTCCGGCGCGATCAAGGGCTGGGACCGGCGCAACGCCTTCTTCTTCCGCATGCTGACCGATCTCGCGCTGCACTATGGCTTCGACATCGAGGCCGCGTTCGAGGATCTGCCCGAACGGGTGCGCGAGATCGTGCTCTACGGCAGCGGCGGCGAGGTCATCCCCTTCCACTACCTGGGCGAGGGCGGCCGCAAGGTCACCCGCCAGCACAGCTTCGACGGCGTCATCCCGATCCTGGAGAAACGCTACAAGGACGCCGAGTCGCAACTCCTGCGCGAGGAACTGGCCAAGTACATCGCCAGCCGCCCCTGCCCCGAGTGCGAGGGCTCGCGCCTGCGCGTGGAGGCACGCCACGTCACCATCGGCGGCCAGACCCTGCATGCACTGTCGCGCCTGCCCATCCGTCAAACCCTGGCGTTCTTCGAGACGCTCAAGCTGACCGGCCAACGCGCCCAGGTGGCGGACAAGATCGTCAAGGAAATCGTCGCTCGCCTCTCTTTCCTCAACAATGTCGGCCTCGATTACCTCTCCTTGGAACGCTCGGCCGACACCCTGTCCGGCGGCGAGGCCCAGCGCATCCGCCTGGCCAGCCAGATCGGCTCCGGTCTCACCGGCGTCATGTACGTGCTGGACGAGCCCTCCATCGGCCTGCACCAGCGCGACAACGACCGCCTGCTCGGCACCCTGAAGCACCTGCGCGACCTGGGCAACACCGTGATCGTGGTCGAGCACGACGAGGACGCCATCCGCGCCGCCGACTACGTGGTCGACATGGGGCCTGGTGCCGGCGAGCATGGCGGGGAGGTGGTGGCCGAGGGCACGCCCAGGCAGATCATCGCCAGCAAGGCCTCGCTCACCGGCCAGTACCTCGCCGGCAAGAAGGCCATCGCCGTGCCGAAGAAGCGCAAGGCGCCGGACCCGGCGCGCCAGCTGGTGCTCACCGGCGCCACCGGCAACAACCTGAAGGCGGTCACGCTCAAGCTGCCGCTTGGCCTATTCGTCGGCATCACCGGGGTCTCCGGCTCGGGCAAGTCGACCCTGATCAACGACACCCTGTATGCCGCGGTGTCCAACCTGCTCTATGGCTCGGCGCTCGAACCGGCGCCGTTCGAGGGCATCGACGGCGTCGAGTTCTTCGACAAGGTGATCAACGTCGACCAGAGCCCGATCGGCCGCACCCCGCGCTCCAACCCGGCCACCTACACCGGCCTGTTCACCCCGATCCGCGAGCTGTTCGCCGGCGTGCCCGAGGCGCGCGCACGCGGCTACGGCCCCGGCCGCTTCTCCTTCAACGTCAAGGGCGGCCGCTGCGAGGCCTGCCAGGGCGACGGCATGATCAAGGTGGAGATGCACTTCCTGCCCGACATCTACGTGCCCTGCGACGTCTGCCACGGCCAGCGTTACAACCGCGAGACCCTGGAGATCCAGTACAAGGGCAAGAGCATTCACGACGTGCTGCAGATGACGGTGGAGGAGGCCTATGCGTTCTTCCAGCCGGTGCCGACCGTGGCGCGCAAGCTCAAGACCCTGATCGACGTCGGCCTCACCTATGTCCGCCTCGGCCAGTCGGCCACCACCCTTTCGGGCGGCGAGGCGCAGCGGGTCAAGCTGGCGCTGGAACTGTCCAAGCGCGACACCGGCCGCACCCTGTACATCCTGGACGAACCGACCACCGGCCTGCATTTTCATGACATCGCGCTGCTGCTCGACGTGCTGCATCGCCTGGTCAGCCACGGCAACACCGTGGTGGTGATCGAGCACAACCTCGACGTCCTGAAGACCGCCGACTGGATCATCGACCTCGGGCCCGAGGGCGGCGAGGGCGGCGGCCGCATCCTCGCCGAGGGCACGCCGGAGCAGGTGGCGAAGCATCCGGACAGCCACACTGGGCATTATTTGAAGGCGGTGCTCAAGCGTGACTGAGCCGGTCCGCCTGTCCAAACTGATGGCCCAGCGCGGGCTCTGCTCGCGGCGCGAAGCGGACGCTTACATCGAGCGCGGCTGGGTCTATGTCGACGGCCATAAGGTGGACGTGCTCGGCACCAAGGTCGACCCCGATTGCGAGATCCGGCTCGCCCAGCAGGCCGACTTGCAACAGCAACGCCGGGTAACCCTATTGCTGCACAAACCGGTGGGCTATGTCTCGGGCCAGCCCGAGCCGGGCTACACACCGGCGCTGGCGCTGATCCAGCGCGACACGCAGTGGCGCGAGAGCCGCGGTCCGGCCTTCAGCCCGGCCATGCTGAAAGGCCTGGCCCCGGCCGGCCGCTTGGACATCGATTCGACCGGCTTGTTGGTGCTCACTCAGGACGGACGCATCGCCCGGCAACTGATCGGCGATGACTCCGAGGTGGAGAAGGAATACCTGGTGCGGGTGGAGGGCCGGCTCGACGAGCATGGCCTTGCCCTGCTCAACCACGGCCTGTCGCTCGACGGCCACAAGCTCAGGCCGGCCAAGGTGGTTTGGCAAAACCGGGACCAATTGCGCTTCATCCTGAAGGAAGGCCGCAAGCGCCAGATCCGCCGCATGTGCGAGCTGGTCGGCCTCAAGGTGGTCGGCCTCAAACGGGTGCGCATCGGCCGCGTGCGCCTGGGCGAGCTGCCCCTGGGCCAGTGGCGCTATTTGCGCGAGGACGAGCGCTTCTAGTGCAGCGCCTCGCTGGCAGCACCGGCCAGGCCGACCTTGTCCCCGATCTTCAGGCCCAGCAGCTCAGCCGCGCTGGCCCGGTTGGCCGCAATCTCGACCAGGCCTGAGCTGTTCACATGCCAGAAGAGCTCGCCCTTGCCGGCCTCAGCAAAGGTGCGGCAATAAGGCAGTGCCCGCCCCTTGACCTCCAGCGCCGTCTCCCCGCTCATCAGGCCGCCGCGCAGCCCGGTCCAGGCATTGCCGTAGTGGTCGAGGTAGATGATGCGCGGCAGGTCGGCGCTGTCGAACTGCACTTCGAGTTTGTCCGCCGGTTTCAGCTTGTCCTCGGGGAAACGGCCGGCGGCGAGCCAGGCGGCGATGGGCGCGAACAGGTCGCGGCCGTGGAAGGTGTCGGCGAGTTGTTCCGGCCGCCAGGCGATCTGCCAGTAGCGCGCCTGGCTGGCGCGCTGCGCGACGATGGAGAGCAGGCCGTTGTCCGGGCCCACATACCAGCGGCCGTCGGCCTCGACCACCACCGCCTGGCGCGGCCCGCCGACGCCGGGATCCACCACACAGAAGAAGACGCTGCCGGCTGGGAAGCTGCGACACAGGGCATCGAGCAACTGCGCCCCGGCATGGGCATTGAAGTCAGGCGCGCCGTGCAGCAGGTCGATGACCGGTACAGACGGCGCCTCGCGCACGAGCACCGCCTTGACCTGGCCGACGTAGGGGTCGGCCCAGCCGTAATCGGTAAACAGGACAATCATGAGGCACCAATGAAAAAGGCCGGCGATGCCGGCCTTTTTACCACAGCTTGCGCCGCTTATTCAGCCGCGACAGCCTCGGCGCTCTCCGGACGGTCGACCAGTTCGACCAGGGCCATGGGGGCGTTGTCGCCCTTGCGGAAGCCGGCCTTGAGGATGCGCAGGTAGCCGCCGGGACGGGCCATGAAGCGGGGGCCCAGATCGTCGAACAGCTTGGCCACGATGTCGCGGTCGCGGGTACGGTCAAAGGCGAGACGGCGGTTGGCCAGGCTCGGCTTCTTGCCCAAGGTGATCAGGGGCTCGGCCACGCGGCGCAGTTCCTTGGCCTTGGGCAGGGTGGTGCTGATCACCTCGTGACGCAACAGGGCGTTGGTCAGGTTGCGCAGCATCGCAGCGCGATGGCTGCTGGTGCGGTTGAGTTTGCGGTTGGACAGGCGATGACGCATTTTCTGTTACCTCTTCGTTCGAGCCGTGCTTAGGGCTTTTCCAAGCCAACGGGCGGCCAGTTTTCCAGCTTCATGCCCAGGGTCAGACCGCGCGCAGCCAGCACGTCCTTGATCTCGTTCAGGGACTTGCGGCCCAGGTTCGGGGTCTTGAGCAGTTCGTTCTCGGTGCGCTGGATCAGATCACCGATGTAGTAGATGTTCTCGGCCTTCAGGCAGTTGGCGGAGCGCACGGTCAGTTCCAGCTCGTCCACCGGGCGCAGCAGGATCGGATCGATCTGGGCACCGCTGGCGGCGCTGGGCTGCTCGGACGACAGGCTGACGCCCTTCAGATCGGCGAACGGCATCAACTGCTCGATCAGCAGGCGGGCGGCGCCGCGCACGGCCTCTTCCGGCTCGATCACGCCGTTGGTTTCGACCTCGAGCACCAGTTTGTCGAGATCGGTGCGCTGCTCGACGCGGGCGCTGTCGACACTGAAGCTGACCTTCTTCACCGGGCTGTACAGGGCGTCCATCATGATCACGCCGACCGGCCGGGTCTCGTCCTTCACGGTGCGGGCGGTCACCGGCACATAGCCGCGCCCGGCCTCGATCTTGACTTCCATGTCGAGCTTGCCGCCTTTGGTGATATGGGCGATGACATGGTCCGGATTCAGGATCTCGACATCGTGGCCCCCCTGCAGATCACCCGCGGTAACCACGCCTTCGCCTTCCTTCTTGACCGTGAGGATGGCTTCGCTACGGTTGTTCAGCTTGACCGACAGCCCCTTGAGGTTGAGCAGGATGTCGACCACGTCTTCCTGTACGCCTTCGATCGTGGAATATTCATGCACCACGCCGGCAATGCGGATCTCGGTCGGCGCATAGCCCTGCATGGAAGACAGCAGAATGCGGCGCAGGGCATTACCCAGAGTGTGACCGTAGCCACGCTCGAACGGCTCCAGCGTAACCCGCGCTTGCCGCGGGGAAATGCTGTTGACCTCGACGATACGGGGTTTCAGCAGTTCGCCAGTGTTCGACATAGTTTTAGACCTTTAGGCGGACGGATTACTTGGAATAAAGTTCGATCACGAGGTGCTCGTTGATCGTCGGCGGCAACTCGGAACGCTGCGGACGGGCCTTGTAGACGCCCTTCATCGCCTTGGTGTCGACCTCGACCCACTCGGGGAAGCCGCGCCCCTCGGCCGCCTCCAGGGCACCCTTGATGCGCAGCTGGCCCTTGGAACGCTCGGCCACTTCGACCACATCACCCGGCTTGACCTGGTAGGAGGGGATGTTCACCCGCTTGCCGTTGACCAAGATGCTGTTGTGACGCACGACCTGACGCGCCTCGGAGCGCGAGGCGGCAAAGCCCATGCGATAGGCGACGCTGTCCAGGCGGGATTCCAGCAGTTGCAGCAGGTTCTCGCCGGTCACGCCCCGGCGTCGATCGGCCTCCTTGTAGGTCAGACGGAACTGGCCTTCCAGCACGTTGTAGATGCGGCGGATCTTCTGCTTCTCGCGCAGCTGGGTGCCATAGTCGGACAGACGCACCTGCTTGGC